>JBBFLE010000003.1 GCA_037481695.1 bacterium | reverse complement strand
ACAGGGCAGCCCCCACCACAGCTCAGACACTGGTAACAACCATTGAAGCTCTGACCGCTTCGACGAGAAACCTCCTCTAGAAACTGACCTTGCATCTGTTGCTCCTGTAGAGTGTTTTTTTTGAAGCCAATCTCTCTGCTCTTGAACAGGTCAAAAAACGCCCGGGGCTCAAGGAAAGCTGGCCCCCGGGCCCCCTAGTCTGGGCAAGGAGGCCCTTCTAGTGGGTTGTCTTGAGGCTTTCTTCCACCACATGCACCAGCTGGTGAGGATCCACCGGTTTCTCCAGGTATGCAAAGGGCTTCTCCAGTTTAAGGGTTGTAAAAAACTCCCGGAAGTCCTCCACAAAATGCTCCTTGATGCCCGTTAGGATTATTATGGGAATGCCTTTGTACTTCTCATCCCTGGCTATCCTCTGGAAGATCTGCACCCCGC
Organism: bacterium; assembly: GCA_037481695.1. Taxonomy (NCBI): domain Bacteria; species bacterium. The sequence continues at coordinate 335,617 of JBBFLE010000003.1, read as the reverse complement.
TTTTTTGCGGCATGAGCAGGTCCAAGAGTATCACATCTGGCCTGAGCTCCCCGAGCCTCTTGATGCCCTCCTGTGGATCATTGGCCACGTGGGCTACAAAGCCGTGATCTTCCAAGAGGGTGGAAAGATAGGTTGTGATGGCAGGCTCGTCGTCTATTATCAGTACGCTCCTGGAGTTCTCCATGGAAGTTCCTCCTTACAGAATTGGGCTAGGCTTGATGCCTTTGGCCAGGTCTTGGATTTCCCGGTCTTGCCCGGAACATAAACGCCTGGGAATAATCAGTTCAAAAACTGTGGATCCAGGACTTCTGGAATGAAACCTGACTTTTCCCCCATGCTCCCTCAGAATCTTTTCTGTTACCACAAGCCCCAATCCTGTGCCTGAGTTTCCCTTGGTGCTGACCATCTCCCTGAAAAGTTTTTCCTTGACCCCAGGGGCCAACCCAGGGCCATTGTCCTCTACCTGGAAAGCCAAAGCTCCTTCCTGAGCGAGCTCCACCACCCTGACCAGGACCCTCCTGTCTTGCACTCCCTGCATGGATGCGCAGGCCTCCAGAGCGTTGGAAACCAAGTTTGCCAGGGCTGTGTGGATCCCATCAGGGTCCACCATGATGGGTTCCGGCTCTTTTTCCACCTGGACAAGTTGCAGTTCCACCCCCAGGTCCGCGGCCCGCTTTTCAAAGGCAGAGACCACTTTACTTGCCAAGGCCTGGGCAGAGACGGTCTTGTAATTGGGAGTGCGGGCCTTGGAGATGAGCAAGATGTCCTGGACCAGCCTGGTGGCCAGTTCCACTCCCTCCCGTAGCATCTCCCAGCCCTTTCGGGCAAGAGCATGGTCTCCCCGGCGAAGCCCTGACTGGACCACATAGGCCCCCCCCTCCAGGCCGCTCAAGATGTTCTTTATGGAATGGGCTGTTATGGCCACCGCCTGTCCCAAGGCCGCCAGCTCCCTCTGGAGTCTCTTTATTTGTGTGATCTCCGTGGACATCTCCATGACCGCGAAGGTCTGGCCCAGATGGTCCCTTATGGGAGCAGTGTAGACCACCACCTCCATGGGCTCCCCGGAGCTGCGCCTTACGGTCTCCTCGCTGAAGTGGATCTGACCGTCCTCGAAGGTATGCTCCACAGGACAGACATCGCACTTGTGCTGCCTTCCTTTGTAAACCTCATAGCACCTGCGGCCCTGGGATCTACCAAAATCCCGCTCAAATAGTTGGTTGGTCTTGAGGATCCTGAAATCCCTGTCCTGTACCGAGATATAGCAAGGAACTCCCTCAAAAAGTGCCTTGTATTCCCTCTGGCTCAATTCCAATTGTCGCTGCCTGGCCCTGAAGGGTGTTATGTCCGTAGAGATCTTCAAGGCGCCCAGGATATGACCAGTTTTGTCCCTAAGGGGTAATGTTTGCACCACGGTGTGCATGGCAGAAAAACCTGAATTGGAAAGGGTTTCCTCCCAAACCGAGACAGAGCCTTGCTCCAGAGTCACTTTGATCTGGCAATCAGGACAGGGGCTTGGGCGTGCCCTGTAGATCTGGTGGCAGGGCAAGCCCACTGCCTGCCCCACCTCCTTCAGCAAGGCCTTGTTGGCCCAAAGCACCTTCATATCAGGGGAGATCAGGCTCACATAAGAAGGAAGCAAATCCAGCAATGGGCCGGCAGTGCCCTCCAGGAAGGCATCAGGCATTCCCATCAGATCCTGAGGCACCCCCACCAGAGCCTCTTGGGGTTTTCTCCAGGGCAAGGCGGCCCAGCGCACGGCCCATTTCCCCCTTATTTTAAGCCGAGGAGGCCTTGGCCTGTTCCAAGGCTCTTTTCAGCTCTGTCAAAAGTACCTTGGGATCCACTGGCTTTTCCACAAATCCCTGAGGGCCAGGCACAGAACGCTCATAGATGAACTTTCTGAAATCGATCATAGGGAAATTCCCCGATGTGAAGCCCGTGACGATAATAACGGGAATTGCACTTAGCCGAGCATTCTTTTTGAGATCCCTGTAAAGTTTTATGCCGGTCTTCTCTGGCATCAGCAAATCCAGGGTTATGAGATCCGGTTCTTCTCTTTGAGCCAGCTCCAATGCTTCCTGGGCCCCGGATGCTGTAATGGTTTGATATCCGTTGTCCTCCAGGAGGGTGCTCAAGTATGTCAGCATGGATGGCTCGTCATCCACTATGAGGATCTTGTAAGGCATGAAGGCCTCCTTTCCCGGCCCGTATCAGCCGCCTTGAAGCCGGGCCTTGGGCTTATTCCATGATCAGGGCATCTGCCACAAGCTCGCAAAGCAGCTTTATTTCTACCCCCAGTTTGTAGTGCCTGTTGATCTCGGCCAGTTGATCCAAACAGTTGTGGCAGGAGGTGGCCACTATCTTGGCTCCGGTGGCTGCTATCTCCTCTGCCTTGACCTTGGCCGCCTCCAGCCTTCTTTTGGCGAACTCGGTCATGGTCAGGGCCCCTCCTCCTCCGCCACAGCAATACGAAAACTGGCGGTTGTGTTTCAGCTCCACGAAGTCCTCCACAGCAGCCCTGAGCACAATCCTGGGTTCCTCGATGATGCCTCCGCTCTTGGCTGCATTGCAGGGGTCGTGGTAGGTGACTCTCTTGGGGTTGCGGGAAGGATCCAGCTTGATCCGGCCTTGCTGTATGTACTGGGCAAGGAGTTCCTGGAAGGCTATGACCTTGAAGTTTGGCTGCCTGCCCAGCCAGTTGGCTGCCTCCCAACGGATGGAACGGTAACCGTGTCCGCACTCGGCAGCCAGCAAGTACTCACATCCCAGTCGCTCCACGTCTTGGGCCTGCCACTGTGCCACCTTGCGGGCATTGGCGCCATCCCCTATGAACAGGCAATAATTGGTGGCATCCCAGTACTTGGTGGAGATGGTGTAGCTTTCTTTTGCCGCATGAAGGATCTTGGCTTCTGCCTGGATGGTCAGCGGATAGTACTTGGGCTCCCTTGGGTTCATGGTCAGGAAGTACTTGGCCCCCTTTTGATTCATGGGGATGCGAGCCGTAGGATCGTCTAGCTCTGCCTGGAGCTCCTCCTGGATCCATTCCAGGGTCTCCACCAACTCTTCCTCGCTTATGCCCATGTTGTTGCCTGTCTCAAGGTGTACGTCGATGGTGGCCTTGAGCCCCTCGGGAAGGCGGTTCATGGCAGCCATCATGTAGCGGGCTGTGGCCATGATGGAGGCATAGTCCACCCCCATGGGGCAATTCAGGGAGCAACGCCTGCAGACCGTACATGCCCCAAAAATGAGATCGTACATCTTCTCGGCCAGCTCGGGGCTCAGGTCTTTGCCCCCCACCCAGGCAGGAAAAAGCCTTCCCAGCCAGTCGTACCTTTTCTTGTACACTTTGCGCAGCAGGTCAGCCTTGTATGCAGGCGCAAATTCTGGATTCTTAGTGGAAGCGTAGTAGTGGCAGGCCTCAGTGCACAGCCCGCAGTGGACGCATGCGGCCAGGGATGAGGCCAGCAGCCTGTTCATGCGCTGGTCCAAGATCTGCAGCATCTTGGGGATGTCTTGCGGCTCGAAGGCAGGCTTGGGCCCCTCCTTGGGCTTCTCTATGGGTTGAACCGCAGGTTGCGGCTCCTGAATCGTGCTGATGGCCAAGTTCTTTTCTTGCATGGGAATTCCCTCCTGATTTTGCCTCAGTTAGAGGATTTGACCGCTTTGGCTATGACTCCCCTGCCGCCAAAGTTCACTCCGAAGTACCAACGGGCAAAGGGATAGGTTATGTAATGGGAAATCTTGCTGAAGGGCACATAGACGAGGAAAAAGGTGGTCATGATGAAAAATACCCACATGCCCGTTGTCTCACCAGTTCCCAAGGCCCACATGCCGGAGAGGAAAAACAGGTTGAGCACCACCAGGGCAAAGTAATCGTCAGGGGAGCTGATGAGTCGCACCTCGGGTTTGGTAATTCTTCGCACCAGCCTTCTAACACCTACCAAGAAGGCCATTCCCATGGCCACCACCACGATCTTGGAGAAGGAATCCCCTGGCGCCATGATGCCGAAGGGAATCAGAAAGGTTGACAAAATGGTCAAAGCCACCGCCCCATGGAAGACGGCGAACTCCAGATAAAAGAACCAGTGTACACGGGTGCTCTCCATGGCCCATGGCATGAAGATGTTGCCCAGGGACACCACTGCTCCTACTGCAGGATCCCCTTTGAGGGGAGCCTTGTCCCTGACTCCCGGCTTTCTGAGGAACCATGCCACCTTGGCGACATACACCAGTCCCATGAAAGCCAGAGCCATGTACTGAACTTCCTCCATCAGAAAACCCAATGATCCCTCATAATGCATCCCATTCCTCCTCAGCTAGTATTTGCCCTTACTCATCAGGGGCGTTGTTCCATCTGGGCCAAATAGGCCTTGTCCAGCTCGGCCTGGGGGTGATCAAGGATGCGATCCAACCTCAGCACCTCCTGGAGCTGGTTTCTGCATTCCTGGAATTCCCCCAATTTTTCCAGGCACACAGCCAGGTTCAATCTGACCAGCCTCTGGGCCTGGAGATCTCCGTCCTCCAGGGCTAACTCCAGGCTTCGCTCATAGTGCTCCTTGGCTCTATCCAGACGGCCCCATGCTTCATAAAGCCGGCCCAAGTTGTTCAAGGCCACCACCGAGCCCCCCAAGTAGCCAATGCTCTGAGCCAGCTCCAGGCTCTGGCCAAAGAACTTCATGGCATGGTCAAACTTGCCCCAACTCTGGTACACCATTCCTATGTTGTTCAAAGCCACGCACTCCCATTTGGGCTCCTTTAGCTGCCTGGCTTGCACCAGCCCTGTCCAGAATTGCTCCAGGGATCTGTCGAAGCGTTGCTCCTGGTGAAGCCGGTGGCCCAACCTGTTAAATTCGGCCATCTTTGCTTTGGGATCCCCCTGCTTTTCCTCGAGCTTTTCTGGCATTTCGGCTCCCGAAGTTTTCAAGAGATTTTGAAAGTTTCATATGCCTAGTTTACTCAAGCAATGATTGTTCCAAGAAGTTCAATACCAGCTAAGATCTTGAAATCACAGCTATTTATTTTCGGAGGGGAAGTCTTCTATTTTGGGGAGGTTGCAGGATGCAACAGAGATACTGGAAAGTGTTGCATCAAAAGAGCCTTGCAACAAGCCATTTGAAGACAGCAAGTGTTGCAACACAAAAGATTCACTGATGCAGAATGCATCAGATGTGTTGCATGTCCTGGTTGAGTTCCTTGAGTTTTCTCCAGAGGGTGGTGCGGTGAATACCCAGCTCCCTGGCTGCCTTGAGCTTGTTTCCCCTGTGTTTTCTTAGCACTTGGAGGATGGTGCGGGTCTCTACTTCCCTCATCTTGGTATCTTTGGCGGCTTCCAGCTCTCTCTCAATGCCCAGCAGATAAGAGGGAAGATGGTGGGGCTGGATAAGGGCTTCCTTGCACATGATGAGGGCATGTTCCAGGATGTTTTCCAGCTCTCTGACGTTTCCTGGAAAATCGTACCTCTGAAGTAGGGCCAAGGCCTCGGGGCTTATGCCACGGGCATTACTTTGGAGTCGGCTGCTAAAGCGTTCCAGGATCTTCCGTGTCAAAAGCGGTATGTCCTCAGGCCTTTCCCTGAGGGGGGGTAGCTGGAATTTCACCACGTTGAGCCTGTAGTAGAGGTCGCTTCTGAATCTTCCCTCCCTGACCAGATCCTCCAGGCGCCTGTTGGTGGCCGAGATGATCCTCACGTCTACCCGCACCGGCGAAGTTCCTCCCAAAGGCATGAACTCCCCGTCCTGCAAAACCCTCAACAGCTTGACCTGGAGAGCCGGTGTTATGTCCCCCACCTCGTCCAGGAACAGGGTCCCGCCGTGGGCCAGCTGAAACATGCCTGGTTTGTCCTTGCGGGCGTCTGTGAAAGCCCCTTTGACATAACCGAAGAGCTCTGACTCCAGGAGTGTCTCGGGGAAGGCGCTGCAGTTGAGCTTTATAAAGGGTCCCTTTTGTCTGAGGCTCAGGTTGTGAATGGCCGTGGCAAAGAGTTCCTTGCCCGTGCCACTTTCCCCCTGCAGAAGGACCGATGCGTCGGTGCGGCTGACATCCGGGAGCACCTCGAAGATTTGTAGAATCCTGCGGTTACGGCTTAGGATCCCCTGGAAGCTGTAGTCCGCGGCCTCCTCTCCCTGTGCTCCCCGGCTGGGCATATCCCGTATGGTTATAATGCCCCCGGAGAACTCCCCTGCGGGCTCCCTCAGTACCGAAAATCTGATATGGATGGGTATTTGTCGGCCCGAACGGGTGGTTATCTGTGCCTCATAATCTATGACACTCTGGCCTTCCTGCCTGGCCCTGGCTGCAGGACAGCCGTCCTGACAGTTGGCCAGTCCAAGGATCTCCCGACATGTGCGGCCCAGGGCATCTTGCCTGCGATGCAGGGTGATCTGTTCGGCCCTTGCATTGAAATACACTATGCGGAAGTGCTGATCTATGATCAGCACCCCCTCCCCGAGCTGCTCCAGGATCTGCTCTCCAGAAAGCCCGTTCCACTGCTCCATGAGAGCGCCCCCGCTCTTTCTGGGCCCACGGCCTTTGATGTGCCTAGCCCAGAAAGACAGTTTTAACCTACCAGAAAAATCATAAAAACACAATCCACGCCTGGCATCTCTTTGCTGCCTTGTGTTATATAGAAGCCAGGAGCATGTTCCATGGGATTTTCTTGCGGCATCATAGGACTTCCCAATGTGGGCAAGTCCACCATATTCAATGCCCTGACAGCAGCAGGGGCCCCCTCTTCCAATTATCCCTTTTGTACCATAGAGCCCAATGTGGGGGTGGTAGCTGTGCCAGACCCCAGGTTGCAGTTTTTGGCAAGCATGCTCCATCCACCCCGGGTCACTCCCACGGTCTTGGAGTTCAGAGACATTGCCGGGCTGGTGGAGGGCGCCCATCAGGGACGTGGGAGGGGAAACCAGTTCCTGGACCATATACGCAATGTGGATGTGCTGGCACATGTGGTCAGGTGCTTCCAAGACCCCGATGTGGTTCATGTGGACGGTGAGGTGAACCCCCTCAGGGACATGGAGGTGCTGGAGACAGAGCTGATACTTGCCGACTTGCAGCTTCTGGAAAGAAGGATGGAAAAGCTGCGCAGGGCAGCCAAGTCCCAGGAAAAAGAGGTGCTGAAGGAGCTGGCTTTCCTGGAGCAGCTGGCCCAGGGATTGGACAGGGGGATGAGAGCCTCCAGCCTGGATATGCCACCTGAGCAAAAAGCCAGGCTGGCAACCCTTGGAATCTTGACGGGCAAACCCCTCTTCTATGTGGCCAACGTGGGCGAAGATGAGCTTCAGCAAGCTGGGCCCAGGCGCAAGGCCGTGGAAGAAAGGGCCCGCAAGGAGAGCACGCTGGCTGTGCCCATTTGCGGCAAGGTGGAGGAGGAACTCTTGGAGCTCTCTGCTGAAGACAGAGCGGAGTTTCTGAGGGCTTACGGGCTGGAGAGCTCTGGGTTGCAAAGGGTGATAAAGGCAGGATACGATCTGCTGGGCTTGGTGACCTTCTATACAGTGGTGGGTCGGGAGCTGAGAGCCTGGACGGTTTCCGCCCACACAGAAGCCCCCAAGGCTGCGGGAAAGATCCACTCGGACATGGAAAAGGGTTTCATAAGAGCGGAGGTAATCTCTTTCGAGGCCCTCAAGCAGGCTGGATCTTTGGCTAGGGCCAAAGAGGAAGGCTTGGTCAGATTGGAAGGCCGCGATTATCAGATCCAGGACGGGGATATAGTGACCTTTCGTTTCAATCCCTGAGAGCACCTCATGAACTCCCACGCGGAGTTGAAAAGCCCTGGTCACACATTGTAGAATGCAATTATGAATAGTGAGACTGCAGAGCCATCTGCAGGTCTCTGGAGGACCGCGGGCCGCGGGGTTTCAGCTGGGGAGGTTTGGTCAATGGCCGTAAAAATAGGGGTTTATGTCTGCCATTGTGGCACAAACATAGCAGGCAAGCTTAGGGTGGAGGATCTGGCCTCTTATGCCCAGCAATTACCCGGTGTGGTGGTGGCCCGGGATTACAGGTTCATGTGTTCAGAGCCGGGCCAGGAACAGATCCGCAAAGACATCCAGGAAATGGGTCTTAACCGAGTGGTAGTGGCAGCCTGTTCTCCGCGCATGCATGAGAACACCTTTCGCAAGACCTGTCAGGCCGCCGGGATAAATCCCTACTTCTTGCAGATCGCCAACATAAGGGAGCAATGTTCCTGGACCGCCGAAGAGGATCTGGATGCAGCCAACCAAAAAGCCAGGGACCTGATTCGGGCTGCAGTGGCCCGTGTGGCTTATCACGAACCCCTGCCTTCCCAGGAGGCTCCGGTGCATCCCCACGTGCTGGTGGTGGGAGGAGGCATAGCCGGCATCCAGGCAGCCTTGGACATAGCTGAGAGCGGGCACCTGGTGCACCTGGTGGAGCGCCAACAATCGGTGGGAGGGCACATGTCACAGCTGGACAAGACCTTTCCCACCCTGGATTGCTCGGCCTGCATATTGACCCCCAAGATGGTGGCTGTGGGCACACATCCGCACATCAGGCTTCATGCTTACAGCGAGGTGGTGGAAGTCACAGGCTTTGTGGGCAATTTCAAGGCTCGCATTCTTCACAAAGCCAGGTATGTGGACTGGCACAAATGCACTGGCTGCGGACTGTGCCAGGAGAAATGCCCCAAGAAGGTGCCCTCGGAGTACAACCTGGGCCTGGGGCAAAGAAAAGCCATTTACACCATGTTTCCCCAGGCAGTGCCCAACAAGCCAGTGATCGATAAAGAGAACTGCATTTATTTCCAGAAGGGCAAGTGTAGAGCCTGCGAGAAGTTCTGCGAGGTCAATGCCATAGATTTCCAGCAGCAGGACTGGGTGGAGGAAGTGGAAGTGGGCTCCATCATAGTGGCCACGGGGTACGATCAGATGGATCCCACCCCTTTGAGCATGTACGGCTACGGTGTTTATCCCAACGTGATCACGGGCCTGGAGTTCGAGCGGCTGGTCTCAGCTGCAGGGCCCACAGGCGGGCATATCCTAACAAAGGATGGGAAAGAGCCCAGGGATGTGGCCATCATCCACTGCGTGGGCAGCAGGGACAAGAACTACCACGAGTACTGTTCCAGGGTGTGCTGCATGTACGCCCTTAAGTTTGCCCATTTGATCCGCGAGAAAATCCACGCCAATGTTTTTCTCTTTTACATTGACATGCGCTGTTTCGGAAAAGGTTACGAGGAGTTCTACGACCGGGTGCAAGGCGAAGGGGCTATTTTCGTGCGGGGCAAACCGGGTCTTGTGACCGACCAGGCCCTCAGCCCCGAGGAGCAAGGCCGGCTCATGGTTGTGGGCGAGGACAGCCTCTCAGGGGAGATCCTCAGGGTGCCGGTGGATATGGTGATACTGGCTTCGGCCATGGAACCAAGGGCCGATGCTGAAAAGGTCTCCAGGACCTTTCTTCTGGGCAGAAGCCGTGACGGGTTCTTCCTGGAACAACACCCCAAGCTGGCCCCTGTTTCCACTGCTGCAGCTGGAATATTCCTGGCCGGCACTTGCCAGGGGCCCAGGGACATTCCAGACACCGTGGCTCACGCCTCGGCAGCCGCGGCCAAGGCCCTTTCCCTGGCTTCCAGAGGCAGGGTGGAGATCGAGTCCATGGTCTCGGAAATAGACCCAGAGGTGTGCGTGGGTTGCCAGACCTGCGTGGGGTTGTGTCCCTCAGGGGCCATAACCTATCAAGCCAGGAGCCTGGTCTCTAAGATCAACCAGGCCCTCTGCCTAGGCTGCGGCTCCTGTGCTGCTGCCTGCCCCAGCGGAGCGGCCCGACTCAAGCACTTTACCCCGGATCAGGTGCTGGCCGAAATAGACGCGCTGATGGGAGCCTGAGACATGGACAAGCAGCCGAACCTTCTCCAAGAGCCACAAGAAGCCATTGATTCCCCCCCATGTGCTGATGTCTTGGTGATAGGGGCTGGTACAGCAGGTCTGACCGCTGCGTTGGATCTTGCCGAGAGCGGAAGAACGGTGCTCATGGTGGACCAGGCCCTGGCCCACGGCGGAACCATGCCCCTGCTGGACAGGCAGTTCCCCACGGACAGCTGTGGGTTTTGCCAATTGCTTCCCAAAGACCCCCAGGTGGCCACAGGGTGTTTGAAGAGTCTCTTTGAGCATCCCATGGTCACGTTGCTGGCCTCAACAGAGGTCGAGGCCGTGGAGGGCAAGGCCGGGGAATTCCGGGTGAGGCTCAGGCGAAGGGCCACCTGTGTGGATTATGAAAAGTGCACCAACTGCAACAGATGTGTGGAGGCCTGCCCAGAATCCTACCCTGATCCTCTTCAAGGTGGGATGCTCCCCAAAAAGGCCATAGGCTATCGCTCAGAGCTTTGCACTGGGTACCGGCTGGGTGTGGATCAACAAAGATGCACCAGGTGCGGGGCCTGTGTGAAGGCCTGCCCCGAGGATGCCATCTGCTTGGATGCCCAGGATACCTGGGAGGAGAGGATCTGCAGGGCCATAGTGGTGGCCACGGGTTTTCGCCTGCATGACCCCACTGATCATCCTGAGTTGGGCTACGGTCGTTTTGCCGATGTGATCAGCTCCCTGGAGCTGGAGAGATTGATAGCAAGGAATTGGCGAGAGGGTCAAAACAAAATAACGAGGCCTTCAGATGGGGCAATTCCTTCAAAAATAGCCTGGATCCAGTGTGTGGGCTCCAGGGAGGTGGCCCACAACTACTGCTCCTCGCTTTGCTGCATGATGGCCCTCAAGGAAGCCCGCATGGCCAGGGAGCTCCTACCCGATGCCCACCTGGAGATCTTTTACATGGATCTCAGGACCTGCGGCAAAGGCTATGAAAGATACCTCCAAGAGGCCAGGTCCATGGGGATCCGCATGACCAGGGGAAGGCCTTCTGAGGTTTTCAGGCGCAAGGGAGGTCTTTATATACAGGTGGAAGAGGAAAACGGCAACTGGAGAGAGGATAGTTTCGATCTGGTGGTTCTCTCCGTGGGTCTGGAGGCAAGCCCTGAGACCAAAAGGTTGGCAGAAATCCTTGGCATAAGCCTGGACCAAGACGGTTTCTTGAGCGCTGAGCCCGGGTACCTGAGTCGCACGGCCCAAGAGGGAGTGTACTTGGCCGGGGCTGCCTGCGAGCCCAAAGACATCCCCGAGAGCGTGGCCCAGGCCCACGAGGCGGCTGCCTTGGCCGCAGCCCACAGCGTCCCTCAGGCCAGAGCTCTTCAGGGGACCTCGGGTGATTTTCTCAGAGACGAGGAACAGGAATTGCGGGTTTTGGCCGCCCTTTGCGACTGCTCGGGCACCCTGAAGGAATCCCTCCAGGCACAAGAGCTAGGCAGTGCTTTGATTGAAGAAAGAGATGTAGTGGATGTCTTTTGGGCCTCGACCCTTTGCAAGGAAAAGGGATTAGAGGCCTTGGGGGAGCGTCTGAGCCGCTCAGGGGCCAATGCGGTGCTGGTGGGGGCCTGTACCCCCAGGTGGCTTCAAAAGAAGCTGGAGAAGGTGCTGGCAAGAGCCGGGCTCAGCAGCCAGAATCTTCAACTGGTGAATTTGCGAGAGCAGTGTGCATGGGCCCACCTTGCCAGTGTCGAGAACCTCAAGGAATCAGCCCTGGCTCAGCTCAAGGCCGGGCTGGAAAGGCTCAGGGCTGGTGTTCCCTCCGGGCAGGCCCTGGCCCCTCAGATGCCCGAGAGGGCTGTTTTGGTGGTGGGAGGTGGCCCGGCAGGGATTTGCGCGGCCTTGAGCCTGACTCAAATGGGCAGGGAAGTTACCCTGGTGGAAAAAGAAGAAGAGTTGGGTGGAAACCTCAGGTGGCTTCGCTATGGGTTAAACCCACAGTTCGAGCCCCCAAAGCTTCTCAAGAGCCTGCTGGACAAGCTGGCCCAGGCGGGGGGGGTCCAGATTCTCACCTCCACGGTGGTGGGTGATTTGAAAGGTAGCCCTGGCCATTTCAAGGCCACGCTGGTTGGTCCTGATGGCAATCCAAAACAGTATGGTTTTGGGGCTGTGGTTGTAGCCACGGGAGCAAGCATGTCCAAGCCCACCTCTTACCTGTACTCTGAACACCCGGGGATAGTGACCCAGAGGGATCTGGAGACAGCTCTTTTCGAGGGAAAGATTAAGCCCGGGGAACTCAAACAGGTGGTCATGATCCAGTGTGTGGGCTCCAGAGACGAGGAGCATCCCTATTGCAGCAGGGTATGCTGTGCCACAGCCTTGAAAAACAGCCTCAGACTCCTGCAAGCTGATCCCAGGGTCCGTTTGATGGTGCTTTACAGGGATCTGAGAGCCTTCGGCACATTGGAAAGGCATTACCGCAGGGCCAGGGAGGCTGGGGTCCTGTTTGTGCCCTTCCAAGAGACTGACCCGCCGCAGGTGAGTGTCCAAGAAGGGCGACTTAGGGTCAGCTTCTGGGATCCCCTGCTAGGTCTGAGAGTGCTCATGAGCCCTGACATGGTGGTCTTGAGCGCTGGGGTGGTGCCTGTGGTGCCTCAAGCACTGCTCAAATCCCTTGGCATCAACCTGGATCCCGATGGATTTCTGGAAAATGAGAACCCCAAGTTCCGCCCACTGGATCTGGCCGACGGGATTTATGGATGTGGCATGGCCCTTGGGCCTGCTTTCTTGGATGAGGCCATGGCTCAGGGCCGAGGGGCAGCCATGCGGGCCGAGGCTTTCCTGAGGGGCATGGAAAGAAAAGAGGTGGTGGGGGGAGCCAGGGTAAGTCCCTCTCGTTGCTCGGCTTGCGGGCTTTGTGTAGAGGCCTGCCCTGTTGGGGCCAGGGAGCTTGATGAAGAGAGGGGGCATGCGGTGGTCTTGGGAGGCCTCTGTCAGGCCTGTGGAACTTGTGTGGCCGTCTGTCCCAATGACGCAAGCCAGCTCTGGGGAGCCTCGGACAAACAGACCCTTTGGGCCATAGAGGCCCTCATGGAATAGCCTGGCTTCCCAAGGGCTTCGGGGAGCCTGTCCAAATTCTCCCAGCAGAGGAAGGGGAAAGGAGATGCAGACATCTATGGAGCCTAAGATCATTGCCTTTCTATGCAATTGGTGCACCTATGCAGGAGCGGATCTGGCCGGAACAGCGCGTATGACTTATCCAGCCAATGTGCGCACGGTCAGGTTGATGTGTACTGGCTCCCTGGATCCCATGTACGTGGTCAAGGCTTTTCTGGAAGGGGCGGATGGTGTGCTGGTGGGGGGATGCCATCCTGGGGACTGTCACTATACCAATGGGAACTTCAAGGCTCGTAGAAGGGTGGCTCTGTTGTGGGAGATCATGGACTCCCTGGGACTGGATCGCAGCCGCCTATGGCTTCGCTGGATAAGCGCCAGCGAGGGAGGCTTGTTCGCCCAGACCATCAAGGAGATGGTGGAGAGCCTCAAGGCCAAGGGGCCAAGCCCTGTGCAGGCCCAGATGATTCTGTGAGCATACTGGCGGAGGAAAGCAACATGATGTCTGCTGAAGTGTTCGCGTTGCCTGAGACAGCGGATGGGGGTCTGGCTGGGGCTGTGCAGGCCCTCTGTAAGAGCCTCATGGAGGCCAAGGCCGTGGATTTGATGATGGTGCCCAGGAGGCTTCCCTTGGGGCAAATGGTTCAGCACGTTCTGGTAAAGGATGCCCATGGCCTGGCAGGTCTGGATCCTGTGGCCCCGGTCATGCTGGTCAACGGTGCTACTTTGTTGGCCAAGCTCTCCCGCCAGGATCCGGGGGCTTCCCTGGGTGCCCTGCTTAGGCCCTGTGAGATAAGGGCCTTTGTGGAGCTGGTGAAACTTCACCAAGGGGATCGGCAGCGGGTGCTCATACTGGGCTCAGACTGCCTGGGTACCATGGAGCCAACCCAATATGAGCCTTGGGCCAAGAACACCGCCGAATCTTCAAGTGCTTTTCTGGAGAGTATGCTGGGCAAAGGAGAGCTGCCAGAGGGTGCACCCTCATTGAGGAGTTGTTGCCAGGCCTGCGAATACCCCACTGCCCAAGGAGCGGATATTGAGCTGCTGCTCGTGGGGGCTCAGGCTTCGGGCTGGCTGGCCATGGCCTCCACAGAAAGAGGAAAACAAGCTCTGGAGGCAGCCGGGCTGAAAAAGGCTGTTTTCCCATCTGGAAGGGAGGCTGCGCTCAGGCAAATGGTCTCCAGGCGTGAGGCCTTTCGTGACTCTCTGTTAAGAGAAGTGCACTCTGAAGTCTTGCCCCTGGAGAAGCTTTTGGGTGAGCTCTCCAGATGCATCAACTGTTACAACTGCAGGGATGTTTGTCCGGTTTGTTATTGCAAGAGCTGTGTCATGGACAGCTCCACCATGGAGCATCCCTCTTACCAGTACATAAGGTGGGCCAAGAGAAAAGGCGCTTTGAAGATGCCAGCAGAGACGCTTTTCTATCACATGACCCGTATGGCCCACATGAGCACTTCCTGCGTGGGCTGCGGCCAGTGCAGCAGTGCCTGCCCCATGGGGATCCGTGTGGCAGAAATATTCCGGGCAGTGGCTTTCAGGACCCAGGCTGTGTTTGATTATGTGGCTGGCAGGAGTCTGGAGGAGCCTTTGCCTCTGGCCACCTTCAGGGAAGAGGAGCTTCAGCCCAGGTAAGTTGCTTGGAGGGGACTGCATAGGGTTTGGGAGGGGTTTTTTGGGAAAACAGAGGGCCGATCTTGGGAGGTAGAGCATGAGTGATCCTTTGCAAGGGCCTGCACAGACCGGGATAGCCGTTGAGGAAAGCTCCCTGGACCCAGGCCTGGCCGATGAAGTGGCCGCCCAACCGGGTGGTGAGGGAATAAGGCGGTGTTTTGCCTGCGGAACCTGTACTGCAGGTTGTCCTGTGCGGCGTTTCAATGAGAGGTTCAACCCACGCAGGATCATTCGAATGGTGCTCTTGGGCATGCGGGAGCAGGTGCTAGGGGAGCCTTTTGTGTGGCTCTGTGCGAGTTGTTTCACCTGCCAGGAGAGGTGCCCCCAGGGCGTCAGGATCTCGGATCTCATGCGGGCTTTGAAGAACCTGGCCCTGCGACGTGGGAACATGCCCGAGGGGATACCCATGCAGGCGCGCCTTCTGGCCGAGAAGGGCACTCTCTATCCTCTGGATGAATTCGATAACAAGAAAAGGGTGAAGGCGGGGCTTCCGGCCTTGCCGGAAGAAAAAGCAGTGGTGGGCCCGCTCTTGAAGGAACTGGAAGAGGTGATGGGCGGCAAGGGAGGCTCCCATAGCGACTGATCTTTCAGAAAGCACCCTTGGGGGGCGAGGAAGGGGAAATGGACCGTTCTTATGCACTTTTTTTGGGCTGTACAATACCTGCCAGAGCGCGCAACTACGAGCTGTCTGTTAGGGCTTTGGCCCGCCATTTCAATATCACACTGGTGGACGTGGAGGAGTTTTCCTGTTGCGGTTTTCCCCTGGCCTCCGCGGATCACAAGGTGGCCCAAAGCCTGGCTGCCAGAAACCTTAGCATAGCAGAGCAAAAGGCTCTGGACATTTGCACCCTTTGCAGCTCCTGTACCTCCTCTCTCACGGAAACCTCCCACGAGCTGCAAAACCATCCGGAACAGCTCCAAGAAATCAACAAAAGGCTCTCCCGGGTGAAGCACAGTTACCATGGCCCGGTGCGAGTGAGGCATTTCGTGAGGATTCTGTGGGAGGAGGTGGGCCTGGAAAGCATCAAGGCGTCTGTTAAGACGCCCCTAGAGGGCCTCAGGCTGGCCGCCCACTATGGATGTCATTTCTTGAAGCCATCTGAGGTGTACGGAGGCTTTGACCCTGTGGAAGACCCCCGGGTTTTGGACGAGCTCATAAGAGCTTGTGGGGCCACGCCAGTTGACTATGCAAGAAAAAAGCAATGCTGCGGGGGTTCGGTGCTTGTGGCCGATGAGCACACGGCCCTGGCCATAGGCCGGGACAAACTGGCTGAGCTCAAAGATCTTCAGGTGGATGCTTTGGTGGTAGTGTGTCCGTTCTGTGGGGTCATGTTCGACTCCCAGCAGAAAAAGATAGAAAAAACCTTTGAAGAGACCTACGAAATCCCAGTGCTCTACCTGACCCAGGTATTGGGTCTGGCCATGGGCATGGATGAAAAGGACCTGGGGCTTTCCAGCCACGCGGTCAAGACCCGTTCTGTGCTGGAGAAAGTGAAGTCGCAGGCAGCCCTTTGAAAAACTCTTGCAGCCAAAAGTATGGAGATCCCCTTGACGAATCCACATTCTGGCGTATTCTAGACAAAAATCTCTCTGTGCCTCATGCACAGGGAGCAAGTCAGAGAAAGGAGCGAGTAATGATACAGGTAACCCCAAAAGCGCAGGAGCAGTTCGCCGCTTTCTTCAAGGAGCGGGCTGATCTGCCCCACACCATAAGGGTCTTTCTCCAGGAAGGCGGTTGAGGAGGGCCTTCCTTGAGATTGGCTCTGGATGAGCCAAAGGCCACGGACAGTTCTTTTGAGCAAGGAGACATAAGCTACATAATAGACAAGGACCTCATGGAAAGGACCGGTCAGATTTTGATTGATTATGTAGATGCGGGATACCAGTCGGGCTTCAGCATAAGGTCTGCCAACCCCGTAGGGGGAGGGGGCTGCTCTTCTGGTGGAAGCTGCTCCTGCTGATCTGAGAAGGGGAGTAAAGCTGGCTTTAGGTTTTCCAGGGGCTACTTTGGGAAAGTGGAGTTCCCAAAGTAGCCCCGGAAGTATTGAGTCAAGCCTGTTGGTTACTCTTAGGGAGTAAAAAAATGGGCTGATGGTGCACGGGTATCAGTGCGCCTAGGTCCTGCACCTCCTTTCAAGGGATTCAGAATCAGCTTCGGATGAGCTGGTTGGGACGGTGATGGGATGGAGCCTGGGTGGAGCGTGAGACTTGACTCCTGGTACTTTCCCGATAGCCTTCTTTTTTCACAGATGTGTTGCCTGCCTGTTTGTCATTGAATCCCTGGCTTAGCAGACTGGCCGCGCTATTGTTTCTGGTCTCACTGCTGGGGGATCCCATGACCACTGCTATGAGCCTTCGATGCTCCCTTGCTGCAGTGGCGGCTATGTTGAAACCAGCCTTGCGAACAAATCCGGTCTTGAGGCCGTCCACCCCCTCACAGCGACCCAAGAGCTTGTTGGTGGTGTGGATGGGGTAACGTCCTGCTCTTATGAATGCCACTTCCTGGGAACTCCAGTGAAGCACCTCGGGAAAGCGCAAAAGCGCCTTGGCCAGCACAGCCATGTCGTACGCAGTGGACACATTGTCATGCCCGTTGGGCTCTGGGAGACCGTGGACATTTGTGAAAACAGTGTCGAACATACCCAAAGCCCTGGCCTTCTGGTTCATGAGCTCCACAAAACGGGCCTGGCTTCCTGATACGTGCTCGGCCACGGTGGCTGCCGCATCATTGGCTGACCTGACCAAAATGGCCTGCAGCATTTCCTCCAAGGGGAGGGTTTCCCCTGGTTTAAGATCTATCTGGGTGCCTCCCACACCAGTGGTTCTTTCCGAGGCTGTGACAGGTTCTGAGAGCCTGAGCTTTCCGGCCCTAACCTTTTCCATTACCACCAGTACCAGCATCATCTTTGTGAGGGAGGCAGGCACCAGCTTCTTGTGGGGGTCATGGGCGTACACCAGCTTGCCGCTAGCGGCATCCATCACCACCGCAGCCTTGAAAGGTTCCAGGGCAGGCGCCTGAGCTCTCCTGGTGGATCTACCCTTGGAGCCGTTGGAGGATCTGTTAGAAGAGACAGATTGTGTCTTGAGCTTAGCCTGGCTTGAGGACTTGGACACAGCCGAAGAGTTGGGCTTTGAAGAGGTCTTTGGGAGGCTTCGAGTCTTAACACTTTGGGCCTGGGATGTCTTGGAGGAAGTGGTCGAGTTCTTTTTCTTGGGCTGGGTACTTGTCTTTGAGGCCTTGGGATCTTGATTTTCTTGGGCGAGGGCCAAGGGAGAAGGATTTAGCATGCCCAAGGCCAATACAAGCAGCATCAGGAAAAACCATCCTTTCACTGCCTTACCCTTTGGGCTTTCAACCACCTGAGAGGCTCCTTTATTGCGTATAATCCAACTGACCGAAACGTTTTGAGTTTCCGCACTAAGGTCAGTGGGCCTAAGATAGCCTTCTGGGCTGCCCTGTGTCAAGCTCTTGGAACAATACCCTGCTTTTGGCCTGATCATATTCTGGCATTTCCTGGAGCAGGTGATGGGGGCTACCTATGCCACATCAATGACTTGGGAGTTTACCTCCCGGAGCCGTCTTGTATCCTCATGTATCTTAGGCCAAGACCGAAGGAGCATCCCATGGGCAAGTTCAGGCTACATTTGAGCACAAATCCGTGGGTGACA
Organism: bacterium; assembly: GCA_037481695.1. Classification (NCBI taxonomy): domain Bacteria; species bacterium. Next base: position 317,348 of record JBBFLE010000003.1, on the reverse strand, counting down.
GGATGTCCTTTATAAGTTAAACGGGCAGAATTTTATCTTGTCTTTTAGATCTGGCAGGGCTTTGGATCCCAAAAGGGACAATTTAAGCCGGGGCATGGGTCTTGAGAACCCCATGCCCCCACCCCGTTATTCTTAGTTCTTGGCAGTAACCCCAAGAGGTTTCTTACTCAGCCAAGACTCCACCTTCTAGCAAATACTTGTGGGTGCGCCTTCTTATCAGCTCAGGATCCACCTGCTTGCGTGCAACCCCTGTTTCCAGGGCGGCCCTGGCCACGGCCTCTGCCACCAGGGGTGGAACGTGCAGATTCATGGCCTCTGGAATGATGAAATCGGGTCCCAGGGCTGCCTCTGGAACAGCCTGGGCAAGGGCATTGGCTGCAGCCAGTTTCATGGCGTCGTTTATGGTGGTGGCCATCACATCCAAGGCTCCCCTGAATATGCCTGGGAAGCCCAGACAATTGTTCACCTGGTTGGGGAAATCGCTTCGGCCTGTGGCCACCACACGGGCACCTGCGGCCATGGCTTCCTGGGGCATGATCTCTGGTATGGGATTTGCCATGGCAAAGACTATGGGATCCTGAGCCATGCTCCTTATCATGTCCTGGTTTATGACTCCAGGGGCTGAAAGCCCCAGGAACACATCGGCGCCCTGCAGAACCTGTGCCATTGCACCCTTGATCTCCCTGGGGTTGGTGATGCGGGCCATCTCCTCCTTGATGGGGTTCATGCCCTTTTTTCTGCCCCTATAAATGGCTCCATGCCTGTCGCAGAGGACCACATCATGGGCCCCTGCGGCCAAAAGGATCCGGGTGGTGGCTATTGCCGCAGCTCCTGCCCCGCTCACCACCACCTTTATCTGCTCCATGGGTTTGCCCACCACCTTGAGGGCATTTATCAATGCGGCCAGAACCACAACCGCAGTGCCATGTTGATCGTCATGAAACACGGGTATGTCCAAGAGTTCCGAAAGCCTTTTTTCTATCTCAAAACAGCGTGGAGCAGAGATGTCCTCCAGATTGATGCCGCCGAAACTGGGGGCCAAGGCCTTCACCACCGAGACGAATTCCTCCACGTCCTGGGTAGCTATGCACACTGGATAGGCCTCTACTCCTCCGAAGGTCTGAAACAGCACACACTTGCCCTCCATCACAGGCAAAGCAGCCCTGGCTCCGATGTCTCCCAGTCCCAGAACTGCGCTGCCATCGGTTATCACTGCCACCAGGTTGGACTTGCAGGTCAGCTCATAGGCCTGAGAAGCATCCTGGGCGATGAGCCTGGAGGCCGTGACCTCCCCCGAGGGAAGGTAAAGAAGCCTTAGGATGTGATGGTCTTTCACTGGGATCTTGGGCCTGACGCCTATTACGCCCTTGTAACGGCGGTGCAAGTCCAGGGATTCCTGTTGGAAGTCCATGGGGCCATGGGCCCTGGGAGGCACCGTGAAATGACCTTCGTAGATAAATCGTTCGGTTTCCTCTGCAACCTTCCTCGGGTCCACCTCCTTGCGAGCGACCCCAGTTTCCATGGCCGCCTTGGCCACAGCTGCTGCAATGGCCGGAGCAATCCGGAAATCCGTTAGCCGGGGCACTATGTAAGCCTCGCAAAGCTCCTCCTCTGGGATGAGTTCTGCCAGGGTCTGGGCTGCTGCCAGTCGCATGCTGAGATTGATCTCTTTGGCGCCCACGTCCAAGGCACCTCTGAAGACACCGGGGAACACCAGAGCAATGTTTAGTTCATTGAAATCCATGGCCGGGCTGTTGGATACCGCAACTATTCTGGCTCCTGCGTCCAGGGCTTCCTTGAGTCCTATTTCAGGAACAGGGTTGGCGAAGGCCAGGACAACAGAATCCGAAGCCATGCGCGCCACCATCTCTGCCTTGAGAACACCCCCGGTGGAAAAGCCTATGAAAACGTCGGCTCCTTCCAGGGCAGCACTGAGATCTCCACGCACTCCCCTGGGATTTGTTCTCCAGGCCACCGCGCTTTTTGCCCAGTTCATTCCGTAAGGCCTGAAGGTGTAGAGAGGGCCGTGGGAGTCGCATACCACCAGGTCTCTGACCCCCCATTCCAGGAGAAATCGGGCTGTGGCAATCCCCGCGGCTCCGGCTCCGTTGATGACAACCTTTAGATCCTGTTTGTGCTTGCCTGTGATGCGCAGGGAGTTGATCAAGCAGGCAACTGCCAGGATGGCTCCGGCATGCTGGTCATTGTGAAAGACAGGGACATTGAGAGCCCTTCTCAGCTGACCCTCTATGGTGAAACATCTGGGGGAGGTTATGTCTTCCAGACAAACTGCTCCAAAAGTAGGTGCCATCATGGACACCACCTGTACTATCTGCTCCGGGTCTTGGGTGTCCAAGCATATGGGAAAGGCATCTACCCCTGCAAAACTCTTAAATAGCACGCTTCTTCCCTCCATCAGTGGAAGGGCTGGGAGAGGACCCAGGTCTCCACGGCCCAGGACCCTGGATCCATCGGTCACGAGGGCCACGGTGTTGGCCCTGCACGTGAAATCAAAAGATGCGTCCGGATCCTTGGCGATCTCCAAACAAGGGGCTGCCACCCCGGGGGTGTAAACCACGCTAAGCACATGGCGGTCCTTAACCGGCACCTTGACCTCAACCCCTATCAATCCCCTATGCTTTTGCCTGTAAGCGATGCCTTTGTCCTCCATCCCGCTTCCCTCCAACAAGGATATTTCTGTCACATATGATGAGACACTGTCACGAATATCGCAACTATACATCTATCTGCAGGAGTCGTCAATAGAAAATTAGTGTGTGGAGAAGCTCCACCCATCTCTGATCAATGCAGATTCTTCCCTGGCAGCCGAGAGAGCTCGCGGCCTGAGAGCCATCTTGGAAAAAAGTCTTGCATGGCAGTTGTTTTGCATTTTGAATAATCACATATGGATCTTTAGCTGGGGGAAGGGGCTGGGGCTCTTGTACCAGATCAGGCTGGCTCAAGGCCGCGGGTGAGCTGCTGTGCCCATGGAGAAGCCATGCTTTGGGTAAAAGTGCTCAGGCCCCATTATCAGATACTCAAAAAAGGAGCCCGATGCCATGGAGGAGTCCAGAGACGATTTTGGAGAAATCCCAGGGGAGTTTGGATCCTGCGGAATCTTCATGAGGGAAGAAGACGTGCTGGAAGCCATGCGGGAGATACCAGGGTATCTGGACATCACTCCCTCGGACTTCCAGGAAGTGTACAAGCATGCCTGTCGCCATGCCCTCAAAAGGATAATGTTTGCGGTCAAGGCCAGGGACATCATGACAAGGGAGGTTCTGGCCGTGACTCCCGAGATGCCAGCGGCCCATGTGGCCAGAGCCATGGCCTCCAGGGGAATCTCTGGGGTGCCGGTGGTGGATGAAAAAAGGGAGGTCTTGGGGGTCATTTCAGAAAAGGACTTTTTTAGGCTCATGGGGGCTTGGGAGTTGCCCAATTTCATGGCTGTGGTGGCACGCTGTTTGACAGAAAGAGGCTGCGTTGCCTTTCCCCTCAAGGAAAAAAAAGCAAGGGACATCATGTCATCTCCGGCCATAACCGTACAGGAAGAGACCCCTGCGGTGGATATAGCCCGTATCCTCAAGCAAAAGAAGATAAACAGGCTTCCTGTTCTGGACAAAAACATGCACCTTGTGGGAATAGTCTCCAGGGCTGACATCTTGAAACTTCCTTTCTTGGGAGGGTGAGCTTGGGATTCCTGGAAAAGCTAAAAGGCGCCACCAAAAGCCCACCCAGGGTGGGCTACAAGGAGATATTCTGGTCCTGGCTGGGCGGGGCCCTGGGAATAGGACTCTTGGGCTTGCTGGCCTCAGATGCTCTGGCCCTCCAGCAAAGGTTCCTGCTCATAGGTTCCTTTGGGGCATCTGCTGTGCTTCTGTACGGGGCACCCAAGAGCCCCCTGGCGCAGCCCAGAAACCTCCTCGGAGGTCACATCTTCTCGGCCTTGGTGGGAGTGTGCTGCTACAAGCTCTTGGGTGAGGAGCCTTGGCTTGCAAGCGCCATGGCGGTCTCTGGTGCCATAGTGCTCATGCACTTGACCAGGACTCTTCATCCCCCGGGAGGAGCCACTGCCTTGATAGCCGTCCTAGGAGGTGAATCGATTCACGCCCTGGGCTTCTGGTATTGCTTGAATCCTGTGGGGCTGGGCGCTTCCATAATGCTATTGGTGGCCTTGGTGGTTAACAACATCCCAAGCCATAGGCGCTACCCCGAATTCTGGATATGAGCATCTCCAAGACCAATGCCCAGTAGGGCTTAACCCCTGGAGAGCCCGGCTCATGGGGCTTTGCTTCCCGAGTATTTCAGGATGAACTCATTTGTGTCACACAGAGCCTGATTCTCCCTGTGGGATGCTTCCCAGAGCCGGGCCTGAAAATGGCTAAAGCCACGGGCTTGGATCAGAGCATGGCTCCAGGAGTCTTCCCGGTCCCACAAAGAAGAACAGAGCAAGCTCCAAGAGGATCATCCCTGTGGATGAAGGTGCTGGCCTTCATGGGGCTGGCACATAAAGTTTTGGTGGTCCCAACGGGACTCGAACCCGTGTCTCCGGCGTGAGAGGCCGATATCCTAGGCCACTAGACGATGGGACCAACAGAAAAAGCATTTCCATCCTAGTGCAAGAGCCACTGCCAGTCAAGGCTCCTGCTGGCCTTGCTTCCAAAAAAGAGAAGCCTTCCATGCTGAAGGATCCACCCCGAGGGCTTCCAAGACCAAGGCCAAGTCTTGCGGGATCCGGGCCTGAAAACAAAGTCTTTCTTCTTTCAGGGGATGATGGAAACAAAGCCTCCAGGCATGTAAGAGCTGGCGCTCCACCTTTCTGAGCACCTCCCTTTGCTTGCCCCCCTGGAGGCATTTCCACCTGCCTTTGCCGCCGTAGAGGGGATCTCCCACCACAGGGTTACCCATGGATGCCAGATGAACCCTTATCTGGTGAGTCCTGCCTGTCTCGGGTCTTGCCCTCAGCCATGTGACCTGCCCAGTCCGAGCCAAGACTTCCCATTGGGTGCGGGCCTCTCTGGTCTTTCTGGAGCGGCTGGAGATCTTGAGCCTGTCTGTGGGGTCCCTTCCCAAGGAAAGCTCCACCACTCCCTTCTCATCCTGCACCTGACCGTAAACCAAGGCCAGGTAATCCTTGAGCACCTTTCGCTCTTTGAACTGAAGGCTCAGGAGCCTGTGAGCTCTATCGCTCTTGGCCACCACCATGACGCCCGTGGTGTCCTTGTCCAGTCTGTGGACTAGCCCGGCCCTTTCCTGGCCGCCGACTCCCCTTATGGCTGGACAGTGGGCCAACAGACCGTTTACCAAGGTTCCCCTAGGGTGGCCCGCCCCAGGGTGGACCACCAGGCCTGCCTGTTTGTTCAGGACCAGCACATCCTGGTCCTCGTAAATTATGTCCAGCTCCATGGGCTCGGGTTCCAGGCCAGAGGGCGAGGGTGGGGGGAAACACACCTGCACCAAGGCTTCGGCTTCCACCCATGCAGAGGGCCTGGCAGGCCTTCCATTGAGAAGAACATGGCCTTCCTGGATGAGCTTCTTGACCTGAGAGCGGGGCATCTGAAGTGCCAGGGCCAGGAATCTGTCCAGCCGGCCCTGCTGGCCCTCAGCACACCTGAAGATTCCTTGGTTCATGGCTACTTTTCAAAGCTCTGCAAGAAGCCATTCCGGTGGAAAGCCTTGGCCACAAGAGGAATTTCACCCTCTTGAATGGTCCTCAGATCCAATATCAGTTCCTCCTGGGCGATCCTGGCCACCACAGGCGGCTGTGCATTCCTTAATGACTGGCTCAGTTGCTGGACCGGAGTCCCGGGAAGGCACACCGCCACCACCCAGGTGGGAAGCCTCATCAGGGGCAAGGCCCCTCCACCAACTCTGGAGTGTGACTGGAGCACACGAACCTGCAACATGGGATTTTCTTTTCTTATGAGTCTGGCCAGTCTTCTGGCCTTGGGAAGCAGCTTCTGAGCCGGAGTGCTCATCATTCTCAGGGTCGGGATCCGCTCCAGGGCCCTTTGGGGCTCCCAGTAAAGTTCTAAGGTGGCCTGGAGGCCTGCCAGGGTGAGCTTGTCTATTCTGACTGCTCTGGCAAGGGGATGTTGCTTAATGGTTTGTACCAGGTCCTTCCTTCCCAGGATTATGCCGGCCTGGGGTCCTCCCAGCAATTTGTCGCCGCTGAAGCTCACCAGGTCCACCCCAGCCCCTATGGCCCTTTGCACCGTTGGCTCCTGCTCTGAAAACCCTTCACCCAGATCCAACAAAGAGCCGCTTCCCAGGTCATACATGACCGGCACATGGAGTCTGCGGCCTATGTCCACCAACTCTTCCAGGCTCACCTCCCTGGTGAAACCCTGGATCCTGTAATTACTGGTGTGAACCTTCAGGAGCAAGGCTGTTTCCTGACCCACAGCAGCCTCGTAGTCCCTGGGATGAGTCTTGTTGGTGGTGCCCACCTCCACCAAACGGGCGCCGCTTTCAGCCATGACATCTGGCATTCGGAAAGAGCCTCCTATTTCCACTAGCTCCCCGCGGGAAACCACCACCTCTTTCCCCTTGGCCAGGGCCCTCAGGGAGATAAGCACCGCAGCAGCATTGTTATTTACCACAAAAGCTGCCTGGGCCCCGGTCAACCTCTGGAGGAGCCCCTCCAGATGAGACTGGCGGGAGCCTCTAACCCCCAACCTCAGCTCAAACTCCAGGTTGGAATACTCGGATGCAGCCTTTGTCACTGCCTGGACAGCCTCCTGGGCCAGAAGAGATCTCCCCAGGTTGGTATGAACTATGATCCCAGTGGCATTGATCAGTGACCTCAGGCTTGGGCGAAGGTAAGCTTGCGCCTCGGCCAACGCCCATCGCAGCCATTGATCTCTGGTCCTTTCATAATCCTGGAGTTGCTTCTCAGAGCAGCGAAGCACTTCCTCCCTGGCCCTTGAGAGGACCGCGCGCACCGCTTCCACCAATGCATTCCTCGGGGCGGTCTCCCAAGCCAAGGCTTGAAGCACTTCTTCCACGGAGGGAAGAGATCTTAGGATCTGCTCCTTGGACGCGTTCACTTCTTTAACCTCCTTGCTGGGTCCCAGCCCTTTTTTCTTTTTCCAACTCTTCCCAAACCAGCTCCCCAAGGTGCCTTACCCGTATTTCTTCCGAGCCTCTGTGCAGCATCTCCTTGAGACCCATCCAGCAGCCCATGCAGCCAGTGACCACCTCATTCACCTTGGCCTTCCTCAGGCTCTGGAGTCTTCGCCAAGAAATGGAGGCTGCCGCATCCGGGTGGAAGACTCTGAAGGTCCCTCCCATTCCACAGCATTCATCAGGGCTGTCCAGTTCCCTGAAGGAGCGGCTCCGAAGCCCTTTGAGGATCTTCCTGGGTTCTTCTCTGATGCCCATGCCCAGAGCCAGGTGGCAGGGATCGTGATAAGCCACTGTGCCCCTATGGGAGGCTCCTTGGTTTTTGGGCAACAGAGACAGTGCTTGCTGCTCTAACAAAAACACGCTCAGTTCCTTGACCTTTGCGGCCAGAAGCCTTGCCCTGGGACCCATGGGATCATCATTGAGAATTTGCGGGATCCCTCTGGAGAGTTGGAAAGCACATGATGCACAGGGCACCACCACTGCCTCTATTTCCTCCATGGCAAAATCTTCCACCACTTTTCTGGCCAAGCGGGCAGCCCTTGGCTTGTCCCCCATACCCATGGCCATGAGTCCGCAGCAGCCTTGTCCCCCCGGGATCAGGACCTCAAATCCCATTCTGTCCAAAACTCCCAGGGTAGCCTGGCCCACCTCTGGGGCCAAGTAGTGGATGGTGCAGCCCGCAAAGAGTGCCACACGTATTGGTCCTTTGCCCAGCTTTTGGGCATGTCTTTCCAGGAAAAAAGGGGGCTTGATCTTGGGAGCCCAAAGCTCTCCCAGCTCTGTTGCGCTAAGCCTCAAGACAAGGCCCCTTTCCATAGGGAGTTCCCTCATCACAAGCCTCTGGAAGAAACCCGCTGCCTTGAGCCATGGATCCCTAGCCTCTCTGTGCAGGGAACTAAAGCAACTCAAGAGTGTCTTGGTCCAGGCAAGCCCGCCTTGTGCAGCCATGATGGACCGGGCCAGTTCCACGGCCTCTTTGGCTCCTGCCCCGTTGGGACAATTGGCCGTGCAGCGACCACACAGGAGGCACAAGGAGAGCACTTCCTGGAGTCTCCTGCCTCTTAGTCGCCTTCCTGCTCTTAGCCAGGCTTCCAACAAGGCCAGCTTGCCCCTGGCAGCTGCTGGCTCTGAACCTAAAGCCGTAAAAACAGGGCACACAGCCCTGCATCTTCCACACTTGACGCAACGATGGAGGATTTCTTTGAGCTTTTCCAGGGATCTTTCCATCTCCAGAGAATCCTGTTTCACGCTGGAGCCCCCTTGCCCCTTTGGGGAAAAATCTTTCCTGGGTTCAAGATGCCCTTGGGATCCAAAAGGGTCTTGATGGCGCACATGAGCTCCAATGCCTGGGGATGGATTTCCAGAGAAAGGAACCTGGCCTTGGTGGTGCCGATTCCATGTTCTCCGGAGAGGCTTCCCCCCAGTTCCACTGTGGCTCTCATGACAGCCTCGGCAGCCTTCTCGGCCCTTTGGGCCTCTTGGGGATCGGATCTGTCGTAAAGCACGTTCACGTGAATGTTTCCATCCCCAGCATGCCCGAAGGCCGTAACCGGAACCCCCCATTGTTCCCCTATCTTGCTGAAGCGTTCCATGGCTTCAGGAAGGAGGCTTCTGGGCACAACCACATCCTCGTTGAGCCTGTGTGGACGAATGCGGGCCAGAGCAGGGGAGATGGCCTTCCTCATGCTCCAAAGGGACTCGGCCTGGGCCTCATCCTGGCTTACCTGCAGCTCCAGGCTGCCCAGACCATGGCACACATGGGCCACCTTTGCAGCCTGTTCCTCCACCGAAAGCCTGGAGCCATCCACCTCCACCAGAAGCATGGCTGCGGTCTCAGCCGGAAAGCGAACCGGTTTGGACTGGGCAACACAATCCAGGCAGGCCCTGTCCACCAGCTCCATGGCGCTGGGAAGCACGCCCTGCGAAAAGATCTTGGTCACAGCCAAACTCGCCGTCTTTATTGAGGGAAAAAAGACCAGGACTGTTCTTCTGGCCTCTGGCAAAGGTATGAGTTTCAAAGTTATCTCGGTTATGATCCCCAGGGTTCCTTCGGAGCCCACCATCAGGCGGGTCAGATCGTAGCCTACAACATTCTTGACCGTTCTGCCCCCGGTACGCACAATGCTGCCTGTGGGAAGCACCACCTCCAAGCCCAACACATAGTCCCTGGTCACTCCATACTTGAGGGCCCGCATTCCTCCGGCACATTCGGCCACATTACCTCCCAAGGTGGAGAAATCCTGGCTGGCAGGATCAGGTGGATAAAAAAGCCCCATGCCTGAGACCACCTTTTGAAAAACCCCGGTCACAACTCCGGGCTGAACCACAGCCACAAGATCCTCTTGGCTTATGGACAGGATTCTGTTCATACGCTCGGTGGAGAGCACCAAACCGCCCTGGACGGGCAGGGCTCCGCCGGTGAAACCCGATCCAGCCCCCCTGGGTACCACAGGGATTCTTTTTGCACTGGCCAGCTCCAAGATCCTGCTCACCTGTGAAGTGTCCTCTGGAAAGCACACGGCGTGGGGCACAAAGAGCTGATTTGTGGCATCATACCCGTAGCAGACCCTGGTCTCCCAGTCCAGTTTGAGCTGATGGGGGCCCAGGATTCTCTTGAGCTCCTTGCAGGTCTTACCATCCAAAAATCTGTCTTCTTTTCCCATGAGTGGATCCGGCCTTGCAATGGCTTCATATTACCTCATGGAAAGGGGCTTATCAAAGACGGCCTTGACACCCAGCGAGACGGGCGGTATTCAAAGATCATCCAGACGGAGTAGGCCATGAGCATACGCATCGCATTGGCGCAGGTAGAGACCATAGTAGGCGACATTCAGGGTAACCTTCAAAAGATATGGAACTGGACTCAAAGGGCAACAGAGCTGGGAGCAGAACTGGTTTGCTTCCCGGAGCTGGCCCTTACCGGCTATCCGCCCGAGGATCTTCTTCTGATGCCACATTTCATAGAAAAAAACCTGCAGGCTCTGGGAGATCTGGCCCGGGCCACCAAGGGCATTTACTCGGTGGTGGGTTTTGTGGAGAGGCAGGACGATATCTTCAATGCAGCCGCTGTGCTGGGGCAAGGCAAGGTATTGGCCACCTACCGTAAGCATTTTCTTCCCACTTATGGAGTCTTTGACGAAGACCGTTACTTCCAGGCCGGCCGCGAGGCCCTGGTCTTGGAGCTGGAGGGGGCTAGGGTTGGCCTCACCATCTGCGAGGACATATGGTATCCCGCAGGGCCGGGCAGGACAGAGGCCCTGCAGGGTGGAGCCCAGGTGCTGTTGAACCTTTCCTCCAGCCCCTACCATATGGGAAAGGGAAAGGCCAGAGAACAGATGCTGGCCACCAGGGCTGCAGACAATGGAGTTTTCCTGGCGTATGTCAACAGGGTCGGTGGCCAGGACGAACTGGTCTTCGACGGTCAAAGTGTTGTGATGAGCCCCCACGGGGATGTTCTGGCCAGGGCCCAGGCTTTCCAGGAGGAGCTGCTTTGCTTTGACCTGGAGGTGACCCCTGTGTTGAGGGCTAGGCTTGCAGATCCCAGGAGGAGGAAGGAGAAGGTCTTCGAGGAGGGGCTTGCTAAGTGCTTGGAAGTCAAAGAACTTCAGGGCCTTGCCCCAAAACACAGATCACCTTTGCAACCCAGGTTGCAAGAGCCTTTGGGCTTGGAGGAAGAGGTGTTGAGAGCCCTGGTGACCGGCACCAGGTGTTATGTGCAAAACAATGGTTTCGCTAAGGTGGTCTTGGGTTTGAGCGGTGGGGTGGACTCGGCACTCACGGCTGCCATAGCTACTGAGGCCTTGGGCCGAGAGGCTGTGGTAGGGGTTTTGATGCCCTCCCAGTACACCTCCCAGAGGAGCCTGGAGGATGCAAGGGCCCTGAGCCGGAATCTGGGTATAAAGTTATTGGAGATTCCCATCCGGGAGATCCATGAGTCATACCTCAAGATGTTGGCACCCCATTTCAAAGGCCTGGAGCAAGATGTAACAGAGGAAAACCTTCAGGCCAGGATCCGCGGCAATCTTCTCATGGCTCTCTCCAACAAGTTCGGTTGGTTGGTGCTCACCACCGGCAACAAGAGTGAGACCTCTACAGGTTATTGCACTCTTTACGGGGACATGGCTGGGGGATTCGGGATCCTCAAGGATGTTCCTAAGACTCTGGTATACAGGCTGGCCAGATTCCTCAACAAGAGAGCCGGGCAGGAGCTTATTCCAGCCAGCGTGCTGGACAGGCCTCCCACTGCCGAGTTGAGGCAAGGGCAGTTGGACACAGATACCCTGCCTCCCTACGAGGTATTGGACCCCATCTTGCAGGCCTATGTGGAGGAGGATATGGGTCCTGAGGAAATACAGAGGAGGGGTTTTGAGCGCGAGACAGTACTTAGGGTCATCCGCATGGTAGACCAAAGCGAGTACAAACGAAGGCAGTCCCCTCCTGGAATAAAGATTACACCTAGGGCCTTCGGGAAAGACCGAAGGCTTCCCATCACTAACCGCTACAAGGTGCAATAAGAGGGAGGCAACAAAGAGCCCTAGAGCACAGAGGCAACACTGGCCCCCCGGAGCCGGTGAATCCAGGAAGGTGGATGTGGCTTTCAAGATGGTCTTTCTGCAGTGGCAGCCTCGCCCCTTGGGTCAATTTTGAGGGCTCCTGGCCGAGCTTGGCACATGATCCAGCAGAGGCGCTCGGTCAGCTTCTTGTGAGTCATGCGGGTCGAGCAAGGAGTCATGGTAGTGAAAGGACTATCCCGCAGCATGGATTCATCGGACAGGGCTGTACGTCAGGCCTTGGAACTTGAGTGCCTGGGCCTCATAGCAGAAACCTTGTCCTCCTCATTGGACCTGCGTAGCACCCTGCAGGAGATCTTCCAGATCCTGGCAGATCGCATGGGCATGAGCCGGGGAACCCTGACTCTTCTGAATCCCAGAACCGGGCAGCTGGCCATAGAAATAGCTCACGGGCTTTCTTTCGAGGAGCAACAGAGGGGCCGTTACAAGCTGGGGGAGGGCATAACAGGGAGGGTCGTGGAGTCGGGCCAACCCATGGTGGTGCCTAGGATAGGGGAGGAGCCTTTGTTCTTGGATCGCACCCGCTCCCGGAGAAAAATCCAGAAAGAGAACGTTTCCTTCTTGTGCGTTCCCATCAGGGTGGGCCGCAGTGTGCTGGGAGCCCTAAGCGTGGATCGTCTCTTCACAGAAGAGGTCTCTCTTCAGGAGGATCTTAGGCTTCTAAGTATCATCTCCTCTATGGTGGGTCAGGCAGTGAAACTGCAGCAGGTCCTCCAAGAGGAAAAAGAAAGGCTAATAGACGAAAACATAAAGCTTCAAAAGGAACTCCAGGAGCGCTATAGGCTTCCCAACATAGTTGGCAACAGCCGAAAGATGCAGGAAGTATTTCAAGCCATCACCCAGGTGGCTCCCAGCGAGGCCACGGTATTGATAAGGGGGGAAAGCGGCACAGGAAAAGAGCTGGTGGCCCATGCCATCCATTACAACAGTCAAAGGGCCTCGGGCCCCTTTATAAGAGTAAGCTGCGCGGCCCTGCCCGAGAGCCTCATAGAAAGCGAGCTCTTTGGGCACGAAAAGGGGGCTTTCACCGGTGCCCTTGTGGCCAAGATGGGCAGATTCGAGGCGGCCCACAAAGGGACCATATTCTTGGACGAGGTAGGAGACCTCAGCCCCACGGTTCAGGTGAAGCTGCTAAGGGTAATACAGGAAAAAGAGTTTGAAAGGCTGGGCTCCTCCAAGACCTTGCAGGCCGATGTGCGCATCATTGCGGCAACACATCAGGACCTGGAAGATCTGATCCGGCAGGGTCGTTTCCGAGAGGATCTGTATTACAGGTTAAATGTTTTTCCCATCTACATGCCCCCCCTCAGGGAGCGAAAGACAGACATACTGCTTCTGGCAGAACATTTCCTGGAGAAGTACTCAAAGCAGTATCAGAAGCAGATCAGGAGGATTTCCACTCCGGCCATAGACATGCTCATGGCTTACCACTGGCCGGGAAACGTAAGGGAACTGGAAAACTGGATGGAAAGGGCGGTCATAGTGTGCAACGAGGAGGTCATCTACAGCTATCACTTCCCTGCCACTCTGCAGACAGCAGAGGCTACGGGCACACAGCTCAAGGCCCCCCTGAAGGCCACGGTGGCTCAATTCGAAAGAGACCTCATAATAGATGCTCTTAAATCCACCAGGGGAAACCGCGCCAAGGCCGCAAGGCTTCTTCAGACCACAGAGCGCATCCTGAACTATCGCATCAAGTCGCTGGGGATTGATCCCCTGCGTTACAAGAGCTGAGCAAGGCCCAAGCCAGGCCTTTTTCTTCGAGACAAGCAAAGCAAAACTCAGATACTATTGGCTTGGCCTGAAGCATCTGCTGAGCAAAAAACAAAGCAGGCCACGGAGTCGGCCATGGGTATTTTCTTGGCCATGGGCTTTCATGCCCTGGCGGCACAGGTTGTGTTGCTGAGGGAAATGCTGGCCGTGGTGGCAGGCCATGAACTGGCCATCGGCATGATAATGGCTTCCTGGCTGACAGGTATTTTGGCCGGAGCCTGGGGGGCAACTCGCATCAAGGACTCCATTGGTGAACCCCACAGGCAGCTTTCCTGGCTGCTTGGAGCCTCGCCGGTTGTCTGCATGGGGATTCTTCTGGCCGTGCGCCACCTCAGAAGCTGGATATCAGGAGCCCCTGGCTCTGCCATGCCAGCCCTGGGCTCTGTGCTGGCCATGGCAGGATTCCTGCTGCCCCAGGCTGCACTGGTGGGAGCCATGTTCCCCTTGGCAGCAGCCATGGCCGCCTGGGAGGGCGGATCCCCTCTGAGAGCAATAGCCCGGGTCTATTTCTGGGAAGCGCTGGGAAGTCTCTTGGGCGGGCTGGCCCTTACTTTTGTGATGATACCCCATCTCCATGGCCCCGGCATACTGGCCTGGAGTGGCATGCTCACATGTTTTCTGAGTGCATGGGGGTTCTTGGGGCGCAATAGGCCTGGTGGGCTTTGGTTGGGCCTCCTGGGAGCCTGCTGGGGAGCTGCTCTCACAGGGGGGCTGGTCTCCTGGATACAGGAGTGGTCTGCCCAAAGACGCTGGGATGCGCTTCATCCCTCCATTAAGAGAATCACCACAGTGGACACCCCTTACCAGAGCGTGGAGCTGGGCGAAATGGAAGGGCAGTTCACCATTTTTGGCAACAGCAGACCCATCCTCAGCTTCCCTGACCCTGTGGAGGCTGCTCCCTTGGTTCATATCCTCATGCACCAGGATCCCATGCCCAAGAGAATTCTGCTCATCGGAGGGGGTCCGGCAAGCACCATTCCCCTTTTGTTGGAGCATCCCGTGGAGCGAATCCTCCTGTTAGAGCTGGATCAGGCAGTCTTTGAGACAGCCAGACCTTTTCTGAGCCCGGAATTGAGGCGCGGGCTTGAGGATCCGAGGCTCCAGGTGAAGTACCTGGATGCCCGGTTTCTTATACCCAAGATCCCCCCCAGGAGCTTCGACGCAGTGGTGATCCAAATGGGGGATCCCTCCACCAGCCTTCTGAACCGGTTTCACACCGTGGAGTTCTTCCAGGCACTGAGCCGCATCCTGGATACCGATGGGTTGCTTGTCCATGCAGTCACAGGCTCGGTGAACTATCTAGGCCCGGAGCTGGAGAGGTTTCTGGGCACCATCCATAACAGCCTGGCAGGGGTCTACCCCGAGGTTAGGGTGATTCCAGGGGAAAGGACTCTTTTTTGGGCTTCCAAAAGAAAAGGCAGGATAAGCCTGGATCCCGAAACCTTGGCCAGCCGTGGCTCCTTCTGGGAGCAAATACCCAGGGGTCTTTTCTATACCTGGATCCAACCACAGCAGGTCCAGCTCTGGGAGGAGACCCTTAGCAAGAGCAGGGAAAAGCCCAACCTGGACGCTCATCCCAGCAGCATTGTTCGGTTCCTGGCGCTTTGGGAAAAGCTTTCTGGGAGCTTCTGGGGAATGCAGCTTCTGAGCTCCCTGGAAGAGGTGTCCTGGTGGTGGATCTTTTGCACTCTGACAGTTCTCATCATGACCCCTCTTTGGGGAAAAAAGGGCTTAACCATGCAGAGAATACCCTTGGTGGCTCTGGGGGTGACTGGCATGACCGCCATGGCCCAGGAGATGGTGTGTTTATATCTCTATCAGGCCGTTTGGGGGTATCTCTATTCCAGGGTGGGCCTGCTGGTGGGGGTTTTCATGGCGGGGTTGGCAGCAGGGGGAATATGGGCAGGGGGGATGTCCGGAAAGAATAAGGGCAAGGCCCTGGGGCCTTTGTTGGCATTGCAAGGGGCCATGACTTTGCTATGCGCTTCCATTGCCTTGTTCTGGGTGGGCCAGCTCCTCCCCAAGAGCGCCTTGGAGGATCCTGGGCCTGGGGCTCAGATGGCCATGTGTCTCTGGATGTTCCTGGCTGGTCTTGCCACCGGGGCCTCCTTTCCCTTGACCTGCGCGGTCCTGGACAAAGGCCTGGGAAGAGCTGGGATCACAGCAGGAGTTGCCAGTGCCTGGGATCACCTGGGAGCTGCAGTGGGGGCTCTTCTGGGGGGTGTGCTTTTGGTACCCATCCTGGGGCTGGCCAAAACGGGTCTGGTGCTGACTTTGCTCCAGGGCGTTGTGACCATTGCCCTGGGTGTGTTTTTCCTTGCAGGCCCATGGAGGAGGGGCTAGGATTGGCCCCCATGATCACCTGATGTGGACGGCTCTGGATTCTTAGGGTCATGCTCACAAGACTCCATTGGGCCTTGCCCGGTCTGGGCCTCAAAGTGGATAAAGGTGGGGGCGCAGCTCACATGGATCAGAAGGCTTCCAAGAACTCTGCCATGAATCTTGTGTGGATTTTCCTTCTGCTATCTTCTGTGCTGGTGGGTGCAGCCACAGGCAGGCTAGAGGATGTAGGAAAAACATCTTTTCAGGCAGCCAAACAATCCGTGGAGCTGGCCATAGGACTGGTGGGAGCCATGGCCTTGTGGCTGGGCCTGGTGAAGGTGGTGCAGGAAGCGGGTCTCATGGTCTCCATTTCACGGGTTCTTAGGCCCCTGCTGGTGAGACTCTTTCCGGATGTGCCTGGCCATCATCCGGCCATGGGCGCCATGGTCATGAACCTGGCAGCCAACATGATGGGGTTGGGCAATGCCGCTACCCCCTTGGGAATAAAGGCCATGCAGGAGCTGGACAAACTAAATACCAGAAAGGGTGAGGCCACAGACGCCATGTGCCTTTTCTTGGCCATAAACACAAGTTCCGTGACCATCTTGCCCCTAGGGGTGATGGCTGTGAGAGCTTCTGCAGGGGCCAGCGATCCTGGTGGAATAATTATTCCTACGCTTTTGTCCACCACCTGCTCCACCATTGTGGCAGTGCTCTGTGCCAAGCTCTTGTCGCGGATCTACAGGACTAAGGCCGATCCAAAGGTGAAAGAAAAGCACCTGGAGTTTCATGGGGGAGATTTGGAAGAGCAGGGAAAGCCTCCCTCGGATCACTCCCAGCCCCGGGGATGGCGCAGGTGGATCCTTCCTGGGTATTTGGCTGCCTTTGGAGGCGGGCTGGGAATCCATCTGCTTGGGGGCTCTCACCCGCAGGCCGCTTTTCCCGCACTTTCCCACGCCTTGATACCTTTTCTCATGGGGCTCATGGTTCTATACGGTGTGAGCAGGAGAATTCCTGTGTATGAGTGTATCTGTGATGGGGGCCGGGAGGGATTCCAGGTGGCCCTGCGCATAATTCCTTTCCTGGTGGCCGTACTGGTGGGAGTTGGCATGTTCAGGGCATCAGGAGCCTTGGAAATCTTGACCGGGATCTTAAGCCCTTTCACTGGGCTTATAGGAATGCCCCCCGAGACCCTGACCATGGCCTTGGTCAGGCCTCTTTCAGGCTCGGGGGCCTTCGGGATCATGTCAGAGCTGGTGGCCAGGGCACCTGACTCCTTGGAGGCCTTCATAGCCTCGGTGATGCAGGGATCCACAGATACTACTTTTTACATACTGGCCGTTTACTTTGGAGCCGTGCAAGTCAAGCGGGTGCGTTACGCCCTCTGGGCAGGGCTCATGGGGGATGCAGCCGGAATTCTTGCAGCCGTGCTTCTGGGAAGGATCTTCTATGGCGGGTGACGAGATGGAGGCTCGACTCACCCCTCCTCGTCCTCCTCAGACCAGATGGGCTGGCCTGTGTCTGTTCTGAGCTTCAAGATCCGGTCACCATGGCGCACTTCCGTGGCTATGATGGTCGGCACATCTTGGAAAAGAATCCTCGAGCCTCTCACCGTGATCCTGTCCCCTGGGGCTATCTCAAAGTCCTGCTCAGCCACAAACCAACCCGGACCCACGTGTACATCTATGGTCTGGGTGGGGGTCTTTAAGACCACCAGCAGCCCATAGCCCATCTGCCTCAAGGGAGTGAACCTTTCCACGCTTAACACCTCTCCAGTGACATTCTCCAAGGTGGAAGGGTCAAACAGCTTGCCATAAGCACTCTTGGCGCCCCAACCCTGGCCACCAGCCCTTCTAATGGCCACCTCTTGAGCATGGGCGCTTGCCTCCAGGACTAGAAATATGCCCATGAACCAGCAGAAAATGGTTTTGATCTGCATGAACATGAAACCACCTCCCCCTTTGATCTCCTCCATGGCCTCACAGGGCTCCTTAAACTGGCAGGCAGATCCCAAGGCCATGGATGCCTAAGACCAGATGACCCCACCCTGGGGCCTCATCCGGGGCTGAGTTCTTCTTGGAGCATGGAGCGCTCTGCCTGAAGTGTCAAGTCCGGGATTTGGATGATCCTTTGCCTTGGGTCCTGGAATGTATCCAGAGGTGTTGCTCCAGCTCTGGGAACATGAAATCATAATGAAGGCTTTGGGATCTGGAGGCCAGCCCATGGAGCCTGCGGCCTTTTGTCATGGGCCCTCAAAAAATAATGAAGAGGCCTGGCAGTTCCATGCTTTCTTGAAAAAACCAGTGTTGGAGCCGTGTGGGAGAAGTGAAAGAGGATTCTGGGAGCTATTCACAAGGGCTTTTGCAGCCAAGGCTGGGAAGAGAGATCCTATGGGTGGAAGATCCCATTGCCCTTGAGGAACTGGTGGGCAGATGGGCAATGGAGGCCAGGCTGGCAGTGGATCTGGAGGCCGATTCCCTGTATCGATACAGGGAGAGAATATGCCTTGTACAGGTTTGCTCAGCGCGGGAAGTGGCACTCATAGATCCCCTTGCCCTTGGGGACCTCAAGGCCCTGAGGCCCCTGTTGGAGAATCCAAACTTGGAGAAGGTTTTCCATGGTGCCGATTATGACATGAGGCTTCTCAAGGGCGCCGGGTTCAAGCCCAGGGGAATTTTTGACACGATGGTGGCAGCCCGCTGTGTTGGGGCCAAAAGGCTGGGCCTCTCGGATCTCTTGGAGGAGCGGCTGGGCATAAGGCTGGAGAAGAGGTTTCAGAGAGCCGACTGGAGCAGAAGGCCTCTGCCAGCGCCCATGCTGGATTACGCTGTCAGAGACAGCTGTTATCTCCTGGCCCTCAGGGACTCCCTGGCCCACGAACTGCAAGCTCTGGGTCGAATGGAGTTGGCCAGGGCTCATTTTCTAGCTCTGGAGAAGATCGAGCCCCTTCGCAGGGATCCCCCCAATGCCATGAAAATCCCTGGGGCCAGAAAGCTGGACCACAGAAGCCTGGCCGCGCTTCAGGCCCTTCTGGAGTGGAGAGAGCAGCAGGCCAGAGAGAGGGACGTGCCGGTCTTCAAGATCCTGCCCAGCGAGACACTCCTGGCCTTGGCCAGGGAAAAACCCACAGACCTCAAGAGCTTGCTGGGGATTCCTGGTATCACCAAAAGAGTAGTGGAGCTATGGGCAGAGGGTCTTCTCAGGGCTCTGCAGGAAGGTCTTAACAGAGATCCCTTTGTTGCCTTCAAGCCACCCAAGGCAGTACAGAATCCGCCTGGATCCCGAAATCGCTTCATGGCCCTCAAGCAGATAAGAGACCAGAGGGCAAAAGAAGAAGGTCTTGATCCAGGCATCCTGTGTCCCAACAGCCTGCTTAGAGCCCTGGCCTCTTCTGAGCCAAGGCACCTGAATCAAACCTGGGAAGAGCTTCTCACACCTTGGCAGCAAAGACTTCTTGGGGAGAAATTCCAGCAGGTCTTGTCAGGATCCAGCCACAAGAAATACCAAAGAGGTAAGTGAATCAGCCAGTCTGGGAAACTTTACCCTTTTTCCAGGCCCAGAAATTACCTCATTGGGAAAATCATGCTCTATGGGACATAAGCCAGTTCATCTAAGCACATGGCGAGATCACCTTGCCCATGTCCAGGGCTGTGCTGCTTGAGGCCTTGTCCTGCATGGGCCAGAGAAGTGCCAACAGCTCTGGCTGAGCTTAAAGTGGGATTTCCTTGGATGGGCCCGTACCAGCAGCTCTTGGCCGATGATGCGGGCCGTATTCCTCCTATCTAGAGGTCTTGGTCTGTCCGCTTACCTCCAACTGGCACTTGCTGAAGTCAATCTCCTGCTTGCAGGCCGAGCAGATGTGCCGCTTGTCGAACTCGTCTGAGAAGATCTCCTTTTCTGCCCCGCAATTGGGACAGCGGCATGTGAATGCCTGAAGGTTCTTGAAAGACTCGAAACCGGGGCAGTGTCTGGGTGTTGACATTTTATCACCTCCCTGTCCTTTGTCTTTGAAAAAAGCCGACCGGCTCTCCTGCCAGTATGGGGGCGTACCTTTTTAAGGCAGCACAAGCCCCCAACTCTTTTTCATCTAGACTCCCGGCTTCTATTATAAAGCAGTTCATGCTGCTGGGGGCCAGGAAAACAGAGTCTCTAGGATTTTCCATCCATCCCGGCTCCTGCTTCGTGCTGGCTCCAATCCCCCGGGTGTGCTTCAATATAGCATAAAGGGTATTGCTGGAGTCGGAGCAAAGGGGGCCGGGGTTTGAAGCCCCCTGGGTGCTTAGAAAGCGTGAGCTCCAAGTCTGCTGGCTCCTGGGGAAAGGGGCTGAGCAACAGCGTTCGGGTGCAGTTGATCATGAGGGTTGTTTACCTGCAATTGCCGGTTTTGGATTTTGGTTATGACTACGCCGGAGCAGATCATCCCTTGGCAGGAGGTTACCTGGCCGCCAGCGCCTTGGCCAAGGGAGTGAAGCATGAACCCATTTTCTTGCCGCAAGCTTTGAGCTCCTTTGCCTCCACAGGGGCTTTGGTCAGGCAGATACTTTCCCTGGAGCCTCATGTGGTGGTGGCTACCCTATACCTCTGGAATGTGGACAGGACCATCAGAGTGGCCAGGGCTCTCAAGGAGTCCAATCCCCGCATCTGGCTCCTGGCAGGAGGGCCCGAGGCAGCCGGAGACTTCCAGGACAGGTTCCCCCACCATCCCTTTGACTTGGTCCACTGCGGGGAGGGTGAGCATGTGTTCCCTTTGCTGCTGGGGGAGATATCCCGGGACCCGGAAGTAAATGGAGAAAAGCTTGCGGCCGCAAGAGAAAGAGCCCGTCCAGCAATGGCTCTGGATGAGATACCCTCACCCTATCTCATGGGGCTCTTGCCCCAGGCTCCGGACGGCTCCATATGGGTGGAGACCATGCGCGGCTGCCCGTACCACTGCGCTTACTGTTATTACGGGAAAAGCCTCCAGGAGTTGCGATGGTTCCCTGCCCAATGGGTCAGCAACCATGTGCTTTGGGCCTCGGGCAAGGGGGTAAAGGAGATCTATTTCTTGGATCCCTCTTTCCAGGTCACCCCCGGTCTGGCCAAGCGTCTGGAGGAATTGGCCAGGTGGAACGCCCTCTCCATACCTTTGCACACAGAGGCCCGGGTGGACCAGATGGACTCCACCCTTGCGGACGGGTTTAAGAAAGCTGGCTTCCGCTCCCTAGAAACAGGACTTCAAAGCATTCATAGCCACGTCCTGAGAAAAGTGGGCAGGCCTGGTAGGCCCCTGGCCTTTGCCAAGGGGGCACACCTGCTTCTGGAAAGAGGTATCCAGCTTCAGATAGACGTGATACTCGGGCTACCGGGGGACACCTCCAGGGGATTTCTGGAAACAGTTGATTTCCTCGGGGAACAGGGCCTGGGGGAACATGTGACAATATTTCCTCTTTTGGTGCTGCCCGGCACCAAGCTCAAAGAAAGGGCTGGATACTGGGGGGTGAAGTACAGACCAAGCCCTCCATACCAGGTGGAGGCCGTGGGGGAAACGGGCATAGAGGAACTCAGGAATGCTTTGGAACAGGCAGAAAGGAGGTTGGATCTGGGGCTTTATCCTCTGCACCTGCCGGATTTGAGTCCATGTGAAGGCCCCTTTGATCTCATCGGGCTGGTGGAGATCCATGAGAAGCAAGGGGGCTGCCTTCCTGGCCTTGCCCCCGAATTGATGGACAGCCTGGCCCAATCGCCTGTTTTTCTTTTCAGATCTAGCAGCCATGAGCCTCCCTGGAGCCTCATGGCCCAATGGGGGCAGTGGCAAAAGAAATTCCTGCCTGATCTTCTTCCTTTCTGGGGAATGGAAGCACAAAGGCGGTTTCCCTTGAGAAACCTTGAGAAGCTTCTGAAAGAGCTACACGATCCAGGCTCGTATCAGGCAGGCCTCTGGTCTCTTTGCCCTGATGATTATCTCAGGCTTTCCTGCCGTCCCTTCTTGCTTTCCAGGTGCCATGAGGATCCGGCGTTCTGGCTGGAGCTGGATCAGCTGATTCCAGTTATAAGGGTAGTTCATCAGATGCCCTTTTTTCAGGACAGAGACCCCTTGAGGAAACTGCCTGTCTTGTGGGAAACCCCAAGACTCATATCCAGAAAGATTCTGCAGGCTCTGCAGCCCCTTTTCCATGGAAGGGAGGAAGAGCTTCTCTTCTCCAGAAGAGAAAACACCATTGCCTGGGCTGCCATCACTGGAATTTCTCTGCCGCCTGGAAAGCCCAGGATGGGGAAGGTAAGGCTGCCTTGACATGCCCGGCCGCAGCCTGTTACAAAACGCTCTGTTTGAAAGATTCCACAAGGGGAGGGGTTCATGCCTGTGCCGAGGGATGAGGAACTTTCACAGGAAGTAAAGGAGTCCTCCAAGAGGGGGAACCTCTGCAGCCAGATAGTCATGGATGTTGGCCTGCGTCACCTGGGCCTCGAGCAGCCGCAGGTGGTTTCTGCCATGGGCGGCCTGGTGGGTGCCCAAGGGCTCATGGGAGCAACCTGCGGGACTTTGACGGCAGCCGCCTGCCTCATAGCCACTGCATCCCAGGGCCGCATAGAGCAAGGCAAAATGTACATGCTGATCCAGGAACTGGAGGAGAGATTCCAGGAAGAGCTTATTTCCCAATATCCTGGAAACCATTGTGATGACATATTGGAGGCAGAGCCCGGAAAGCTGCCCACAGAGATATGTCCTCCCATCATAGCCGGGGCCGTGAGGATCGCCCTGGAATTGCTCCAAAGGGAGGGGCTGGATGTAACATAAGACCCAGCCCCCATCATTGCCCAGGATCTGTGACATGGGGGCTATGCCCTGGGATCCCAGTTCCCTTTACCTGTTTTCAGGGCTGGACCCAGCAAGGCCCCCATTTTGAAAATCAGGCCGCATTTGACCAGGGATTAGTTCATCCCCAGATATCCAGAAGGTAGCCAGCATCTTTCACCAAGTCTTAAAAAATGCGGGCCCGGGGAAAGGCCCTGCTAACAGGCCAGCTCATTGAAAGATTTCAGAAAGCCACCTTGTCCAGGCCCTTGAGACCCAAGATCTGCCTGGCCTCAGCCGGGCTGGCAGGCTCCAGACTCATTTCCTTGGCTATTCGCACCACCATGGCCACCTGTTCCGCGCTGGAAGATGCAAGCTTGCCTTTCCCAGCGTAAAGGGAATCCTCCAAGCCCACCCTCACGTTGGGGGCTCCCATGGCCATGGCTGTAGCTGCAAGGGGGATCTGGTGGCGGCCTGCCCCAGCAACGGACCAGGTGAAATTCCATTCCCCCAGAAGCGAAACCGCTTCCTCGTACATCATGACCAGGTGTTTCACAGAGGGATGCATCCAGCCTACCATGGGTCCGAACACGAACTGTAGATGAGGGGGCTTCTTGACCAGGCCTTCTTCCATGAGCCAGGTCACGTAATTGAGATGACCCAGTTCGTACATCTCGAATTCAGGCTTTACATCCAATTCCAGAAAGGTACGGGCGTAATTCAGGTCGTCATCGAAGGTGGGAGCAAAAGTTATTCTCCTGCACTGCTCCAGATAGCCCTTTTCCCAATCAAAGCGGAATTGATGGAACCTTCCTGCCAACTGAAAGATACCGAAATTGAAAGGGGCAGGGTCAAAAGAACACATCTCAGGCTGTAATTTTCGAATGGGGACCAGCTTCTCCTCCCAGCTCTGGCCAATGGCTCCTCCTGTGGTGGGAAGCAGGATCAAATCACATCTTTCTTTTATGCCTCTGCACACGCGATAGAAAAGCTCGGGGTCTGAACTGGGCCTGCCATCCTTGGGATCCCTCACGTGTATGTGGGCTATGGCCGCTCCTGCCTCCCAGGCCTTGACAGCGTCCTGTATGATCTGCTCGGGGGTCAAAGGCAGATGAGGACTCATGGTGGGGATGTGAACAGAACCGGTGATGGCAGCCGTGATGATGATCTTTCCCATGTCAGTACCTCCATGATTTGGTGCATCTGTACAGCAACGATACTGCCATTTTTTTGGAGGTGATGTCCATAGGGTTTGGCATGGCCATGGAAATTAACACAGAATTTGCTTGACAATTGGCAAAGCATTTGCATAAGTATGCCCTGATGCGGGCCGCGGGGTGCGGACCCAACATTTGATGCTTTGCCTTTGACAGGGGAGATATGAAAGAACCCACGGAAAAAGGCTTTGCCTCCAGTCAGCCCCAGGATTCTGGATCCCCCAAAAAAGGATTCATAGGGCTCTTTGCAGGACTCGAGTTGCCCAACCTGATTCAGATGCTTGCCATGAACGGGTTCACCGGCAAGGTGGAACTTCGCTGCAGCGGGAAAGCCGGAGAAATCTTCCTAAGGGGCGGCAACATAGTTCACGCACAGGTGGGAAATGTCGCAGGAGCAAAGGCTTTTGAGGAGCTATTGGGGTGGGTGGAAGGAGAGGTGCTTCTGGATGCCGAGCGTCGGCCGGCCATGGAGACCATAGATGTCCCCTGGCATGCTCTCTTGATCCAGGCCATGGCCCGTATCGAGGACCGCAAAGCCGCTCCCCCACAGAGCCAGGAGCCAGCTTCCCCCAAAGGCCAAGCCCAGGCCTCGGAACTGCTGAGGCTGAGGGGTTTCCATAGGGTCATGCTGGATCGCCCCGGGGTGGGCAATTGCCTGGTGGGCAAGGCCGGGGAGGTCCTTTGCCCTGCACAACCCGTGCCCAAGTTACTGAGCTGGTTCAGGATAATGTGGGAGGTGCTGGGAGCAGCCCGCCAGATGGCTCCTCCGGATAGCGGTGGGCAACCCCTGATGCTCTCTTTGGTCCTGGAGGGCAGGAACTGGCTTTTGGCCAGCTTGGGGGGAGACCTTGTGGCCGCAGTAGAGGTGGAAAAAGGAATCGACATTGTTGGACTCCGCCGAGAGATGATCCTTCATTGGGAACAGGGGTGAGGCTGATGGCAGGAAAAGAATCTCCCCTTGCAGATCTGGCCGCAACGGATGGGGTTCGAATGGTTTGCGTTTTAGGGCCTGATGGCCGTATCTTGAGCTCTTTACCGAACGCAAGGGAGGACTCTAGCTGGTTTGGTTTTCTTGAAACATGGATGAACCATCCTTTTTTGAGCAGGCCCGAGCTGAAAGAGATCGCCATTTTTTACCCGAGGTTTCTGCTTCTGTGGAGAAGAATAGGGCAGAATACAGATCCCTCAGGTGAGGCTCCTTCTCTGGAAGAAGCCTCTTACAGAAATCTCTTCTTAGTGGCAGAACCAGCCACCAGCCTCTCCTTGCTTAGGGTTTCACTGGATGTGAAAGAGCATGGTTGGAGGGCTTTGGGGGTCCAAAAGGTCTTTCCGAGTTCAGGGGCAAAGGCTTCTGAGGGGAGCATTTTCTCCAAGCTGTTCAAGAGGCCTGGCCACTGAAACAAACTCTGTGGGAGGGGTGGGATCTCATGGCAGTGCAACCTGGGTCACAAAGCCTTTACGAAACTCTAAAAAAACTCGTGGCAGAGGGCCGCTCCGGGAGGCTTCAGGTGAACCATTGGCCAGGCCGGGAAGGGGTCATAGGGCTTAGCGACGGTCGCATTGTTCACTGCCAGGTTGGAAGGCTCAGGGGAAAGGAGGCCCTGGAATTTTTGAGCAACTGGATGAGCATCTCCTTGAGCTTTTACGAGAATGTGGAGAGCCTGGTGGTGGATGTGGAAGAGGACACCAACCACATCCTCTCCTTCTTAGAGGAAAGGCATGAGGAAATCCGCAAGATCAGGGCCCTGGTGCCTGGCCCTGAAGCAGTCTTCGCCCTTTCGGCCGACACACAGGCAGGCCGGGTGAGCGTTGACAGTAAGCTCTGGAAGGTGCTGGCATTGGTCAATGGCCGAAACTCTGTCAAAGACATCTGCCTCTCCCTTAAGGCCAACGAATTCTCCGTGAGCAGGGTTTTGGCTCACTTGGCCAACCGCCGAATAATTAAGATGGTGTCTGCTCAAAAACCCCTGGATCCAACTTTGCTCAAGAGGTTTATGGGCGAGATGGAAGAGCTCTTGGCCGCACAAATCGGACCCATAGCTCCTGTGATAATTCAGGATACTTTGGGGGAGATGGGTATGAATTTGGATTACCTGAATCGCGAGGACCTCCCGGTTCTTGTGGAAAGAATCTCGGATCTCATAGAAGAGGAGCCAGCCAGGGTGGAATTCCAAAGAGCCATGTTGGGAGTGATACAAAGTATCCCCAGCCCAAAAGAAAGACTCTCTTGATGGGATTTTGCTTCCAAAAAGTCCGATGATCGGCATATGTCTCACCCTAAGAAAATCTAGGAATCCCGCTTGGGAAGGTCTTTTGGATGCAAGACACAGGGAGTTGTGCGAAGCAGGCCAGTTCTTGACGGATTCCAGGCAGCTCTCATCCAATAAACACCTATGGGCTCAGGAGGAAACACATGGGAGAGAAAAGTAAAGGGTTACGATGGAGAATCTTTCATAAGATCTTGTTGGCCATGCTGATAGTGGCCCTCGTGCCTCTAGGGGCCATCTGGTATGTAAGTTACCGTTACTCGGTGGAAGACCTCTCCCGGGTCATAGAAGAGCGCCTGGTTGCGGCTTCGGACAAGCTGGCCGCCCGTGTGGATGACTGGGTGGGCATGCATGTGAAAGCCCTTTACCAAAACGGAGCCCTGGAAGAGATAAGGTCAATGAAAAGGGAAAGGCAGGATCCTGTCCTAAAGACCATCTTGAACGAGTACAAATGGAGCTATCTGGTCTTCACCACGGACCTGGAGGGCATGAACGTAGGCAGGAGCGATGACGGCAAGCTTCTAGACTACAGGGACCGAAAATATGTAAAAGATGTGGTCAGCGGAGCTCCCATGACCACTCAAGTTCTCATCGGCAGGACTACTGGCAAGCCTGCCCTCATAATAGCAGCTCCGATTCTTGCGGCCGGGCCAGGATCCCAACAGAAGATCCAGGGTGTCATTGCCATGGCCATGCATCTGACAGATCTTACAGATCAAATAGCCAACTTACGTATCGGGAAAACCGGCTTTGCCTTTCTTCTGGATGAAGGCGGATTCGTGATTGCCCACCCTGATGAGGAAATGACCAAGTCCCGAAAGGATCTAAGTGGACACCCGGCCTTTGCAGCCAGACCCAATCAGGGCAAGAAGACGGTGAGTTTCAATCAGGGGGACAAAGAGTTTTTGGCCGTGGTGCAGAAGACCTCCCATGGCTGGACACTGGTCACCCAGCAGGATCGCCAGGAAGCTTACGCCCCCGTAAGGGAGGCGAACCAAAGAGCTTTGATAATGCTAGGGGTGACGGTCATCCTGGTGATCTTGATTGCCTATCTTTTTTCCCAGAGGCTGGCCGGACCCATCCGCGGCCTGACCGTGGTGGCAGAGCAGATGAGCTTGGGAAAATTCGGGGGTGAAATTCCAGGAAGGCAACGCAGGGATGAGATAGGGGATCTGGCTCAGGCCATCGAAAGGTTGGGCAAGAGCGTCCGCTTGGCCATCGAGCGGCTTCGGGCCAAAAGCCAAGCCTCTGTTCCCAAGTGAGGAGAGTTTGGGGCTGCTTTTTTTGATGAGTTGGCAAAAAGGAAATTTGCCCAGAGTGAACAAGTTGGAGAAACAGATCACCTGGGAGTCTGAACTTAAAAAGAGTGGGGGGAGCCATTGTCCAGATCTGAACTGATAACCTTTCATGGCAGGGTGGCTGTGGTGACAGGAGCCGGGGCAGGGCTTGGAAGGGCGTATGCCTTGGAGCTGGCTCGAAGGGGTGCCAGGGTAGTGGTGAACGATCTGGGTGGATCCAGGGATGGGACCGGTCCTGGCTCCAACCTGGCGGCTGACAAGGTGGTAGATGAGATAAGGGCCTTGGGAGGAGAGGCAGTAGCCGATTACAATTCGGTGGCAACCTCTCAGGGAGGTAGATCCATTGTGGAGAGCGCCCTGGCAGCCTTTGGAAGGGTGGACATTCTCATCAACAATGCTGGGATCCTAAGGGATAAAACCCTCTTGAACATGGAGCCCGAGGGCTGGAATGCTGTCATGGAGGTGCATCTAAACGGGGCCTACAATGTCACCCGTCCAGCCTTCTCCCAAATGCGAGAGCAAGGCTATGGGCGCATAGTCTTGACAACATCAGCCGCAGGGCTTTACGGCAACTTCGGCCAGAGCAACTATGCGGCTGCCAAACTCGGGCTGGTTGGGTTCATGAATGCCCTGAAGCTGGAGGGAGCGAAGTACAATGTGCTTGTCAACAGCATTGCCCCCATGGCTGCAACCAGGCTAACACAAGACGTGCTGCCCGCAGATTTGTTTGCCAGACTCCAACCAGAGCTGGTGACGCCGCTGGTTGTTTTTCTGTGTTCCGAGAGGTGCAAGGAGAGCGGCAAAATCTACAGCGCTGGTGCAGGCTATTTTAGCCGGGTGGCCATCCTGACCGGAGCAGGTGCGCTGGTTGGAGATGGAAAAAGAATTCCCACTCCTGAGGAAGTGGAGGCCGCCTGGGAGCAGATAAATAGCATGGAAGGGGCCAGGGAGTATCCCAATGCAGCCTCTGCCATGGAGCCCATGATAAGGGCCCTGGCCCGGGCAGGGGGAGCCCAGTCCCCAACATCCGATTCTTGAAGTCATGCGGGCCAGGCAAAGGAACTGAGAACAACAAGCTCCCTCTGGGAGCTTCTGTGGGGGGCTGGGCCCAGAAAGGAGTCTGCATCCAGGGGCTGGGTGTTCATGCACGGCGAAAATCTGAAGCGGGAGAGGTGCAGATGGAGATTCTAAAATACACCGAGGAGCATCGCATCTTCAGAGAAGCTTTCAGGAAGTTTCTACAGCGGGAGGTGGTCCCCCATGTGGAGGAGTGGGAGGAAGCCGGCATAGTGCCAAGGTCTGTCTGGAGAAAGATGGGCGACCAGGGCTTCCTTTGCATGTGGGTTCCAGAAGAGTATGGGGGCATGGGTGCCGATTTTCTCTACTCGGTCATAGTGGCCGAAGAGCTTCCCAAAGCCAATTTCTCCGGATTGGCTGCCCCGCTTCACAGCGACATAGTGGTTCCCTATATCTATTCATACGGTTCGGAAGAGATAAAACGCAAATATCTGCCAGGGTGTGTCACCGGTGAAATCATAACCGCCGTGGCCATGACCGAGCCCAACACAGGAAGCGACCTGGCTTCCATACGAACCACTGCCGTGGAGGACGGGGAATGGGTGATCATAAACGGCCAGAAGACCTTCATAAGCAACGGGCTTAACTGCGGGCTTCTGGTCCTGGCAGCCAGGGATCCAAAGGTGGAGGAGCCCCACAAGAGCATTGACCTGTATGTGGTGGAAGAGGGTACCCCTGGTTTTGAAAAAGGCAAGAAGATAAAAAAGATAGGCTGGCACAGTCAGGACACGGCCGAGCTGTTCTTCAACGATTGCCGGATTCACAAGTCCCAGCGGCTGGGGGAAAAGGGCCAGGGTTTCAAGATGCTCATGGAAAAACTCCAGCAGGAGAGGCTCATGGTGGCCATAGGCGCAGTAGCCCTGGCCGAGCACATACTGCCCCTGACCATCCAGTATTGCCAGCAACGCCATGCCTTTGGAAGGCCCATATCCAAGTTCCAGCACAATCAATTCAAGCTGGTGGAGATGGCCACTGAGATAAAGCTGGGGCGCACATTTCTGGACAAGCTCATAGCGGATCATATGGAAGGCCGAAACGTGGTTCTGGAGGTCTCCATGGCCAAGTACTGGAC
Source organism: bacterium (assembly GCA_037481695.1). Classification (NCBI taxonomy): domain Bacteria; species bacterium. Next base: position 287,851 of record JBBFLE010000003.1, on the reverse strand, counting down.
AACGGATATGGTCATGAGGGTGGCCGATGGATGCCTTCAGCTCTTCGGAGGTTACGGTTATTGTGAGGAATATCCCATTGCAAGGGCCTGGAGGGATGCCAGGGTCATGTCTATTTTTGCCGGAACCAATGAGATAATGAAGACGATCGCTGCAAGGGTGATGGGCTTGTGAGCTTTATGGGGTCTCAGCACTGGGGCCTTCTAGAGCCAATTGGAGGTGAGAAGGCAGATGGTGAAGGCTGATGCAACATGGGTCAAGGTGGCCGTTGATCCTCTGTGTCCCTGGAGCTGGAGGGTGGCCCAGTGGCTAAAAGAGGTTCGGGGGGTCAGGTCCCTGGGAGTTGAGTGGGCTCTTCTTTCATTGGAATACCTAAACCGGGAGCGGCCAGATCACCCCATGATGAGCAGATTCAGGAGCAACCGAGCTGCCATGAGGCTGATGCACATGACCCGAGGTCGTGGGGGGAATTTGAAGCTGGAGGAGCTTTACTTTGCCCTGGGGGAAGCCATACATGAGAGGGGGGAAGATCCTCAAGAGGAAGGGGTATTGGTTGAGGTCTTGGGTAAAGTGGGTCTGCCCCAGAAGTGGGCTCTAGAGGCTTTGCAGGACAGGGACCTGGACCAAGAGCTCTGGGGGCTCTATGCAGAGCTTTGCACCACAGGGGCTTTCGGAGTTCCAACGATTTTTTTCGGGCCTTCCATGACACCATATTATGGTCCTGTGATTTCTAAGGTGCCCAGAGGGGAACAAGCTGGAGAACTCTGGGATCATGTGGCGGGCCTGGCCTGTCATGAGTATTTCTACGAACTGAAGAGGCCCAGGTGATGGAAGAAGACCGAGCCCATTGTTCCCAAGGGCGGCCACCCAAGGAAATCTTCACCATAGGGCATGGGAAGAGAAGCTGGGAATCCTTCTTGGAGCTGCTTCGTTTCCACGGAATCCGCAAGGTGGTGGATGTGAGGGCCTATCCGGCTTCCAGGAAGAGTCCTCATTTTTCAAGGGAACATCTGGAAGTGTCTCTGGCCGAGGCCGGGATAGTGTACCGTTGGGAGGGAAGGGCCCTGGGGGGATTCCGGGAGCCCCGAGAGGGTTCGCGAAATATCTCCCTCAGGAATCCGGGTATGAGGGGTTATGCTGACCATATGGCTGGCGAGGAGTTTCGAAAGGCTGTTTCATGTCTGGAAGAGGATGCTGCCCATGTCTGCACTGCGGTCATGTGTGCAGAAATAGATCCTTTTCACTGCCACAGGGGGCTTCTGGCAGATTATTTGACAGCCCGCGGGGTGATGGTGAAACACATTCGCTCCAAAGCCAACCCCTTGATCCACAGAATCTCACCCCTGGCCAGGGTGGAGGGAGAGGTGCTGGTTTATGATAGATCTCCCACGGCTTGGCCAATACAAGAAGACACGGGAGCAGAAAACACCCAAGGTCTTTTTACAGGGCCAGCAGGCCTTCCAGGGGCTGCGGCAGAACAGATGGAGGAGAACTGAGTCATGAAAGGCATTGAGAAAACCTTGCGAGTATTCCTGGCCATCTTGGCTGCTATTTTGACATGGCCAGCACTTCTTCAGGCCTCTTCTGCCCCCAAGAACGTGATCCTGTTTATTGGAGATGGCATGGGGCCCGAGGCCGTGGGGCTTCTTGTTTACTATAACCGATTCATGAAGGGCGAGGAAAACAGGCTAAATCTGGAGCGGCTCATGGCATCAGGAAACACAGGTTATTGCCTGACCAACCAGTACGGGACCGTGGTGACGGATTCGGCATCGGCAGCCACGGCCTTGGCCTGCGGGGTCAAGACTCGCGACGGAATGATAGGCAAGGACCACGAAGGAAGGCCTTTGAAGAGCATCTTGGATGTGGCCCGGCAAAGAGGTAAGTCCACGGGCCTCATCAGCAACACCAGGATAACCCATGCCACTCCTGCTGGTTTTTACGCACAGGTGCTCCACAGAGACATGGAAGCTCAGATCGCACTCCAGCTGGTGGAGGAGGGTAAGGTGGATGTGGCCCTGTCCAGCGGTGCCCAGTTTTTTATTCCCAAGGGCACCAGGGTGGAAGAGCACCAGGCCCTAAGCTCCACGCCCAAGGAGGCAGGCTGGGGGGCCTCCAAGAGGGAAGATGAGAAAGATCTGGTGGAGCAGGCCAGGCAAGGGGGATATGCCATTGTGGCCAATGCCCAGGAATTGCAAAGACTGGATCCTGCAGCCAACCCCAAGATACTGGGCCTTTTCGGTGCCGCGGCCTTTCCCCTGGCCATAGACAGGCAGCCTCAAAGCGTAAAGGGTATCCCCAGACTTGGGGAAATGACCCTCAAGAGTTTAGAAGTGCTTTCCAGAAACCCCCAGGGTTTTTTCCTGATGGTTGAGGCAGGGCAGATAGACTGGGCGGCCCACTCCAATGATGTGGCTAGCCTGCTTCACGAAATGATGGAAATGGATGAGGCCTTGGGGGTGATCTTGGAGTTTACCAAGACCCATCCCGAAACACTGGTGATCTTGACGGCCGACCACGACACAGGGGGGCCTGCCATTGCTTACCATAGCTTCAATCCGCCAGCTCCGGTGAAACTGGCCAGTGGAGAGACATGGAAATCCAAGTATAACTTCAATGATAAAGCCATCTTTGAGCGCATGGCCCGCCAGAACAAGTCTCTTTTTAAAATGGTCTTGGACAGCAAGGGGGATCCTGCCTTGCTGAAAAAAGAACTGGAGCAGCACTCAGGCTTCGTGATCTCAGAAGAGCAGGCCCAAATGGTTTTGGCAAAGGAGCCCTCCCTCGGATACCCGGCTCCCAGGGAGTTCACGGAATTCTATGTTTACGGCTCCATGAACCCCGTGGCCCTCCTGGGCAGGATCCTGGGTCGGGAGCTTGGAACTGCCTGGGCCGTGGGGACACACACCCATACCCCAGTGATGATCATGGCCCAAGGGCCCATGGCTGAGAAGTTCAGGGGGCTGTTGGATAACACTGAGGTGGCCAAGATCCTGGCCAAGGCCTGGGGTGGAGAGCTGCCTTCCATGAAGTGAAGAAGCGGTGAGAGGGTCTTGCGCCTGTTCTTATGAACATGGGCCCAGGGCAGGCAACAAGGGGGACGTCTGGAAACACTTCTTGTTGCTCACGGTTTTGGATGGGCTTTTGCTCCAAAGGAACCCCCAGGAGGGGCCTTTTCGTTACCTGGAGACCCACTGTGGCAAGGGCTTGCAGGTGCTGGGCAAAGAAGGAGGCTGGAGGCAAGGAATAGGCAGATTGGCCCCCATTCCCCTCGCCCTGAGCACCCATCCCTATTTCCAATTGGCGAGTCCACCCGGAGGCTCGGGTGGGGTTTATTTGGGCTCATGGCTTTTGGTGGCCCTGCACCTCCAGAGTCTGGGCATAGAGTTCCAGATGCACCTGTATGATGTTTCCCCAGAGGTAAAGAAATATTTCTGCTGTCTGGGGGCATCAGGTAGCCCAAAAAGTCCCATAGTTTTCTTGCCTGAAGACGGCTTCCAAGCAGTGCGCTCAACAGAGACATGGGACTTGGTCTTGGTGGATCCGCCCTTTTATCCGGATGCAGAAAAAGACAAGCTGGAGTGCTCCAGGCTCCCGGCTTTGCTGGAGAGAAGGTGCAGGGCTTTCTTGATCTGGTACCCCCTTAGCTCAGAGCAGGAACCAAGCTTTGATCTGGCAAGGGGTCATCAGGCTTTGGAGATCATCTGGGAGAAACGTAAAGGGTCTTCCATGGCCGGCTGTGGGGTGATGTTGGGGGGAAGGGCAGACCTTGTCCAGGAAGATCTCTTCCCCCAACTTGAGCTCCTGGCAGAGAGGCTCGGGGCCATGTTCAGGTGGAAAAAAGGAATGAAGGAAGGGCCTTCATGACTGCCTGAAGAACCAGAACAGAATTCCGAGGGAGACAGGATGCAGGGATACAGAATGGAAAGGGACTCCATGGGGGAGGTAAGGGTGCCGGCCTGGGCATACTGGGGAGCCCAGACCCAGAGGGCCCTGGAAAACTTTTCCGTGAGCCAAAGACGCATGCCCCGGGAGCTCATAAGGGCCCTAGGGCTTGTAAAGCTGGCTTGTGCCCGGGCCAACATGGAGCTGGGTCTGTTGGATTCTGTAGTGGCCCATGGGGTGATGCAAGCGGCTTCAGAGGTGATGGATGGAAGGCTGGATGGGGAGTTTGTGGTGGATGTGTTTCAGACAGGCTCGGGTACATCCACCAACATGAATGCCAACGAGGTGATCGCCAACAGGGCAGCGGAGATCCTGGGAGGAAAGCGTGGGGACAAGTCCCTGGTGCATCCCAATGATCACGTGAACATGAGCCAATCCAGCAACGACGTTATACCCACAGCCATCCATGTGGCAGCCGTGCAGGCCCTGGAAGAGGGGCTGCTGCCGGCTGTGGGAAGGCTGCAGCAGGCCTTGGAGCAAAAGGGCTCTGAGCTGGACGGTGTATTGAAGCTGGGCCGCACTCATCTGCAAGACGCTCTTCCTGTGCGTCTGGGCCAGGAGTTCAAGGCCTATGCCTCGCAGATGGCCCACTCGGTGGCCCGCATCAGGTCCACCCTGCCATCGCTCCTGGAACTGGCCTTGGGCGGCACGGCCGTGGGCACAGGACTCAATGCGCCCCAAGGCTTTGCCAGGCTGGCCATTTCTTACATAAGGGAGCTGAGCGGCCGACCCTTTGTGCAGGCCCCTGATCTGTTCGAGGCCTTGGGAAGCAAAGATGCTTTGGTGGAGGCCAGCGGAGCGCTCAAGACCCTGGCCACAAGCCTCATGAAAATAGCCAATGACCTGCGGCTGATGAACTCCGGCCCCCATGGCGGCCTGGGTGAGATAATGCTTCCAGAGCTTCAGCCTGGAAGTTCCATAATGCCGGGCAAGGTCAATCCCGTGATCCCCGAGTGCGTGATGATGGTGGCCGCGGCGGTCATGGGAAACGACCTTACTGTGTGCATAGGGGCACAGCACGGCTCCTTGGAACTCAACACCATGATGCCCATCATGGCTGACAGGCTCCTGGAGTCCATCCGGATTCTGACAGGCGGTTGCCTGGTGCTGGCTCAGAAATGCGTGGAGGGCATAAGAGCCAACGAAAAGAGGGCCCTTTCCTTCGTGGAGTCCAGCATGGCTTTGGTCACGCCCCTGGCGCGGGTCATAGGGTACGATGCAGCCGCTGCCTTGGCCCAAGAGGCCTTGGCCACAGGTAAGACCATCAGGGAACTGGCGGCTCAAAAACAGATACTCCCCCGGGAGGAACTGGAGAACCTCCTGGACATAAAGAGGATGACTGGGAATTGAAGGGGGGCTGTTTCGGGAAAAAGGATTCGGGCATGGATGAGCTGCAAGCTCTGAAGCTTCAAGCAGGTGAGGGTTGGGTGGAGTTTTGGATCAGGGTTCAGCCCAAGGCTTCATCCAATGAGATGTGCGGCATGGTGCAAGGAGAGCTAAAGCTCAAGATCAAGGCCCCTCCTTTGGAGGGCAAGGCCAACAGGGCTGCACAGGAATTCCTGGGGGAGGTCTTGGATGTTGCCAAGGGCAAGGTGGAAATTGTCTCAGGCAAGGCCTCCCGGAGCAAAAAAGTGAGGGTGTGGGGGCTCAAGCCTCAGGAACTGCTCCAGAGGCTGAAGGGTACAACAGGTGGTTAGCTCCTTGATGAAAAAAGGGCTCTGGAACGTGCTTTTGACAAAAGCGTTTTGGAAGAACCATGGGAGTTGACGGCCCAGGGAGAGTTAAGATATATTTTTGCTTTGTTGGGGGATCGTTCAACGGCAGGACAACGGACTCTGACTCCGTGAATCTTGGTTCGAATCCAGGTCCCCCAGCCACCTGCCTTCACCAGGGCCTGGAACACAAAGACCAGGCCCTTATTTTTTGGGCAACGGCTGATCCTGCCAGACTGCTCAAAACGTTCACCAGGAGTCCTTTGGGTGTGGCATGTGCTTGGGGCAAGAAAGCAGCTTGTGGGGCTATTTCAGGTTTGAGGAATTCATGAGGAGGCACAGCGCCATGAGAAAGGTCTTGGTTTCCTTGACGATGCTTTGCCTGCTTTTGGGAGCCACAGGGGCCTGGGCCCAGGCCCCTGGGCGGTATCAGGCCATGCTGATCCAAGTGGGAGATCCCACCTCACGGGTCTTTCCCAAGGTTTTCCTCTTTGACACCCAAAACGGGGACATGTGGCTCTGGTACCAGGAAGCGGGCTCTGACACCGTGGGCTCCAAGGGTGGGTACATGGGCCCAGTCAGGAGCAATCTTCTCTATCAGGGCAAGCTCAGGCAGGGAAAGGAACCAGGAGAGCTTCTCCACACAAACACAATTCCGGGCCCCCGCTGATGGCACGGGGCATCCATGGGGTGGATGCGGGGGATCATGGCTAGTTTGGCCATGTCCTGAGATGAGCTGATCCAAGCTGAAATGCAGGCCTGATTTCCCCTGTGGGGTCCTTGCCTGATCCAGGCTTGAAACTGGGTAAAACAGTACGGAGGTTTGGGACCATAGCCCCAAGCTCATCCATGCTGTGGCAAAAGCTAATGCACCAAAGGCAATCCCTGCCAAGAGACGTCAAGCTCTGGCCTTTTTCTCTTCGTATACCGAAAGCAAGAACAAGGTGGCAAAGGGCTGGGTGAGAAGAGTGCCCAGCATCACCGAGCTGCCCAGGGCCGAGATCACAACAAAGATGGCGCAAACCGTGATATGCTCCGGGATGTTGCGGATGGCCATGGAAAAACTCTCCTTCAAGGCCTCCAGGAGATCGAGCCTCTTGTCCACCATGAGGGGAAGCACATATAAGAAGCAAAAGATGAGAACTGCTGTCAGGAGGATTCCCGGGATAAAAAAGGCAGCGAAGCCCAAGAAAATGGCCAGAGCTACGGCCACAGAGAAGATAAGAAGTGGAAAGAAGAGTCTCATTTCCGAGAAGAGATCCCCGGGTCTGGGTTCGCGTTGTTCTCTGAGGGCCGAAAGCAAGGAGTTGGTGTATCCGGCTGCCACCACCGGAGCCAGTATCCCAAGGCTGGCTATCCCCACAACTATCATCACCAGGGTGTTGACCACCATAGGCACGATGAATCTCCAGCACACATCCCAGGCTCTCTGCAGATGGGCTCTCAAGTCCATTTGCTCCTCCTTCCTCAAGCTTGGCAAGCCAAGGGGGGTCTTCTCAAGTGGTAATCAGTTACAAGCTGAAAGGCATTTCCTATTCTCAAGGCGGTCTCTTCCTCAAAGGGCTTGGCGTAAATCATCAAGCCTAGAGGCAAGCCCTCTGAAGAGAAGCCGCACGGAATGCTGATGCCGCAGAGATTCAGCACATTTCCTATGGAGGTGTTTCTAAGATAAGCCCAGTTGGCCTCTGCATAGGCCTCTATGGAGGCTTCCAAATCTTTGACAGGCAAGGCAGGCAGCCTGGTGGAGGGCACAAGGAGTCCGTCCACGCGCTCCAGTGACTTGAGGGCCCTAGCCCTTAGCTCTCTGACCTCCCGCAATGTGCTCACATACTGGTGCGCGGGGATGTCCTTGCCCTTGAGGATGCGATAAGCCACCACAGGATCCAGTTCTCCCAAGTGTTCTTCCACCCAATGTCTGTTTGCGCAGTAAGCTTCGGATGCAGTTATGATGCCCATCTTGGCTATTCGACACGCATCCCGGGCCTCGGGGAAATCCACATCCAGCAGGCTGGCTCCCAGCTCTCTAAAAACATCCCCCGAAGCTCTGACAGCCTTTTCTATGTCAGGATCCACTTTTTCCCAGAACTCAGATTGCGGGAAGGCAAGTCTGATTCCTTTTAGATCCGGCTCCCTGCTCAAGTCAATTCTGACCAAGGGAGCTGCCCAGGTGGACTCATCTTCGGGGTCGGGCCCTGCCACAGTTGCATATAATAGAGCTGCATCCCTCACACTCCTGGTCAGGGTCCCCACCGAATCCAGGGTCCAACTGAGGGGGTAAACCCCGGCTCGACTCACCCGACCCACCGTGGTCTTGAGTCCGGTCACTCCACAGAGGGCTGCAGGGATGCGCACAGAGCCCCCAGTATCTGTTCCCAGGGCTGCGGCTGCCATGCCTGAAGCCACGGCCACGGCCGAGCCGCTGCTGGATCCCCCGGGCACGAGGTGCTCAGAACTCCAGGGGTTCCTTGGGGTGCCACAATCAGAGTTTATTCCCACTCCACCATATGCGAACTGAACGGTCTTGGTCTTTCCCAAAAGCACCATTGCTGCCTGCAAGCACTTTCGCACAGAAGAGGCGCTTCTTGGGGCCTGATTTTGCTTCAAGAGGCTGGATCCTGCGGTGGTGGGCATACCTTCCACATCCAAGAGATCCTTTACTGCAAAAGGAATACCCTGGAGAGGGCCCAGATCAATCCCTGCCTTGAGAATCTCCCAAGCAGCCCTGGCCTGCGCCCTGGCCCTTTCCTCACAGACAAGACAAAAGGCTCCCAGATTCTCATCCAGATTCCTTATCCGATCCAGGCATGCCTCTGTCAGCTCCACTGGATTTGTCTCGCCCCGGCGCATGGCCTGGGCCATGGAACTTATATCAGGGTATGTATCCAGATCTCTTGCCACGGCTTTTCCCTCATGTTTCCAAAGGACTCACGCTCTTGTACGGGGCCTGACCCTGGCAGCCCAAGCAAACCGGCCCGTCGTCGCATGGGTAGCTCTCCCCGCAACGAGGACAAACAGAGAACTGCCTGTGGCGCCTGAGCTTGAGAAAGCCTGGGTCAATTCTTACCCGTTGAACACCCAAGGCCTTGCAGCCCATCTGGCAGAGAAGCTCCACCAGCTCTCTGAGATCCCTCTTCTCCTTGGGCCCCACTTTCAGAAACCAATCTCGTGCCAGAGGCCAAGAGGCCAACTTCGAGGGATCCACGAAGACCCTTACTCCCTCTCCCCCCTTCTTGTCGTAAAGGGTCAGGGCAAATCGACCCAGATTAAGTATCTTGAGCCAGCCGTTGCCCACTGTGCAAGGAGTGAGCAGTTGTATGGCATCTGGAAGGCACTTGGGTGTCTCGCACAGGGCGTCGAAGAGCTGGCCATGGGGCATTCTGCCCACTGCCATGTCCACCATGAAGCCCCCCAGGATCATGCCCGGGGCAGCATAGCCATGGAAAACCTCCACCTTGCGGATGTAATCCTCCAAGCTAAGGCCGCAAATGGTAACCTCGTTTCCAGGGGTTAAGGCAGGAACTTCCCAATTCACGTGAGAGCTCCTTTTTCTTGCGGGCTGGAAGCAGCCCAACTCGAGGCAGGCTCCAGCCTGCAGGGCACGAATCTGTGAAGTGGAGTCCCGGCTAGAGGGTCCCGATGCTTGGAACTGGTAAGCCAATTCACATTGGCTCCATGCTCCTTGCCCTGGTAAATGAGCCCGAAGCCGTGGGGTATTATGACGGTTCCAGGCCTCGAGCCGGGGTCCACTTCCAGTTCTATTTCCACAGATCCAGCCTCTGTCACCACTTTGACCATCTGCCCGTCTCTCAGACCCATGCTTGCAGCGTCATCAGGGTGCACTGCGGCGGTACAGGCTCTCTTGCCCTGGTTCCAGACTGGATCCCGCATGAGGGTATTGGCATTGGTATCCATGTGGCGGCCTGCCATGAGAATCAGAGGCCAGCCCCTTTTTTCCTTTTCCAAGGCCAAAGACTCTGACTCCGGGGTAATGGAACGGATCCAGTCTTCCATCTCCGGTATGTGTATATGGAGCTTGCCGTCTTCTGTGCACAACATGGAGAGGTTTTCCTCTGGATCGCAACGGCCTATCCAAAGGCCCTCAGGGTGATCCAGTATGGCCTGAAATACCTGTTCGCCCATCAAAGGACCTGGGTCAAACCCGGCCTTGGCAGCCCACTGTCTGAAACGACCTGGTGCGGCCGCCAGGATCCCCCACAAGGCGGCCAGGTTGGCCGAGCCCATTTCCAAACCCAGGGTCTTGGCCAAAACAAAGGGCAGGTTTTCACGGAGAGCTTGGTTGGATCTGACCAGGCCCATGAGCATGGCCCCGAATCTCAGCCTGTCCTTGCTTCTGGCTGCCTGCATTAGCTCTTGCGGGATGGGCGGGATAAGACCCAAACGATCAGCCAGTTCCACCAAGATCTGGCTGACCTCCAACCTCTCCCCTTGGGGCTCCACAATGGGCCTTCTCATCTGGAAGTAGATCTCCGGGAAGTTCCAGGCAAAGAAGGTTCCATCCCAGGATTCGTACCCGGAACGGGCTGGCAACACGTAATGGGACAAGGCTGCGGTTTCGGTCATGGCCAGCTCGCAGGTCACAAGCAGGTCCAGCTTGGAGAAGGCTTTCTCATAAGCTGAGGTATCAGCATAGGAGCGAAGCGGGTTGGACTGGGTGCATATGACGGCCCTGAGCCTTTGGGGGTGGTCGTTTAGGATCTCCTCGGGCATCACATTGGGAGGGTACGTGCCCATGATGGCCGGGTACCCGGTGATCACTGTCCTCCAGTTCCCAGGATCCCTTTCGTCTGTGTGGGCTCCCATGGGCATGAGATACCCGCAAAAGACATTTCCCCCCCGTGTGCCTATTCTGCCGCAAAGAGCCAAGAGTAAAATGGCCAGGTACGTTGTGGCCGTGCTGTGCCTGTTCATGAAGACCCCGAGATCTGGATGAATGGAAGAACCTCGGGTGGCCATGAGTCGCACCACTTCCCGCACTCTTTCGTAGCTCAGCTCACAGACCCTGCAGGCAGCTTGGGGATCAAATCCCTGGAACCACTTTTCCACCTCTTGATATCCCTGGACCCACCTGAAGATATAATCCCTGTTCACCCAGCCCTCCTGCAGCAGGATCTGTATCATGCTTTTCAGCATCAATGCATCCGTGCCGGGCCTGATGGGCAGGTGTATGTCTGCTATCCTGGCTGTTTCACTGAGGCGCGGATCCACCACCACGAGGGTTCTATGGGGGTCTTGGGCCATGGAGGTCAGAAACCTCCTGGCCTGGGGCATTTGATGACTCTGCATGCCGTTCCAGCCCAAAGCCATCAGGACTTCGGTGTGATCATGGTCCGGAATTCCAAATAGATACTGCCTGCCTGTGACTCTTCCCCAAGCCCAGAAGTTTCCGGTGAGCTCCTGGGCCAAAGGGCTGTAATGATAGCGAGAGCCCAGAGCCCTAAGAAGTCTTACTCCGAAGGCAGCCTCGAAATGGCATCCTTGTCCACCACCGCCCATGTATGCCACGGCTCTGGGTCCGTGGAGCTGCACTATGGATTTCAATCTGGCTGCTATTTCTCCCAGGGCCTGATCCCAGGAGATGCGCTGGAACCCCTCCTGGACCCGTTTGAGGGGATAAAGCAATCTATCCGCGTGGTGATGATGGTGGAGGACATTAAGCCCCTTTCTACAAGCATAGCCCTGGCTTCTGGGATTGTCCTTGTCTGGACGCACCCGTAACATGCGGTTTTCCTCTACCATTACCTCCAGGCCGCAGTTCTGGGCGCAAAGCACGCATCCGGTCTTTTTCCATTCTCCCATGGCACTTCTCCCGACCAAGCCCGCATCAAACTCCAAGAGCAGGCAGTGGAATCAGGCTTCTCAAATAGGCTGCCAGCCCCATCTGGGTACCTGACATGACCCCAGTGAGTGTGAGAGAAGCCTTGCTCACATAAGAACTGTGTGGATTCGGAGGTTTCATTGTCTCAATCTTCCATGCCTGATCAACCATGCGGCCAAAGGAAACCACATTCTTTGGAACATGGCCACAAGTCAGCTTTTCTGAGCTCACAACGTGGCTCTGAATAGCTGTAGGACCAATTGCTGAGCAGCCCCTCCCAGGACCTGGAAGGCCAGCAGTGCCACCAGGGGAGAGAAATCTATGCCTCCCAGCTGTGGAATGAACCTTCTAAATGGGGCCAAAAGGGGCTCTGATACGCCATAGATGGCATGCACCAGCGGGTTTCTGGGATCCGGGCTAAACCAGGACAACAGGGCTCCGGCCACCAATATCAGGGAAAAAAAGCCTGGAAAGGGGAAAAGGCCTATGAAAAGCAGGAGTCCCTCGAAAACACTGGCCAACAAGAGCTGGGGGCTGGGGAAGTCCTGAAGCAGGAACAAGGCCCTAAATACGCTGGAGAGAAGCACAAAGAGGACCCAAATCAAAAGCAAAGAACCCGTCAGAATCTTTCGCCTGGGATATCCCAGATAACCCAGCAGTGAGTCCAGGGGGATAAAGGCCCTGGCCACTGCTTCCCCCAAGGGATTTGCGTAAGTCCGACGCCCCAGCACAGCCACTATCCATAGCACCATGTAAGCCTGGAACAGCAGGTGAAGCAGCTCCAGCAGACTCTGGCCGACTCCCCTGGAAAAACTCACATGCCCAAAAACCGAATAGAAGGCTCCCTTGAGCACGGTCAAGGCCACCACAGTGAGAAGAACTCCTTGTGCCTGGGTCCTGGTTACATACCTGGAGGGCAAGAGCACCGGGTCAGTAATCTTGTAAAGGAGCCTGTACATGGGGTGGAAAAAGGCTTCAGCAGGCCTTACCAAGAGCCTTACCAAAAGAAGAATCACCATGAGTTCCAGAATTCCGGCCACTATTCCCATGGGTAGCGCTCCTGAGTCTCCTGAGATTTCCGAGGACAAGGGCAAGGTAGCCCAAGCCTTCAAGGATTGCAAGTGGGGCAGGATCCACAAGCACCAAGCCAGGCCCTTGGCCCTTGGCTGAAGGCTCATCATTTGGGGATTCTCTTTTATGGATTAGAGGCGCCACAGTCTTTCACTTGTTTGAATGATTTGGGCTGTTGATGATGGCAGGATCTGATGGACTGGGTCTTGGGTCTCTGCTAAGATCATGCTTCTCGAGCCAGATGGAGGAGCCATGGGAGGCTGGCCAAAGATCAACAGGGGTTTTACCCTGCAGACCCGAACGGGGCTTTACGATCTTCACGCTAGGGTCATGCGGGTGGGAAAGACCGATTGGCTTGTATGTATCTGGGGAGGGCAGAGGCCCCACATAGGAGCCGTTGCCATGGCAATGCCCAGGCCCAGCCTCAAAGATCCAACAAAGTGGAGCAGCACTGTTTCGGTCTTCACCTATCCCGGGCACAAGGAGGACCAACTGGTCAAGGAGGCGGCCCAGAGCCTTTCGGCTGCTGTGAGGGGAAATGTGGTTGTATGCGCAGGGGCCCATTGGGAGGATTTGAGCCCCGAAGGCATCCAGAAGGTGATTGAGAACTGCAGAAGCTTGGTCTTGCTCATTCTGGAGCGTCTGGGATCTTCTCCAGACTGCAGGGTATTGCCCTGAGATTCACACTGGCCAAAAGAGGGTCAAAGGGAGGCTCCTGGCTGGTAAGCAGGTTCAAATTGGCCTCCTGCCATCCCAAGAGGGTATCCATGCCCTTTTCGGGGAACCACCAGCCATAGGCAGCGCAGACCACCCTGGGATCCAGCCCTTCCACCAGGCGGACCCTCTGGCGAATCCTGCCCACAGAAGAGCTAACCCAAACCCAGTCTCCCTGGCTCAGGCCCAGCAGCGATGCTGTCTCGGGGGAGATCTCCACCATGGGCTCAGGGGAGATCTTCCTGAGGGATGGGATCTGCCTGTACGCGGAGTGGAAGAAAACCGGATCCTTGGCGCTTGTCAAAATAAAGGGGAACTCCTTGGATGGACCAGACCCCCAATCCGAGGGTTTTGGGAAACCTGGGAGCGGGTCAAGCCCTCTTTGGGCCAGCTGCTGGCACATGATTTCCACTTTTCCCGAAGGGGTCTTGAATCCACCTTTGAGGTAAGTCCTGTATTGGGGAGAACCCCAAAGCACCAGAGTGTCCTTGAATTGGTCATATGTGATGTTTGAAGGGGCAAGAACCTCCTCCAAGATTTGCGCCTCGTTGTCCCAGAAAAGCTCTTCTAGCCCCAGGGTCTTGGCCAGTTCGTTGAGGATTCTAAGATCAGACCAGGCCTCTTTGGGCGGCTCCACTATTTTGGGCCTGGCCAGGATGAAGCTCTTGGGCAGCCCGTAGTTGCCTATGTCATGGAACTCCATGTGAGTGGCTGCAGGCAAAACCAGATCCGCCATGGCGGCCGTGGGGGTCATGAAGATTTCGGCCACTGCCAGAAAATCCAGCTTGCTCAGGGCCTCCTGCACCCTTGGAGAGCCAGGATAGCTCAACATGGGATTTGTGCCCTGAAGATAGGCGAGCTTAACGGGATAGGGCCTGTTAGTTAAAATAGCTTCTGTGGCCATCTGGGCCGGCACAGTGGCCAGAAGGGGATGCAGGTTCCAGGATGAGCTCAGCATCTTTTGCCTTCGATCCGGGAGCCTGTGGGCCAGAACCAGATCCCTGGGGGCAATGCACTTGGGTGGAGCGGGTCTGATATTTCCCCCCGGCACTTCCAGGTTGCCCCCCAGGGCCATGAGACAGGCCAGGGCCCTGCAGGTCTGGTGTGCCCAGATGGTGTGCTCCAGAGCGTTTCCCATCTGAATGGCAGCCGGCCTGGTCTTGGCAAAAAGCCTGGCTGCTTCTCTTATTTGCCCTGAACCAACCCAGGTGATCTCTTCCACCTGCTCGAGGCTGTAATTCTGGAGCCTCTGGGTGAGATCCTGATAACCCACACTCCAACTCTGGAGGAATTCCTGATCCGCCAGCCCTTCTTCCACCATGACTTTCATGATACCCATGGCCAGGATTGCGTCTGAGCCCGGTCTGGGCTTGAGCCAAAGGTCTGCCTTGCGGGCCATGCGGGTGGGCCTGGGATCAACCACAATCAGCCTGCTGCCCTTATCCAGAGCTCTCCTGAGCCTCGAAGAGATGGTGGCCTCCTCATTGGTCTGATCCAGATTGCTGCCCCAAAGCACTATGCAGGCAGGGGGATGATCGTAGTCCACCTCCGGCCAGAAGCCAAAGGTGATCACCGAGGAGATCTCCCTGGGCATGTGGCACATGTTTCCAATGCCAGCCACATTGGGGGAACCCAATGCATTGGCCAATCTCATCAAGATCCAGAACTCCAGCCCCTTGGGTGCACCCTGGGCGAATAGCACGGCCTGGGGCCCGAAGCTTCTGGCTGTTTCCTTTATTTTTTGGGAAAGAAGCTCCAGGGCCTGGGGCCATGATATCTGTTTCCACCTGCCTTCCCCTCGACGGCCCTCTCTGAGAAGGGGCTTTCTGAGCCTCTGGGGATGATACAGCCTCTGGGCAGCGGCCAGCCCCTTGGGGCACACATATCCCAGGCTTATGGGAGATTCTGGATCCCCCTGTACCTTGATTACCTTGCCGTCTTTGACCGTGACCAACAAAGCGCATCCGCCGTGGTCCATCCTGGCGCAGTAAGTTCGCCGAATCTCCTCCATGGATCAAAACCCCCTGTGATTCTCCAAAGCGCCTCAAATCCTCTCCAGGCCAGCTCCTCACAAAGCAATCTTACCTTATGCGGCGCAGACCCCTGCCACCTGTTTGCTTGAGAGCCACCCGGGCAGATTGTATGTTGACCATGTTGGCCACCAGGAAGTCTATGTTAGGTATTGTGTCGCCTGAGGTAACCTGGACAGGGTCGGGGTAATAACCACACGCTTCCCCAGTATCGCAGATCCATCCATCCTCATCGCGGTCGGTCCCGGCGAAAAACAAATACTCCCCCTGCGGCAGGAAGGGTGTAAGGTAAAGATAATTGCCTTGGGAGTCCGTGACTGCCTCGGCCACCGTGTAATAGGTCTCAGGATCCACTGCCAGGACATAGAGGGTTCCCACCTCCCCTTTCAATGCTCCTGAACTGACCTTAAGGCTAAGTTCCACCGAGGCAACGGGATCTCCCTGGGTGGCGTCTGAAAATACGGTCACCCGGCCCGAGTAATCCCCCTCGGAAAGCCCGCTTCTGTCCACAGAAATGGTCAGTCTAAGGGGTGCTGTGCCAGATGTGGGTGTAACATTTATCCAGGTTTGGTCCCCTGTCACCCCGGTTACCGTGAGGGTCCCGCTGCCACGGTTGCTCACATCCACATAGAGGGTCTCCAAGAAGGTGTCGAAGTTGAGCCTGTTTGTTGACAAAGAGAGAACTGAACCAGATCCCCCTGGGGAGCCTCTGATGGCTTGGGCTGCGGCCAGAGCCATGGGCGCGTCTATGAGCCCGTGGCCGTAAAGGTCGTCTTTTCCTGTAGCCCCAATGTCCTTGGTTATTCTCACGCCTGGGGCCGAGGCGTGATTGCCTTCCAGAAGGGAGTCCAGATCAGCCGGTGTCATCTCTGGATTGACTGCCAGCATCAGGGCCACCACACCCGCCATGTGGGGGCAGGCCATGGAGGTGCCTTGATAAAAAACATAGTTGTAACTGGTTATGGCACCTCGATACTGGTTGGCCAGTGCGCTCAAGACCCCGTCGGGGTAGCCGTCCCCTGTGAGATCCACAGAGACGTTTCCTCCCGGGGCTGCCACATCGATCCAGTCGCCGTAGTTTGAGTAGGGTGCCTTCTGGCCCGAGGCATCCACTGCTGATACTGCCACCACTGCCTGATAAGCCGCAGGGTAAAAAGGGGTGCTGGTGTTACTGTTTCCTGCGGCGGCCAATATTATCACCCCTTGGTCTCTGGCTGCTCTAACTGCATCCAAAAGGGTCTGATTGTAACCCGGGCCCCCCAGGCTCATGTTGATTATCTGAGCCCTATTTGGGGGAAGGGTACCAGAGGCATTGCTAAGACCCGCAGCATACCTTATGCCCTGGGCTATGTCGGCATCCGTGCCGCCTCCCACCCCAAGCACTCTTATGGGCATGATCTTCCCACGCCAAGTCACTCCAGCAACTCCTATGGAGTTGTTGGTGGCAGCTCCTATGGTGCCTGCCACGTGGGTGCCGTGGAAGCTGCTGCTAAATCCTTCAGGGTCATCTCCTGGATCCTCTGGATCGGAATCTATTCCGTCTCTGTCATTGGAAATGGAAGTTATGCTCACGAAGTCGTACCCTGACACAAGTCTTGCGGCTAGATCCGGATGAAGGCTTAAGATGCCTGTGTCCAAGACCGCCACTATGATCTCGTCGCTTCCTGTGGTCACATCCCAGGCCTGGGGTAGCCCTATGAGATCGTAGTGCCACTGGTAGCCGAAGTATGTGTCATTGGGGGTAAGAAGGGGCCTCCTGATATAGTTGGGCTCTGCGTACTCCACCTCTGGGTCCAGCCTAAGGCGCCTTATGGCCTCCAGGGTCAATCGCTTGAGTAATTCCCGTTCATCCCCCACTGGCTTACCCTTCTCCAGGCTCTTTTTCTTTGCCGTCTCAAAAGAGGAAGTATCCACCTGGAAGATCTCCACCTCAGGGGGCAGGCTCTTCTTGAGGACCAGCCCGTGGCGTGAGCCCAGGACTCCAGGGTCCACCTTTTTACCTGATTTGGGGGAAGGCTTGCGCTTCACAAGCACTTCCCCGGGCACAAAATCTGCATCAGGTGGGATGGTGCCCCAAAATGCCGAGCCTCCAGATGCTGCAGACTCCACTGAGAGCACGTAGGGGCTTGCTCCCTTGTAAGCCGACACTCCAAGCAGATAGGTGCCAGGCTCTTGGATTTCCGCCATCTCTGTGGCTAGAAGTCCTTCGGAGCGCTGCAAGAGACTGTTTCCCCAAGAGTCCAGAACAAAGAGGTCCAGGTCGTTTGCTCTGAGATTGTCCGCTCCCATGGTGAGGGTCACCCTGGAAGGCTCTGTCAAGGTAACCTTGAATATATCCTGTAGCCAGATCCAATACCCGGGATTGTCTGGATCCGGGATCTTGTAGGACTCTTCAAACTCTCCCGCATGGCCTGCCAGGCTGTAACCAGGGCCTGGGATGATCTGGGGGTCATGGGGGTCCTGGTTGGGTTCCTGCTCCAGAAGATTGTTGGGGGGAACACCTATGGCTCCAGAGACCTTTCCGCAACTCTGGCTTTGTATGTCCCCCCGCTGGGCCAGAAAGCTCCACTTTTTCTTGCTTTTCACCTGGGGGTACAAGACGATGCATTCCTTTTCATCTCCCACAGAAGCTGCCACTGCAAAGGGCTTCAAGAGTTCCCAAAGATAAAGCCCCCCGGCCTGGATCTTGAATCTGCCTGTGACAGTATCGATGCTGAGCTTGCGTATGCCTGGGTAATGGGGGCGAGAGTAAATAAGCTTGGAGCCCTTTTGTGAGAAACTAAAGGCAGAAAGGGTCTCCTGGTACGGACCCAACTGGAGCGTAAGGCCAGAGTCCTGTCCTGGGATGATCTGCCAGTCAGAGCCGGCCAGGGTTATGGAGTCACGAAAAGGAGCCTGCCAGTTGAAAACCACCTTGCCCTTCTCTATGGTAAAGGCAAAAGCAGATCCGGCCGCGGCACTCCAGGCCAAAAGCCCGATGACCAACAGCCAAGCAGGAGGCATTCCAGTGATTCTCTTCAAGTGGCACCTCCCATGCTTTCTCAGGTCAGTCTGGCCCCATGCTGGCAAGCATGCCCCAGCCAACCCCTCGGGTCAAGGGATAAAAAAAAATACTTGGAGGGAAAGAAATTCATTGACTTGGGGCTGACCCTATAATAGGCTTGCCGCAGACAGATGGATCCCTTTTCAGATCTTAGCCCAGCAAAGCAGGCTTTCAAAAAAATGGCGGGAGGCAAGAGTCATGAAAAGAAAATTCGGATTCATGGGTAAATTGACAATGGCTGCTCTTTTTTTGGCCACCTTGGGGCTTGGGCATGCCTGGGCGGGGACCATAGTTAAGTACGGGATCAAGGTAACCTATCCTTATAATTTTGATGCTGACTATGACTCTAGCGACGATACCTTTACCATCTTGATTCATGAAGGGGGTGGAAATCTCCAGGTCAAGGCCCTGCCTTCGGCTAGCTACTATTGGGGTGGTTACGTGGACGTGTTCATCGGGGCCCATTGTATAGATGTGCCTTCCATCAACATGAAGGGCAGGTGGGAGACTCGTTTTTTTGTGACAGGCGGGGTAGGCTGGACGGACAAACTTAGCATAAAGTACGGATTTGTGGGAGGAACTGACTTTTATGGCGACCAAGGCTTGGGGATGTATGACGCTTCAGTGCCATCTAGCATAAGCATAAAGAACGGCTCTGCCTCTGGGCTTGTTCTTGGGGGCAATTGGTGGATTTGTCCATAGATCGGGCCTCAAGGATACTTGGGAGATGCATGGATCTCCCTGGTAGGTTGTGAGCTTGACCTGCATGTTCCCCAAGAAGAGGAATTGGTCAGAGCTGGTTGGTTTGCTTTTCAGGCTGGATGAACATATCTGGACAAAACTTTGATCTTTTCCTCTTACTCCAAAAAATGGCTTAGACATATCCCTGCAAAAGGGTCTTGACCTCAAGTTCACCCTCCCCAAGAGGTGAAGGCACTTTGTTTGAGTCCGCTCTTCTGAGTCCAGGAGTCCTTGACCACTCATCCTGGGCTGGCCATACTGGAAAAAAAATTCTTCTTGGAGAATTGCCCTGGAGAAGTTTCACGATGCTCTCATAATAGGCTCGGGGATGGCTGGCCTGAGGGCAGCCGTTGAGCTGGCCCAAGAGACCAGTGTGGCTGTTGTGAGCAAGGTCTTTCCCACCCGTTCCCATTCTGGAGCGGCCCAGGGCGGGATCACCGCAGCCTTGGGCAACGAGGAAGAGGATCATTGGGAATGGCACATGTTCGACACAGTCAAGGGAAGCGACTACCTGGCAGACCAGGATGCTGTGGAGATCATGGTGAGGGACGCCCCCAGGGCCATACTGGAGCTGGAGCACATGGGGGTGCCTTTCAGCCGCAACCACAGGGGCCTCATAGCCCAAAGGGCCTTCGGAGGCCACACAAGGGATTTTGGGAAGGCCCCTGTGAAGAGGGCCTGCTACGCCTCTGACAGGACCGGCAGGGTGATAGTGGACACCCTTTACGAGCAATGTCTGAAAATGGGGGTTGTGTTCTACCCGGAGTTTCTGCTCCTGGATTTGATATTCCAGAAACAGAGATGCGTGGGGGCATGGCTTCTGGATATTTCCAGGGGTGAGGCTCTTAGGGTTTGGGCCAAGAGCGTTTTGATAGCCACGGGAGGGGCGGGTAGGCTCTTTCGCACCACCTCCAACTGTTTTGGCAACACAGGGGATGGTTTGGCCGTGGTCTTGTGCCATGGGATACCTCTTCAGGACATGGAGTTCGTGCAGTTTCACCCCACAGGCCTCAGAGGAGTGGGAATCCTCTTGAGTGAGGCAGCCAGGGGTGAGGGAGGGGTACTCAGAAACGGCCTGGGGGAGCGATTCATGGCCAGGTACGCCCCCCAGATCCTGGATCTGGCTCCCAGGGACATAGTGAGCAGGGCCATATTGAAGGAGATCAGGGAAGGAAGGGGTGTGGAAGGGCAACCTTATGTGCACCTGGATCTCACAGGCTTGGGAGAGAAGCGCATCAAGGAGAGGCTTTGGGAGGTGGCCTCATTTGCCCGGATCTATGGCGGCGTGGACGCCTCTTTGGAGCCCATTCCAGTTGAGCCCACCTGCCATTATTTCATGGGAGGAATTCCCACTGACCCCGACGGGAGGGTCTTGGGGGACGGCAAGCAAAGCCCTGTGCAGGGACTTTTCGCAGCAGGGGAATGCGCATGCGTCTCTGTGCACGGGGCCAACAGACTGGGTTGCAACTCCCTTTTGGACCTGGTAGTTTTCGGAAGAAGGGCCGCAAAGGCCATGGCAGAATGCATAAAAGAGGCCCCTGATCTGCCCCCTCAAGACATGGGAGAGCCCCATAAGCCCGAAAGACTCCAGAAGTTGTTGCAGGCAAGGGGTCCAGAAACGGTACCCGGAATCAGGCAGGACCTGCAGGGCCTTCTCATGGATCACTGCTCGGTCTTCAGAGATGAAAAGGGACTCCTTGCTGCCCTGGAGGGAGTCCTGGAGCTTCAGCAACGTTTTACACGCTTGGGTCTTGGAGGCGGAGGAAGGAGTTTTGATCTGGAGGTGGTGGAAGCCCTGGAGCTGGAGCACATGCTGGTTGTGGCAAGGGTGGTTGTGGAAAGCGCTCTTTGCAGAAAAGAGAGCCGTGGGGCCCATTTTAGGGAGGATCATCCCCAGAGGAACGACGCCCTTTTTCTAAAACACACCTTGGTCTTCTACGATGGGCAAGAGGTCCGTATAGATTGGAAGCCCGTAAAGATTACCCGCTTTCCACCAAAGGAGCGTACATACTGAGGAGCACACGCACATGCTGGTGACACTGAGGGTCTTCAGGCTGGATCCCACCCGGGAATCAGAGCCCCATTATGATGAGTTTTCCATGGAGGCCAAGCCCTGGGAGCGGATCCTGGATTGCCTGAACAGGGTGAGGTGGGAACAGGATCCTTCCCTGGCTTTCAGGAGCTCCTGCGGCCACGGCATATGCGGCTCTGACGGCATGCTCATAAACGGCGTATGTGGTTTGGCCTGCCAGAGGCTTGTGAAGGAGTACCCAGAAGGCCTGATCACCCTGGAGCCCCTCCCCAATTTCCAGGTGATCAGGGATCTGGTGGTGGACCTGGACCCCTTTTACCAGAAGTATGAAAAGGTAAAGCCATACCTGATAACAGGGGAGCAGGCCCCCGAGAGGGAGAGGCTGCAGAGTCCCTCGGAAAGAGAGGTATACGATGAGGCCATCCGCTGCATCCTCTGTGCATGCTGCACCGCTGCCTGCCCCATCACACCCAAACAGAGTGAATTTCTGGGGCCTGCGGCCCTGCTTAGGGCCTTCAGGTATCTGTTCGACTCCAGAGATCAGGCTTCCAGGGAGAGAATGGAGATCCTGGACAGGGAGCAAGGCATCTGGGGCTGCAAGGGCCACGGTCTATGCACCAGGGTCTGTCCCAAGGAGATAGATGTGCGCAAGTGGCTGGGGCGCACTAAAAAACGCTTGCATGATGCGCGCATAGCAGCCGGCTCACAACAGGAACTTTCCACCGACACCGGAGGGCAGGGGCCTGCCTGAGAAACACCCTTGCAGTGATCTGCTGGGCAAGCCTGGGAATCTGGGAGGTAGAGATGCAGGATGGGGGATTGGCAAAGGGCTGCTTCCTGGTGCAGAGGCCCAGGGAGATGGATCGCATTGGGGTATGGGGTTTTGGAAACGTGTCCAGGGATGTTGTGGTCTTTCTTGTGGATGAGGGGCTGGGCAAGGAAATAGTCTTTTACGGAAGACCGCAGCCCGATTATCCCAACAGGGCGGCTGCATGGATAGAGGATCTCAAGGCCAACTCCACCCGAAGACCCAGACTCGTGGGTACCAACAGGGTGGAGGATATGGCCGGTCTGGACGTGATATTCGTGGGAGTGGGAGTTCCCAGAAAAGAGGGGCAAAGCAGAAGGGATCTTTTGGGAGTGAACACCGAAATCATTGCCCAGACCTCCATGGAGATAAGAAGGCTTTACGGGGGCTGCGATCCTGAAAACCTTCCCATTCTGATTTTCATGGGGAATCCGGTTACTACCATGACCTGGGTTGGGTACAAGGTCAGCGGCTTTCCCAGGCAAAAGGTGATGGGGCAGGCCGGTAACCTGGATGCCAGGCGCATCTGTTATGCCATGGCCAAGGAGCTGGGCATCTCGGGCAATGAGATGAGGGGGATCGTTTTCGGGGACCACGGAGACTCCATGGTGGTGAGCCCCCGTTTTTTTTCTGTGGGGGGAATCCCCCTGGACCTTCTCTTGAGGGCCAAGAAAGTTGATTCCACAAGGGTGGCGGCTGTGCTGGAGCAGGCAAAAAAGGGAGGAACACATTTCGTGGCAGCAACGGGTCACAGCGCCTCGGTGGGGCCTGCCAAGGCCGTGGGGCAGATGTTACGGGCCATCATAAGCGGAGAGCCAGAGGTGCAACCCGTGGTGGCCATTCTGGAAAAGGAGTATGGCCTCATTGAACCTCAGGACAAAATAGACTCCATGGGTTTTGGTGTACCGGCAAGGATCGGTCCTGGCGGGGTGGAGGAGATCTATGAATTGGATGTGGAAGATATTGGAGAAGAACTCAGGGTCTCGGCTGAAGCCATAAAGGAAGACACCCGTGTTGCAGCCCGGATTCTGGAGGAAAAGTTCTCAATTAGCTGAACCCTTCCCAGAAATGCACAAGAAGGCAGCCAGAGGAGGTGAGCAGATGGAAATTCCGGTTTATGTGACTCCAGCTGAGGTGCAGAGGGTATGCAAGGCTTTGGGCATCAGGGACTGGAGCCGTCTCAAGAATGCCAAGGTCACGGACAAGGAAGCCCGTATCATCCTCAAGGAGGTAAATTCCGAGGGGATGCGCATTCCTTTGGAGGAGTTCAAAGTGGGGCTGGAGGTGGAGCTGGAGCATGGAACCCGATTTCCTGATGCCAATGTCACCAACAACCATCCCCTTCTGACCGGCAAAATAGTGCTGGCTCATCTGAAGGAATCCATGGATTATTACCAGAGGCTTGAGGTGGCGGAGCTAGAGGGGGATCTTCTCAAGGCTCTGTTGGCCAAGGACTCCTCCAAGGTGGAGTCTTATTATCGCAGGCTTCTAAAGGCAAGATTCGTCTTGGCCCAGACAGAGGCCAAGGCTCTCAAATAGAGCGGCCGGCCAGCTTGGCCCAGGTGTCCTTTAGAGAAACCGTGCGATTGAAAACCAGCTTTCCCTTGGCCCCTTCCACGGGGTCCAGGTTGAAGTAACCCAGGCGCTCGAACTGGAAATGGTCTCCAGGGGATGCCTCGGCCAGGCTGGGCTCCACCCTTGCCCCCTCTATCACCTCCAGGGAGCTTGGGTTCAAGTAGCTCAGGAAATCTGGTCCCTCGTTGGGATCCTCCACCATGAAGAGCCGATCATACAGATGCACCCTGGCTTCCAGTGAATGCTTTGCAGAAACCCAGTGAATGGTGCCCTTGACCTTTCGGCCGTCAGGTGCAAAACCGCTTCTGGTATGTGGGTCGTAAGTGCAGCGAAGCTCCAGGATCTGCCCGCTGGATGGGTCCTTGAGCACATCCACACACTTTATGAAAAAGCCGTAACGCAGCCGAACCTCCCTGCCCGGTGCCAGCCTGTGGAAATTGCGGGGAGGCTCTTCCATGAAGTCTTCTTTCTCGATGAAGATGGTTCTGGAAAAGGGGATCAGCCTGGAGCCCAAAGATGGATCATCTGGATGGTAAGGGCCCTGCAACTCCTCCAGCCTGCCCTCGGGAAAGTTCTCTATGACCACCTTGAGAGGTCTCAGCACTGCCATGACCCTGCGAGCCCTTCGGTTCAGATCCTCTCTGACACAATGCTCCAGGAGCCCTATGTCCACAAGACTGTCTTTGCGGGCAACCCCAATCCTTTCACAGAAATCCCTTATGGCTTGGGCAGTATAGCCCCTTCTTCTCAGCCCTGCGATGGTGGGCATGCGGGGATCGTCCCATCCCTGTACAATGCCTTTTTCCACAAGCTGGATGAGTTTTCGTTTGCTCAGCACCGTGTAACTCAGGTTGAGCCTTGCAAACTCTATCTGCTGAGGGTGGCAGGGGGCGCTTACATTCTCCAGCACCCAATCGTAGAGGGGTCTGTTGACCTCGAACTCCAGGGTGCAGATGGAGTGGGTTATGCCCTCGATGGCGTCCGAAAGACAGTGGGTGAAATCATACATGGGATAGATGCACCATCTGTCGCCCGTGCGATGGTGTCTTACTTTTCGTATGCGATATAGCACAGGATCCCGCATGAGCAAATTGGGGGAGGCCATGTCGATCTTTGCTCTCAACACGTGCTGGCCATCGGCAAACTCCCCTTTTCTCATGCGCTCAAAGAGCTCCAGGTTTTCCTCCACTGAGCGATTTCGGTAAGGGCTCTCTTTTCCCGGCTGGGTGGGGGTGCCCCTCATCTCTCGGATCTCTTCCTGGGTGGAGCTGTCCACATAAGCCTTTCCCTTGCGAATGAGCTCCAAGGCGTATTGGTAGAGCTGCTCGAAATAGTCCGATGCAAAGTAGAGCCTGTTGCCCCAATCGAAGCCCAACCATCGCACATCTTCCTTGATGGATTCTACATACCTGGCCTCCTCTTTGGTGGGATTGGTGTCGTCGAAGCGCAGGTTGCAGGTGCCGCCGAACTCCTGTGCAATGCCGAAATTGAGACATATGGACTTGGCATGACCTATGTGAAGAAAGCCGTTGGGCTCTGGAGGGAAACGGGTGGCCACCCTCCCGTTGTTTTTTCCCTTTCGGAGGTCTTCTCGAATTATCTCCCTGATGAAATCCCTGGATTCAGGCTCTTTTTTCATGGGCTCTTTCTATTCACTTGCAAAAAAGGCCCTGCCTCAAATGTCAAGCTTAGCTTTACGTGGCCATGATATGGTCTGTCAGGGCCATGGTCAAGGCAATGCAGGCAGCACCTGAGATTCCGGTCATGCATTAGAGCTCCTGGATAAGCATATCCCCAAGCCGGGCCCTGCTGGAGAGCTGGAACTGCCAGGTCTGCAAGGGCCGGTGGACATGGCAGTTACAGAATCGGCCCGGCTCATGATATGATGTGATAGATCTTTGCTGGAGCTTGGGCCTGGAGCCTTAAGGCCTCGGAATTTGGCCTCATGAGAACCTATCGATGGCAGGATTGAAGCCAGTCCTTTACTTTCCCTATATCGACCTGGAGGCAAAGCCCCTTTGGGGTCTGCTTCTTTGGTTTGAGAAGATCTTGGTGCTTCAGCCTGTTTTCTCCTGCCTTTCCCCCTACACAGAAGAAGCCCAGAAAATGGGCTGGGTGCACGTGCGGCGGCCTCTGGGTTTGAGTCTGGATCATAAGAGCGTAAGAGCTCTATTGGGGGAATGGGAAAGGTTGGGTAACCTCTACCAGGAAAGCGGTTACCTGAGATATCTTCACTACGCAGGCCTGGAATCACAGGAGGAGCCGGGTTGGGATCTGGTCAAGAAGATTCGTGATTATGGAACACCTCTTAAGGATCACTCCCCCCAGGAAGAGACTCTCAGAGGGCAGCTGCTCTTGCAACTGGCCCAGGACCTGGACCGCCAAAGAAGTGAAATCCGGGAGGAGCTGGCTGGTTTAAAACAGACTCAGGCCCGGATGTTTGTGCATCTGGGCGTGGAGGAGGCGGATGTGCCCCATTGGATGGGAGAGCCTCTTGCTACTTTGGAGCAGGACGACATCCTGATACCCCAGAGGGTACGAGCCTTTGCGGAAATGATGTGCGCCTTGGACCAAGAACAGGATTTCCCCCTCTTGACTCCCAATAGGCTGGTATTGGAGCACCTTCTGGAGCGGGCCGCCCAGGAAGGAGAGGAGATGCCTTTGGCTCTCATGCACCTAAGGCTTCCCATGTTTTCTCCCCTGGATTCCAGGGAAGCGGCCCGCGTACGGCAAGCACTGGCAGATCTGCTGCCATGGAAGACCTTCTGTGACAAGATGGAAGGATTTCTGCAGGAGCTTCGAAGCATGGAAGCCCGAGAGCTTCAGGCCTCCCTGCCCAGGGCCAGGGCTTTGGCATCTTATTTCCATGAGCAGGTGCGGGATAATCTGCTGGAAACAGTTGGTGGGATGGAACCCAGATGGGAAGAAGGTTGGACTGATGCCATGCTTCAGTTGGTGGTAATGCCGGCTTGGGATGTTCGCAGCCTGTGGGGTTCGTACAGCCGGGGGGAAACAAACTTGCTCATCATGCACTTGGAGACATCTCCAGAAAAGGCCATGGGGGGTTCTCTTAAATAAGAGGAATCGTGGCCTGGAGGATTGGCCCAAACTGAAGCCCAGGACCCCAGGAAGCAGGTCCTCCGGGGAGGGTCGGGCTCATGGGATTTGCATACAAGATCTGAGAGAAGAGTAAGGACTCATCAAGGCTTTGGGAGACAGGCCCTCACCGCCCGGGTGGGCGTCAGCTGGATGTACAACAGCCAGGTTTTCTAACAGATGGGGTATTGGGAAGCTCGGGGAGCTCAGGATTGACTGAGGGAGGGCCGAGGCCTGCGGGTGCAGGGAGGCAATATGGAGAGAAAGCATGCGGTTCTGGCCCTGGAGGACGGCCTTTGGTTCAAAGGGTACTCCTTCGGGGCAGAGGGGGAGGCTTACGGGGAAGTGGTCTTCAACACCTCCATGTGCGGATACCAGGAGATTTTGACAGATCCTTCTTACAAGGGCCAGATCGTGGCCATGACATATCCGCTTATTGGCAACTACGGAGTCAATCCCCAGGATGTGGAGTCTTGGAAGCCCCATGTGGAAGGATTCGTGGTAAGGGAATACTCACCCACTTACAGCAACTGGAGGGCCACGGGTTCCCTGGGAGATTACCTGAAACTCCATGGCATAGTGGCGGTGGAAGGCGTGGACACCAGGGCTCTTACCAAGCATATCAGGCAGGCCGGGGCCATGAGGGCGGTTCTCTCCACACTGGAGTCGGATCCAGATGTTTTGGTGGAAAAGGCCCGTTGTTCCCCAGGCCTCATAGGTAGGGACCTGGTCAAGGAGGTGACCTGCAGGGAGCCCTTTGAGTGGGAGGAATTGAAAACGCAACTGGAACTGGGAAAGGATGAACCCTCCCGAGCGGGCGTGGATCGCACGGGACCAGAAGCTCCATACAGGGTGGTGGCTGTGGACGGTGGGGTCAAGTATAACATTCTTCGGCTTCTGGCCTCGGCAGGCTGCCACGTGCGGGTCGTTCCGGCCCACACCACGGCCCGCGAAATCCTGGAGCTGGAGCCCGAGGGCATATTTCTCTCGAATGGACCTGGCGACCCCGAAGGGGTCCCCTACCTGATAGAGACCGTCAGAGAACTCTTGGGCAAGAGGCCCATTTTCGGGATCTGTCTGGGTCATCAGATATTGGGCCTGGCCTTGGGTGGCCGCACCTTCAAGCTGAAATTCGGTCACAGGGGAGGCAATCAGCCTGTAAAGGATTTGCGAACGGGTAAGGTGGAGATAACGGCTCAAAATCACGGGTTTTGCGTGGACATGGAAAGCCTGGATCCCCGGGAGGTGGAGCTCACACACGTGAACCTCAATGACCAGACTCTGGAGGGTTTGCGCCACAGAGGGCTGCCCATTCTATCCGTGCAGTACCACCCGGAGGCAGCCCCAGGACCCCATGACGCCAGGTATTTGTTTGGGGATTTTGTGGCCATGATGGAAAAGAATCGAAAATAGGACAAGAGGGTTTCCCAGCCACGGCCCAGTCTCAAGAAGGGTTTTGGGCCTCAGATGAAGGGAACTTCAGGGAATCTGAGCAGCCTCCCTAGAAGATCTCAAAACCCATGCGAACCCGCAGGGAACTCAGAAGGTAAGGATACATGCCCAGGAGAGAGGACATCCACAAGATCTTGATCATAGGCTCCGGCCCCATAGTCATTGGTCAGGCCTGCGAGTTCGACTACTCGGGAAGCCAGGCCTGCAAGGCTTTGAGGGAGGAAGGTTATCAGGTGGTGCTCATCAACAGCAACCCCGCCACCATAATGACAGATCCTGAGATGGCTGAGCGCACCTACATAGAGCCCATAGTGCCAGAGGCCGTGGAGCGAATTATCGAGAGGGAAAGACCCGATGCCCTTCTTCCCACCCTGGGGGGGCAGACCGGCCTCAACGTGGCGGTTCAGGTGGCCGAGAGCGGGGTCTTGGAGCGCTTCGGCGTGGAAATGATAGGGGCAAAGCTGGAGGCCATTAAGAAGGCCGAGAACCGGCAGCTTTTCCGGGAGGCCATGGCTCGCATAGGGTTGGATCTGCCTCGCAGCGGGCTGGCCCATTGCCTGGAAGAGGCCAGGGCCGTGGCCCAGGAGTTGGGTTTTCCAGTCATAATAAGGCCAGCCTTCACCTTGGGCGGAATAGGGGGAGGGGTGGCCTACAATCTGGAAGAATTGGAGGAGAAGGCTGCCAGGGGTCTAGAGGCGAGCATGATCCGGCAGATTCTGCTGGAAGAGTCTGTGATAGGCTGGAAAGAGTTTGAGTTGGAGGTGATGCGGGACCTCAAGGACAACGTGGTCATCATATGCTCCATAGAGAACCTGGATCCCATGGGAATACACACGGGCGACAGCATCACGGTGGCCCCGGCCCAGACCCTGACGGATTGGGAATATCAGCGCATGAGGGATGCGGCCATAGCCTGCATAAGGGAAATAGGGGTGGAGACAGGGGGTTCCAACATACAGTTCGCCATCAACCCCATGGACGGCCGTATGGTTATCATAGAGATGAATCCCAGGGTCTCCAGGAGCTCTGCCCTGGCCTCTAAGGCCACGGGTTTTCCCATAGCCAAGATAGCCGCCAAGCTGGCCGTGGGTTATACCCTGGATGAGATAGCCAATGACATCACCAGGGAGACACCTGCCTCTTTTGAGCCCACCATAGACTACTGTGTGGTGAAGATACCCAGGTTTACCTTTGAGAAGTTTCCAGGCTCGGATCCCACCCTCACCACTTCCATGAAGTCAGTGGGGGAAACCATGGCCATAGGCCGTACCTTCAAGGAAGCGCTTCAAAAGGGGCTCAGATCTTTGGAGATAGGCCGCTACGGGCTGGGCAACGACGGGAAAGACTGGCAGGTCTGGACGCCCGAGAACATCACCGAGGTATCCAGGCAGGAGACCCCTGTGCAGCTCAAGTTGCTCCAGAGGCGGCCGGATCCCAAGGCCATGACCCCCGAGGAGAGGTGGGCCAGGATAAGGGAGAAGCTCAGAATCCCCAATCCCATGAGGATCTTCTTCGTGCGTCTAGCCCTGTTGGAAGGAATGGAGGTGGAGGAGATCCACAGGCTCACCAGCATAGACCCGTGGTTCCTGCATCACATCAAACAGCTCGTGGACATGGAGAGGGAGATTCTGGCAGCCAGGCCGCAGGCAGTGGGGCGAAAGGAAGGGGAGGCTGTGGACCTGGAGACCTTGAAGGACTCCGTGGGAAAAGATCTTCTCTGGATGGCCAAGAGCTACGGCTTCTCGGATGTACAACTGGCTCACATGTGGGGCACCGAGGAGGAGACCGTAAGGCAGCTGAGGCTCTCCCTTGGGGTGGTTCCAGCTTTCAAGCTGGTGGATACCTGCGCAGCGGAATTCGAAGCCTATACCCCTTATTACTATTCCACTTATGAGCCGGTGGATGAGAGCCGGCCCTCAAATCGGCCCAAGGTCATGATATTGGGTGGAGGGCCCAACCGCATAGGCCAGGGCATAGAGTTCGACTATTGCTGTTGCCATGCTTCCTTTGCCCTAAGGGAGATGGGTTACGAGAGCATAATGGTGAACTCCAACCCAGAGACCGTCAGCACGGATTACGACACCTCCGACAGGCTGTACTTCGAGCCCCTCACCAGGGAGGATGTGCTGGCCATAGTGGAAAGGGAAAAGCCCCTGGGGCTCATTGTGCAGTTCGGGGGCCAGACCCCCTTGAATCTGGCCGTTTCCCTTCAGAAAGCCGGAGTGAGACTCCTGGGTACCTCTTCGGACAGCATAGACAGGGCCGAGGACCGGGAGAGATTCCAGGAACTGCTCAGGAAGCTGGGGCTGGTGCAGCCCGAAAACGGGACAGCCACATCCATTGCGCAAGCCAAGGAGGTGGCCTCGGAAATAGGGTACCCTGTGGTTGTAAGGCCCTCCTTTGTGCTGGGGGGAAGGGCCATGGAGATCGTATATCATGAGAAGGACCTGGAGGCCTACGTGGCAATGGCTGTGGAGGCCTCCCCGGACAAACCGATTCTCATAGACAAGTACCTGGAAGACGCCATAGAAGTGGATGTGGATGCTGTGGCGGACGGACAGGATGTGGTAATTGCCGGGATCATGGAGCATGTGGAGGAAGCGGGCATACATTCAGGAGACAGTGCCTGCGTGCTTCCTCCCATAACCCTCAATGAGCCTGTGCTGGAGGAGATCAGACGCAACACCCATGCCCTTGCCAAGGAGCTGCAGGTGGTGGGGCTCATGAACATCCAATACGCGGTCAAAAATGATGTGGTGTATGTACTGGAGGTAAATCCCAGGGCATCTCGCACGGTGCCTTTTGTGAGCAAGGCCACCGGGATCCCCTGGGCCAAGGTGGCCACCCGTGTGATGATGGGGCAGAAGCTAAGGGAAATGGGCATAACCAAGGAGGTGAGGCCTCCATATCTGGCAGTCAAGGAGTCGGTCTTCCCCTTCAAGAGGTTCCCGGGCGTGGACACCATATTGGGA
Organism: bacterium; assembly: GCA_037481695.1. Classification (NCBI taxonomy): domain Bacteria; species bacterium. The sequence continues at coordinate 256,826 of JBBFLE010000003.1, read as the reverse complement.
CCTGAAATGCGCTCCACAGGAGAGGTCATGGGCATAGACTCGGCCTTTGGAATGGCCTTTGCGAAGAGCCAGATGGCCGCTGATCTGCAACTGCCCCTTGAGGGGACGGTTTTCGTAAGCGTGAGGAACAAGGACAAGAGAAACATCCTTTACATCGTCAAGAGGCTGGTGGATTTGGGCTTTGACATAGTGGCCACCGAAGGCACGGCCAATGCGCTGATTCGAAACGACATAGAGGTGACCAGGATCCGAAAGGTCTCAGAGGGAAGGCCCAATGTGGTGGATCTAATAAAAAACGGGCAGATCCATCTCATAATCAACATACCAACCCCTGGTCGAACCCCCAGGCAGGACGAGGTGGCCATCCGCTGCACTGCCACAGCTTTCAACATCCCCATAGTCACCACCCTGAGCGGAGCTGCGGCAACGGTAAATGGCATCGAGGCCCTAAGGAAAAAGAGGCTCGAGGTGCGCTGCCTCCAGGAGTACCATTGCCTTCATTGACCCTCTCTGTTGTAAGCACAAGTCTGCTCAATGATTCCCGCCCCAGGCATCAGACCCAGCTCATGTTGTCGAGCCCAGCTCATGCCGGGTGCTGGTGGAAGCCGGAAAATAAGGGGCCATTGACATAAAGTTGACAAGTTATCTCAGGACATTTATTGTCGAAGAGATCGGGAATCCAGAAAGAGCTTTTTTGTGGCATGGCCGGGGAGTTATTTTCTTCTGGCAAAAAAAGAAAGGAGGTTACAGGGCAACATGAACAAGAGGCGTGCATGGAGAGTTTACACAGTGGCGGGGCTTTTTATCATGGGGATCCTTGGCTTGAGTATGGCAGGTCAGCTCATGGCCCAGCCAAAGCCTCCAGCGGATTTCACCTACGATCAGGGAAAGGAAAGCCCGGGCAAGGTGACCTTCAGTCACGAAAAACACAGCGCCAAAAACCCCAAATGCACAGATTGCCACACCAAGATCTTCAAGATGAAAAGAGGCACAACTCCAGATTTCACAAAGGCCAACATGAAGCAAGGTCAAAATTGTGGCTCCTGTCACAATGGCCAGGTGGCCTTCGGTGTCAATGATCAGGCCTCATGCGTCAAATGCCACAAGAAGTGAACTGCTGGAAGGGCAGAGGATCCAGGGAGGACAAGAGGCATTGCCGTCCCCCTGGGCCTCATCCCGGATATCTTTCATCAAGTTGGAGGAAACTTTTCAATGACGGAGCAAGAAAAAATTGCCCCCGAGACAAGGAAACCTTCCTTGATGGCCAATCCCTTAAGCATGCTTGGCACCATCTTGGCCATCTGCTCTTTTTTGACGGTGCTGGCCCTCATGTACATAGATTTCTCAAGGGGGTTTGCCAATCCTTACATGGCGGTGGTCACTTACCAAATAGTCCCGGGAGGCATCATCACCGGGCTGGTGCTGATCCTGGTAGGGGTCTGGAGGGAGCACAGGAGGAGACATCGAGAGGTTCTGGGTGCCGAGGCTCCGCTACCGTACATTGATCTCAACAAGCCCCGCCACAGAAGGGTCTTTATTACCGTGGTGGTGGTGTCCTTCTTTTTCCTTGTGTTCTCTGCCATAGGCATGTACAGGACCTACCACTTCACCGAGTCCGTGGAGTTTTGCGGACTGATCTGCCACTCGGTGATGAAACCGGAGTACACCCTTTACCAGAGATCCCCCCACGCGAGGGTGGCCTGCACCGAATGTCATGTGGGCCCGGGGGCCAGCTGGTTCGTCAAGTCCAAGATATCCGGGGTGTACCAGATTTACTCCACTGCCTTTGAAAAACACTCCAGGCCTATTCCCACCCCTGTGGAGAACCTGAGACCCGCCAGGGAGACCTGCGAGCAGTGTCACTGGCCCCAGAAGTTCTCGGGCTCTGTGGAAAGGGTCAGAACGCATTTTCTGGCTGATGAGAAAAACAGCCCTTGGACCATCCGACTGTTGCTCAAGGTGGGGGGAGGTGACCCGAGCCTGGGGCCTGTGCACGGCATCCATTGGCACATGAGCACAAATCAGAAGGTGGAATACGTGGCTCTGGACAAGGCTCGCCAGGATATCCCCTGGGTGAGGGTGACCGACGACAGGGGCAGAGTAACCGTGTACCAGGCCAGGGGAAAGGAGCTGGATCCCAAACAGATATCCCCGGAACGGATTAGGCTCATGGACTGTATAGACTGCCACAACAGGCCCACCCACATATACGCGCCTCCGGTGCGCTCGGTGAACCAATCCATGGCCCTGGGCCGGCTGGATCGAAACCTGCCTTATATCAAGAAGAACGCAGTGGAGGTCCTCACCATGGCCGCCAAGGAGAGCCGCACTGAGATGGAGGGTTTGAGCCTGATAGAGAAAAAACTCAGGGAGGATTATGCCCAGCATCCTGACCAGAAAAAGATACAGGATGCCATCTCTGAGGTGCAAAGGATCTTTCGAGAAACCATATTTCCCGAGATGAGGGCCAATTGGCAATCCTATCCGGACAATATCGGCCACTCCATCTGGCCCGGCTGCATCCGCTGCCATGATGGAGAACACATGAGCCCTGACGGCCGGGTCATCTCCCATGAATGCAACACCTGCCATCTCATCATCGCCCAGGGACCGGGCCTGGAACCCAAGGAGGTAGATGCCCTGGGTTTGGAGTTTCACCATCCAGGAGGAGATATCGGCAAAGAGCTTCTTTGCGGGAATTGCCACGGCGGCACCCTGGTTCAATGAATCTGCCTGCCCGCATCATTCACCCCATGATGAATGATGCGGGCCAAGTTCACCTTATCCTTGGCATAAACCGGTCTATGCTCCATTACAGCTCAAGAAAGCCCTTGCCATTGCAAGGGCCTCTTTTTGGGCTGGTCCAAATGGCTTGACAACTGCCACCACGATGTGGTCATAATTGGGTGTGGAATTTAGAGGAGAATTAAAAAGGAGAACCCGGGGGGTGAACCATGGCAGGCTGGGCATTTTTGCTGGCGGCCGGATTTTGGTGGCTTTTCAGTGCTCAAACCTGGGCCCAAAGCGTAGAGGCCAACAGTTGTGTGAACTGTCACCAAGAAGCCACAGGTAACCAGAAGGTGGACAAGAATTACCATCAGTGGAAAGACTCCTGGCATGCGGCCAGGAAGGTCACATGCGACAAGTGCCATGGCGGGAAACCCACCGAGCCCAAGGCAGCGGCAGCCCACTCGGGCATGCTGGAGGGAGAGGGCAAAAAAACTCCATCTTATTATCTCAAGATGGACGAGCGATGTGGGCAGTGCCATGGGGGAGAGTATGCGGATTTTTCCACCAGCTCCCACTACAAGTTCCTGCAGCAGGGGCGGGGTCCCAGTTGTATAAGCTGCCATCATCCCAAGACCGGGCACACCTTCACCGTGAAGGAGATCGTGGCCTCGTGCGTGGATTGCCATAACGAGTCCCTCAAGGGCTACCAGCATGTGCCTCAGGTGGCCAGGCTTCTGTTGGAGTCACTCAACCAGGCGGAATTCACCATAGGGTGCATGAGGGAGTTTGTGTCCATCAAGGAGGATGTGAAACAGAAGGCCTGGGTCAGGAGCAAGCTTGTGGCAGCGGAGATGGAGCTTTCCAATGCCAAGAAGCAGTGGCACAGGTTCAACCTTCAAAACACCGAGGCGCATGTTCTGCAGGCCTTCGGTCTGGCCCGTGAGGCCAAGGCTCTTTGCGTTGCCAAGTGAAAGACCGGGCAGGGCAGGCCATGGGAAAAACAGGGTTTTGGGCAAAGGCGTTGGGGGAGGGCTTGGTTGGGCTTTTGGTCTTGACAGCCCTTGTTTGCTCGCCTGAGATCTCTGTGGCCCAGGCTCCCTCCAACGAGGAGTGTTTCATATGCCACGGGGATCCTGATCTTTCCAAGACCACATCCGATGGAAAGAAGATTTCCCTTTTCGTGGATCAGAAAGGCTTTGATACCTCAGTGCACCACAGGCTTGCCTGCGTGCTTTGCCATTCTGACATAGCAGAGGTGCCCCACAGGGAAGGGGAGTTGCAGAGGGTGGAATGCGGCAAGTGCCATTCTGAGGAGGCCACCGAGTTTCTGGACAGCATCCACTTTAGATCCATCAGAAGGGGTGATGTTTTTGCCCCTGGCTGCAAGGACTGCCACGGCAAGCACGATGTGCGCTCTCACGAGGATCCTCTTTCCAGAAGCGCCAAGGTCAATGTGCCCAACCTATGTGGAACCTGCCATGAAGGGATCAAGGCGGAGTACCAGAGAAGTTATCACGGACAGCTTTTGGCCCAGGGCGACGGAAGAGCCCCGGGTTGCCAGGACTGCCATTACACACACAGGATCACCCAGGCAGAGGGCAAACTTCACAGGCTGGCCCAGGCCAACCGCTGTGGGAGCTGCCACAGAGAGTATTACAAGACCTTCAGGGATACTTTCCACGGCAAGCTTACATCCCTGGGAGAGATCACAGGCGCCAAATGCCATGACTGCCACAGCTCCCACAGCATCTTTCCCGCCAGGGACATACGTTCCACTGTTCACAGGCAGAATCTGCTTCACACCTGCAGAAAATGTCACGCCAACGCCCCCGAGAACTTTGTGAGCTATATTCCCCATGCCGACATCCATGATCCCAAGAGGCCACTTCTTTACTATGCCAACCTGTTCATGGTGGGCATACTAGTTATGACCTTCGGGTTTTTCGGACTCCACAGCCTGCTCTGGCTCCAGAGGCTCCTGGTGGAGTGGGCGGTCAGAAGGAGAGGGAGGTCCAAGCTTGACAACGGAAATCAAGAAGGTGAATGAGAGCCCCCTCCAAGACATGAAGGAAGGGCCCGAAGCACAGGAGGCGGGCTGTCAGGAGGAAATGGGCGTCCTGGAGCCCTCTTATCCCTGGCCCAGGAGAAGGCCCCAGTTCGTGCGTTTCACCCGCACCCAGAGGCTCCTTCACCTGGCGGTGATGGGTAGCTTCCTGGGCCTGGCCCTGACGGGTCTGCCCATCAAATTCAGCGACAGCGAGATAGTCCTGGCCCTGGCACAATATGTGCCAACCCGAGCCCTGGGGCTGATCCACAGGATCTGCGCTGTGATCACCTTTGCTTATTTTCTGGGGCACCTCTGCTATCTGGCCTGGAGGATTCTAACGGGTCGAAGCCAAGGAATGTTTTGGGGGCCTGACTCCATGGTACCCCAACCCAAGGATCTCAGGGATCTGAGAGACCAGATAAGGTGGTTTCTTTTCAAAGGTCCCAAACCAAGTTTCGGCAGGTGGACCTACTGGGAGAAGTTTGACTATTGGGCCGTGTTCTGGGGGGTGACCATGATAGGAAGCTCGGGGCTTCTGCTTTGGTTCCCCTCGTTTTTTGCCAGATGGCTTCCTGGATGGGTCTTCAATCTGGCCACCATCATTCACAGCGAGGAAGCGCTCTTGGCCATGGGGTTCATCTTCACCATACATTTCTTCAATACCCACATGAGGCCCAACAAGTTCCCGCTGGATCTGGTGATATTCACAGGCAGAATGACCGAGCATTACTTCCGGGAGGAGCATCCCCAGGAGTATGAACGGGTGATGGTCTCCAAGGAGGTGCCTGCCAAAGTGGCCCCTGAGGTGACCCCAGACATGTTATTTGTTTACAAAATAGTAGCCTGGACAGGCTTTCTCTTGGGAACAGGCGCCATAGTGCTGATCGCTGCTGCCTGGATCTCCAGGTAGGCAGCGATTTGCAGGCTTTCTCGAGAGCCTGAGCTTGCCTGCTTCCTGAGATCTTGCCATGAGGAGAGATTGTGCTAGGATAGCATCCTCCCGTAGGAGGTGGGATGCAATGGACAGGCGGCTGTTGGCGGAGATCAGACATTACCTGGGAAAAACGCAATCTGAAATGGCTCACCTTCTGGGCACCTCATTGAAGGCAGTGCAGAGCTTTGAGCAGGGATGGAGGAAGATCCCTGCCCATGCGGAGCGGCAGGCCCTGTTTTTCCTCTCCAGAAAAAATGGGAAAAAACAAAAGCCCTGCTGGGAGATCCAAAACTGCCCTCAGGAGCGAATGGCCATCTGCCCTGCGTGGGAGTTCCAATCAGGGGATCTCTGCTGGTTCATCAATGGCACCATGTGCCAGGGTAAGGCCAGGAGAACCTGGGAAGAAAAGATGGAGCTATGCAGATCCTGCAGGGTTTTTGCCTCCATATTTCCAGAAAGCTTCCAGTTCGCTCCAATAGCGCAGCAAGCCCAGGGCCCATGTCCTTGAGGAAGCTCTGGGGCTGAGCCTGGCGCGAGGAGCCTGGGCTGCCTGAGCTCTGAATCAATAGGGCAAAAATAGCAATACTTGGTGAGGGCAAGGCCTGGCTCCCACTAAATGTAGTAGTCCCAAGCCCATCCATAGGGCCCAACTGTCCTGGTCAGAGAACCCCATCTTCTTGGGACAAAAAATTGCTCTTGACAACCTATATCCTCTCCTGGTAAACAGTTTTGCCACAACGTAGGGATTATGTATACAGGTTCTAGATTAAAATATGGCGTGAGAATCAAGGTTCTGGCTGGCTCAAGCAAGGATCTTTTGGGATCTTGCAAAGCAACCCAATAAGGAAGAGGTGGGGCCATGGGAAAAGGGGGTAAAGAACGAGGTATGGGCGCTCTATGGGTGATGGGCTGGATGATCATGGGCCTGGCATTTTCTGGATGGGCCGCGGCCCAGGAGGTCTCCAGCCAGGTGTGTCTCAGATGTCATTCTGCTTGGTTGGACAATGATCCCTCCAGGTTGGATGTTTCCAACAGAAACGCCCACCTGGATTACCTGCCCTTGAATCTGGAGCCCAGGCCCAATCCTTTCTACACCATACGAGAGGGGTATGAGGGTTCCATCCACTCCAGCCCTGCCTTCAACCCAACGGTCACAGATTTCTTGAGCTGTATTGGCTGCCACCAAGGAATAAGTCAGGCCCACGGCGGACCCGGAGGCATACCCACCACCCAGACCTGCATAGGCTGTCACACGGAGCCCTATTTTGACTCGGCCTCCTTCATGGCCACCAGGCATGCCAATTCCAACGGATTTCCTGGCAAGTTCTTTGATCAGCTGGGCAAGGGCAGAAAGAGGGCCACAGGCATTCTGGCCACAGGTGAGGCAGTGACCTTTCTTAGGGCCAACGGAAGGCCTGTGAACATGAATCAGCGTATCGAAGAGTGCAGCGTGTGCCACAATTACGCACTGGAGCACCCCAGACTTACCAAACGCATAGCTCGGGGCACCATGCCGGATCCGGAAGTGGGTTGTGGGGCATGTCATCAGGCTCACATCCCGGCTCCCAGCGGAAATGATTTGGCCCAGGTCTCCAGTACGGTCCAGGTGAGCAGGGTCTCTGGCAGTACGGTCCTGGAGGTGGCACCTGTGGAGGGCCGATCGGTCCTGTATGCCAACCACAGAGCCTACAAGGTGGATGAAACTGGGGCTCAGAACCTGGCCCTGGGCACCTGGAGCCGGGGCTCGGCCATTGCCAGGCCAGTCAGGCCCATTGTACAGGGTAATGGGAGCCTGCAGAGCGAACATGCGGTTTCTGACAAGCTGGTCTTTGCTCAGGGAGGCTTCCTTGGCAAGGTGAAGCCTGGGGACACCCTTTTGCTTTTTGGTCAGGCCACAGGATCAGCAGTCCTGCCAGCAGATGCCCTCAACCCCGGAGAGCAGGTGGAGGTGCAGGCAGTATTTGACGGGGCGGGCTTTGAGGTGGAGGAGGTGTTGGACGACCAGAGCCTCATCATCAAGCCCCGCACTGACTCCCAGGCTCTCTCCCCCCTGGGCACGAATCAGATAGGGGCGGTGGCCAAGGCCACGGTCACATACAAGAAGGCGGTGGGCACTGGCACAATTTCCGTTTTTGTGCCCTTCCAGGGCTCCATTGAGTTCCAGGTGAGGGACATGCGCACCAACACAGAGGGGCTTTGTGCCAGCTGTCATACCAAGGGCTCTTACAAGTACACCGCTTGGGGCCGCAAGGCAAACGGAACCCTTGTGGAGCTGGGTTCAACCCACAACCAGGACATAATGACCCAATACATGAGAAGCGGCCATGCCAACAAGGCTGCTCCACCTTTCGAGGAGTTCAGCGCCGGCGCATATGGTTCCACCCACCAGCCCACCTATCCTTTTGATATGAGCATCACCGGCTCGGGAGGGGTGGGAAGCCTTCGCAACAAAGGTAACACCACCTTCCAGCTCACCACGACTCCTGATCCCAACAATGCTTACCTGGTGAGCGCAGGCAATACCACCCAGCCGGTTCTCATAAACAACTATGTGTGCAACCAGTGTCACCACGGCCTGGGATCCATCGATTACCAGGAGGATCGCCAGGGAACAGACAGTGCACAGGTCCTATGGGGTGATGCCACGGTGACATGCATCACCTGCCACGATCCCCACCAGGATCCCAACGGCACAGGGAACTCCATCCGGATTCCCAAGAAGCTTTCTTACAACTCCCGCTTCGTTGATGCCACCAAGAACCCAAGAGGAGGGATAGACAAGTTCATGGATGGCACAGACATTCCAGATACGGTGGGAGACGGTCGTATTTGCCTGTTCTGCCACCAGGGAAGGGAAAGCGGGCTTACGGTGTACAAGGCCATCAAGGCAGCCAACCCCTCGCTGGATCCATATGCCCAGCCTGACAGTGTGATAAGCGCCAGTGGGGTTAGCTTCATCAACCCCCATTACCTGGACGGGGGCGCCATCCTCTGGAGCAGGAACGCCTGGGAGTACTTCTTGGAAGGAGCCCCCCAGAGATACAGCGAGGGGAACATAGCTCACCAGGCCCTGAACTGCATGGGCTGCCACATGGACTCCCCCAAGGAGGATAATTCAGCGGGAGGGCACACCTGGAAGGCTCAGGTGGAAACCTGCCAGCGCTGCCACGGCCCAGTGGAGGAATTCACTGACATACGAGCTTCTGCAGACTATGACGGGGACGGCACCGTAGAAACAGTGTTCCAGGAGCTGGGAACAATAGACCCAGACACCGGGCTTTTCGGTCAGCTTAAGGCAGCTCTCCAGGCCAGGGGCATTTACTACAACCCAGACTCATATCCATACTTTTTCACCTCCACGGGCGGGCAGTTCCGCAACTGGACCACCCACACCCTTTCGGCTGCATTCAACCTAGCTTACGCCTACAAGGCCGGAAACGCGGTGTACGCCCACAATGCCAAATACATAGTCCAGATTCTTCAGGATTCTCTTAGGGCCCTAGGGGTGACACCCACCGGAGTGAGGCCCCTTGGGGAAAGGGAGGCCACGGACTACCGCACCATCGTTGTGAATCCATGAGCCAGATCAGGCCAGCAGGGGCATCCACACTCCTCCCCCGGTGGGGGCCCCTGCTGGAGATGAGCCCATGGCTTGCCAGAGGAGCAGAAGCGTTTAGAATAGGCTACCAAAATCCAAGGCTGAGACACTGCTGGCAAGCTCTTGGGGAATCTTGGCTTATGAAAAAGGGGGGGGAGGGAGATGGAGAAGATCGGGTTTGTAGGACTGGGGATAATGGGCAAGCCCATGGCTCGCAACCTGATGAAGGCAGGCTACGAGCTGGTGGTGCACAACAGAAGCAGGGCCTCTGTGGATGAGCTGGCTCGAGAAGGAGCCATCCCTGCCAACTCTTCCCAAGAGGTGGCTGAGCTCTCAGATGTGGTCATCACCATGCTTCCAGACTCCCCGGATGTAGAGCAGGTGGTCATGGGTCCGAAGGGAATTCTGGAGGGGGTTAGGCCAGGCATGCTTTTTGTGGACATGTCCACCGTGGCACCTTCCACCTCGGTCTCTGTACATCGGGCCATGCAAGCAAAAGGGGTTGAAGCGCTGGATGCGCCTGTCTCAGGAGGTGAAATAGGCGCCAGAGAGGCCACGCTCTCCATCATGGTTGGGGGGGCAGAACAGGCCTTCGAAAGGGCTCTGCCCATATTGAAGAGCATGGGAAAAAACATAGTGCTGGTAGGGGGGCCTGGAGCAGGCCAGGTGGCCAAGGCCTGCAATCAAGTGATAGTAGGTCTTACCATTCAGGCAGTGGCCGAAGCCCTGACCCTGGCGCGGAAATGCGGGGTGGATCCGGCCAGGGTGAGGGAGGCACTGCTGGGAGGATTTGCCCAGAGCCGGATCCTGGAGGTGCACGGAAAGCGCATGATCGAGAAAACCTTCCAGCCTGGATTCAGGATAAGGCTTCACAGAAAGGACCTGGCCATAGCCCTCCAGACAGGTAAGGAGCAGGGGGTTTCTCTTCTGGCCACTGCTCAGGCAGCAGAGCTCATGGACTCCTTACTGGCCCAGGGCAAAGGGGAACTGGATCATTCCTGTCTGGCCCTCTTGGTGGAGCAGATGGCGGGCCTGAGTTCGCCTGAGTGAAGCCCGGAGACGGCAGATTCTTGTTGACAAGGGACACTGTCTGGAAGACCATGGAGAGCCAAGGACAGAGGAACAGGCAGGGTTCAGCAGCTCTTTCAGACCGAGGGAGACGCCAGGATGAACCGAAAAGCTTGGTGGATGGGGAGCGCCGGGGTGCTGGTCTTGGCTGCGGTAGCGCTTATTCTTGCACGCATAACAGCAGCCGCAGCAGGGGGGGAAGAGCAGGGCTACGTGGGTTCCCAGGTGTGCCAGGGATGCCATCAGGAGCTTTACTCTGCATTCGGCAAGCATGACCCCCACTGGAAGGGGGTGGGGGATCCCAAGGTTGCACTACCCATGCAAGGGTGCGAGTCATGCCACGGCCCGGGTCAGAAGCACGTGGACACGGGTGATCCCAGGGCGGTTCTTTCTTTCAAGGAAGCCAGCGGGCTTGATCGCTCGGAGGGGTGTCTCAAGTGCCACTCAAGCCAGAAAGAGCTTTTCCAGTTCCGAAGAAGCCCGCACAAGCTCACCAGCGTGGCCTGTAATGACTGCCACCAGATCCATTCTCCACCCCAGGCAGCCCACCTTCTCAAGGCCAAGGAAATTGAGCTTTGTTTCTCCTGTCACCAGGAAGTAAAGGGCAAATTCCACCTGCCCAGCCGCCACAAGGTACTGGAGGGGGCCATCAGGTGCACCGATTGCCACACACCCCATGGCACAAGGACAAGGGCCAGCCTTCGCAAGTGGAATAAGTTCAACGATGATGTTTGCTTTGAATGTCATTCCGAGAAGAGGGGGCCCTGGGTTTTCGAACATCTGGCGGTGAAGGTGGAGGGTTGCATGGTGTGCCACGAACCCCACGGCTCTCCCAACAGATTCATGTTGATCAGGCGGGACGTGAGGAGGCTTTGTGTGGAATGCCACGGGGTGGTTCATTTTGCCCCGGCCTCCTGCATCAACTGCCACACCCAGATACACGGCTCCAACTTTAGCCGCCGCTTCTTCCAGTGAGAGGGGGTGTACAGATGAAAAGAGCAACTGGATTCATGGCCCTGATGGCACTGAGTGCTTGGGTGTTCTGGGGCGTTGGGGCAGGCAAGCCCGCGGCGGCAGAAGAGCAAGGGAACCTTTCCATAGCCGGTTTTCAGGTGGGAGGGGAAATAGAGGCCGGCTGGCGCCTGGTGGACATAGACGGCTCCAAGGATCGATACAAGGAAGTGGTGAATCTGTTTGACGGGCCAAGGCTCTTTGACCTGAATCTTTGGGGTCGGTCAACGGCCGGGGGGCTTGTGGATTACTTCAGCCTCACGGCCAATGGCATAGGCGACCCATTCCCATTCGCCAGGCTTCAGATAAAAAAGGACAAGGCCTATGACCTGAGCGGCTCTTACAGGGAATATCGTTGGTCCTTCAACAGGGAGGATGAGGGGCTTCTCACGGACAATCACGACTTCCACAGCATTAGGCGCTCGGCTGGGGTGAACCTGGCAGTGCTGCCAAGCGAGGAGCTGCGGCTGACCATGGGTTACCGCCATGCTGACAGGGAGGGAGACGGCAGGGTGCCTCGCCCTTTTTTGGCGGTAGACTCCCAGATTCTGGATTTCCATGAAAGGTTGGACGAGGTTTTCGCAGCCGCAGATCTAAGAGCCGGGGCGTGGAACTTCCACCTGAAGCAATCCTACTGGACTTACAAGAATACCGATGACATAGACGGCCCAGCACAGATAGAGGGCAGGGATGAGCGTGTGGAGACTTATGTGACTACCCTTAAGGCCCATACCAAATTGGGGGAAAGGCTGGATCTGGATGCAGGCTATATCTTTGCCCACTCCGAGAGCAATGCAAGCCTTTTCACCAGGCCGGTACTATTGGTGAATCCAGGGGATGCTCACCTACTCTTCAATACCCATGTGGGGGAGATGGGGCTCAGTTTCCTCTTGATCCCCAAGGTGATACTGCACCTGGACTATCGTTTCCATACTCTTTCCCAGGCGGGCAGAACCAATACCGATGAGCCTCCCTTTTTCAACAACGTGGATGTGGACTTCAGACAGTTGGCCCACACCGGCACCTTTCAGGTGGAGTATTTGCCCCTGGATAATCTGACCCTGAGGGCTGGTTACAGGGCACAATACAGAAGCTTGGACACGGATGGTCAGGAGCCTCCGGATATCAAGGCCGGAGAGGACACCTTGAAGAATCAGCAATGGGTACACGGCTGGATCGGTTCGGCAGAGTGGAAGCCCATAAAGACTTTGAGCATCCTGGGGGAATACCAGGGGGCTGACTTCAGCAATCCCTATACCTGGATCTCACCTGAGAGCGAGAACATAGCCAAGGCGCGCATAAGGTGGAAGACTCCCATTGAGAATCTATCTCTTTACGGCACCTTTCTCTGGAGGCGAAGATCAAACCCTGACCAAGAATTCAGGGTGGACACCAAGGACTACATCTTTGGGGCCACCTATCAGCCCAAGTTCGCCCCTGGACTTTCTCTGGATGGCTCCATCACATACGAGAAGCTACAGGACAAGAAGGACTTTCTGCTGAGCCCACCCTCTCCTTTTACACGTTTCAGCTTTGACTCGGATGCCATCATATACACTGGCTCCATCGGTTACGAGGGGATCTTCAAGGGTCTTGGGGCCAGGCTCTACGGCAGCTATGCCCAAAGCCGCGGGGAAAACGACGAGAGGCTGGCAGACCTGGCCCTGAGGATCTGGTACAAGAACCCCTATGTGACTCCAGTGGTGACCCTGGAACGCACTTATCTTGTGGACCATACTGGTCCCAAGGACGGCTTTGACGCCAACATGGTCACCTTCTCCTTGAGGAAGGAGTTCTGAGCCTAGGTGTTAGAAAGGGCACGATAATAAAACCGCCTTCGGGGCTCATACCTCCAGCCCCGTTACCCGGGCTAGCAATCAGAAGCTTCCTGTATGACTGGCTCAGGAGATGGGCCCGCATTTCTGCCAGAGCCACCCCTTGTTCCTTTTGTGCATCGGTTTTGAACTCCAGGTGCAAAAACGTAACCGAAATCTGCCTGCAGCCCTAGCTATTTCCAAATTAAAAACCTTTAATTCCAACTAGTTGCCAACAATACCACATTGTGGCATCATTGTGGCATGGGCTCTTGGGAGCTATTTGACCTGGGCCTGGGGGTTTTTCTGGCTTCTTATCTAAAAGGCAGCTCGGCTGCCGCAGATGCAAAAACCAAGAAATGGGAAGGAGGAACTCATGAGAAAAACGGGATTTGTCACGGTCTTGGTCTTGGCTTTTTCTCTGGGGTGGGTCTTGCAGGCCTATGCAGTAGGCTCTTACTTGAGCGATCTTAATAGCAGGTATAGCTCTTCTTACAGCTGCACTGTTTGTCACACAAGCACATCCGGACAAGCCCCCAGAAACGCCTATGGTCAGGCCTTTGAGGCAGCCAACAACAGTTTTGAAGCCATAGAAGCACAGGATTCGGATAGCGACGGCTTCACAAATCTAGTGGAGCTTCAAGCCGGGACCTTGCCTGGTGATGCCAACAGCAAACCCTCAGGACCCGGGCCTGGGCCCGTTGATCTTACGAGCTATGAGAACCAGTGGTTCCAGCTCAAGCTCATAACCAAAGGCCGACTGGCAGGGGGTCCCAGGCTGGTCTTGGAGAGGGGCACGGCCAACGCTTACCTTCACCTGGGCACCTTCCAGGATCCCAATACTGCTTTGGAAGGTGACGAGTTCTTTGCTGACACTGTGCTTTGGGTTTTGAACTCCCAGACAAATTCCTGGGAGCAGTGGGCCACAGGAGATCTTCATGTGACACCCGGCAATTCTATGGCCTTCTTGGTCTGGATGCATTCAGACACAGGCGTGGATTCAGGAGATGGTCTCAGAGTCAGCTTCAGCGGCCAGATCCTGGCCAGAGAGGCCAGAGGTGGCGGCCTGGGGCTGGTTCGCATGCTTAGTCTTGGAGGTTACCTGGTGGAGGTGACCTCAGGCGGGGAGCACAGGGCAGCAGGGCTCAAGCTGGTAGGTAGGATGGTTCCGGAATCCAGTGTTCCTAGCCCTCCCAAGTGAAATCTAAGCCAAAGGGGAAGGGATGTTTTACCCTTCCCCTTTTTTCCTCCCTGCAGGCAAAATCTTCCTCTCTTGCCTCAATGAAGTACCGGGCTTGGGATGGACGCGCTTCTTCGCTTGTGGAAAGCCACGCCGTACGCAGACCCAAGCACACCATCAATGCATGCCCAAGGCTGTCCCTCCCATGATTCAGATCAGTTTTGTGTACCATTTCGAACTTGCTGTTACGATTTTTGGGAGGGCCTGGGGATCCTCCGGGAATAAGGCTATTAAAATCAAGCAGTTTAGCTCATACCACACAGTGGTACAGGAGTTGCTTGCAAGAGTGGAAGGCCGGCAGAAGCTCCGGTTAAGAAACAGATGAGAAGGAGGTTATCATGATCAGAAAAAAGAAGGCCTTTTTCCTATTTGTCTGCCTTGCAGGATTCCTGGGGGCCTCACAGGCGTGGCCCAAGTCTTCTTATCTCACACAGTTCAATTCCAAGTACAACACCTCCAGGACGGCCGTGGACAGCTGCAGTTTGTGCCACACACGTACGCCAAGCGTAAATACCTTTGGCTCTGACTTTGCCAACCCTTCCATAGGAAATCACACCTTCAATGCAGCGTTAGAAGCCAAGGACTCTGATGGAGACGGCTTCAGCAACCTCTCTGAGATAAATGCCAGGACCTTCCCTGGGGATCCCTCTAGCAAGCCTGCAACTGACACCACTTCGCCCACTGTGACAAGCTTTACCATACCCTCAACATCAACATCCCTCACGGTGCCTATCACCTCTTTCACTGCCACGGACAACGTGGGTGTGACGGGCTACGCTTTGAGCGAGTCAGGCTCGACACCCCCATCGGGCTGGAGCGGTTCTGCGCCTTCTAGTTATACCTTCTCTTCGGCTGGCACCAAGACCCTCTATGCCTGGGCCAAGGATGCTGCTGGGAACATCTCTTCTCCCAAGAGCGCACAGGTGAGCATAACCTTGAACCCCAATCCTCCTCCTGCACCCAATCCAGAACCCTCACCCACCCCTTCAGAGGGTGTGGAAGCCTGGGTGGATGGCTGGATTCGCCTCACCATCTTCCTCAAGAAAGGACACGACTGGAGTGAGCTGGGTCTCCAGGGGGACGAGAGGAAACTGACCGGTTACTTGCACCTGGCCCATTGGGATCCAGAAACTCAAGTTCTAGGCGGCCTGCTTTACTGGGAGTCTGAAACAGAGGATGAGGACAATGAGGTTTTGATTCTGCCTCTGGATTTTCTGATCCTTTCCACGGGCAAGGAAGAGCTATGGGCCACAAGCCAGTTCACAGATGATCCCTCAACCACCTTCACAGCCAGGTTCAAGGGCAAGCTGGTCAAAGAGGGGCTCAAGCCCGGAATCCTTCAGAGCAAGCACAAACAAGAAGCCCCGGAGAACAAGCGCTGGTTCTGGCTCAAGGGCAAACTCATCCCCCAAAGCCAGGTGCCCCAGCAGATCCTTGATCTGGCGAGTACTCAGGAGTCTTTTCTCCTGAACCAGGGAGGCGATCTTGACTGAGGCTTGGGCCCCGGCGCCTTTGCCAGGATGATTTTCTGGAGCCATGGGGGTCTTGGGGGCCTTTGCCCCCAAAACCCTTATGGTCATTTCCCAGCTTCCAGCCCAAGCAAGACCCCAGATGAAAGCCTATGCTCATCCAATATTAGAAAAGCCCGCACCATGCACTATTTTCGAATGATGCGGGCTGGGAGTCTTTTTCAAATTCTTGGACCATAAAGGGAAAAGCCAAGCAGGCGCTTTCCGTATTCAGCTCTCATTTTTGACTATCAAGGCCACACCTTGTCCACCCCCGAGGCACATGGTGGCCAGCCCCAGCTCCACGCCCCTGCGGCGCATCTCATATATGAGCTTGGTGAGTATTACCCCTCCTGTGGCGCTTATGGGATGCCCCAAGGCTATGGCTCCTCCGTTCACATTCACCTTGTCCGGATCCATCCCCAACTGGCGGATACAGGCAAGGCTCTGAGAGGCAAATGCCTCGTTTAGTTCTATCAAGTCTATGTCTGCCAAGGACAATCCGGTCTTCTCCAAGACCTTGCGGGTGGCGGCCACAGGGCCTATGCCCATGATGGCCGGCTCCACTCCCACAGAGGCGTATCCCACTATGGAAACAAGAGGCCTCAGACCAAGGGCAGCAGCCTTTTCCCTGGAAGCCACCACCAGTGCAGCGGCCCCGTCGTTCATTCCGCTGGAGTTTCCTGCAGTGACAGTACCCCCTTGGCGGAACACGGGCTTGAGCTTGGCCAGCCCTTCCAACGTGGTCTCAGGCCTGGGATGCTCATCCTGGCTGAAGAGCACATGTCCCCCCTTTGCCTGGGGCACTGGTACCGGCACTATCTGTTCCTGGAAAAGCCCCTGGCTCAGGGCCAAAGCAGCCTTCCTCTGGCTTTCCAGGGCAAAAAGATCTTGATCCTCGCGGCTGATCTGAAACCTTTCCGCCACATTCTCGGCTGTTTCACCCATGGTGTTGCGGCTTATGGGGTCATATAGAACCAATTGATCCATGAGTTGCCCATGGCCCAGTCTATAACCCCATCTGGCTTTTGTAAGAAGATAAGCCGCATTGGACATGGACTCCACCCCGCCTGCCACCAGCAATTGAGCATCCCCGGCCTTTATAGCCTGGGCAGCCAGAAAGACTGTCTTGAGGGATCCTCCGCAAGCCTTGGCCACCGTGTACTGAGGGACCTCTATGGGAATGCCAGCGTCTATGGCCACAGGACGAGCCATGTTGGCTGGCAGCTCTCCTGTGCGGTACTGCTGGGAGAAAACCACTTCTTCCACCTGCTCAGGTTCCACGCCGGCGCGTGCCACAGCCTCCTTTATGACCAAAGAGGCCATGGCCCGGTCCGTGACATCCTTGAGTGTGCCCCCGAACCTGCCTACAGGGGTTCTCACGGCACTCAATATTACAGCCTCTTTCATGATGGACTCCTCCTTCCCCTGAAGTGGAATTGGCGTTGTTGGCCTTGGGAACGGCCTCGAATTATACCTGGGCCACCAGCATGGCGCAAGCACTGTGGCTGGCGGCACTATATCCCTTTGTCTTGTTATCAGTATCCTCCAGCAGTAGGTAACTATCCATGATAACTTCGAGATGTGCTGGGATTAACTGTGTTGTGCTCAAAAGCAGCCTGAATCTCCCTAAGGGGTGCTTGAGAAGTGTGGGCCTCAAAATGGTGAACACACCCGGGGTTTGGGAAGGTAGTCCCCAAACTGGAAGATCCTTGCAAATAATCCAGTCAAGCACAATTGCTTTGTGAAGGAGCTTGTTGGATCATATTAAACCGTATGGAGGGAACAAGGCAAATGTGGGGAGATCCCCGTTACGATTTCTTCATAGTGGGCGCAGGCCCTGCTGGCACTCAATTCGTGGTGGGAGAGGCTCGTGCAGTGAAACTCCTGCCAAGGGGGATTTCCCGGGTAAGGGGATATCTTTACCTGGAAAGGGGAGGGGAACGGGAGCTGGTGGTTCCCACAGCCATGCTATGGCGAAAACTCACCATAGATCCATGGACCGAAGCAGGGCAAAGGGATTGAGGATTTGACTTGGGGGAGTTTTGGGGCTTATCATTAAAAAACATTGCTTAGAGGTCAGCCGGGCCGCTCAAAGGCTTGGGGGCCCATAAGCTATTCACACAATCGAACGGTCAGCCTGAACACAAGGGAGCTTAGTTCCTTCCTGTAACACGTCACCAGGTCGGTTCAAACCTGGACCGGCGGCTGACCCTTCCCCACACCGGGAGACCCCTCAATTTCAAAGGGGGTTCCTGATGGAAAGGAGTGGGCCATGTTGGGCCGGGCAGTGAGGTTTCTTTTCCAAAGCACGCCTTTGAGGGTCTTTTGGCTTGGAAGCTTTACAATTGTAACCTGTGTGGCAGTAGGGCTTGCCCTGGCTGTTTGGATAGCCGGAATCCCGGAGCCTCTTCGGGGGGGAACCGGCCCTGGGCAGGCTGCTTCTCCCTGGGGCCGAGAGATGAAGCTGGCCCAGAAAGCCTTTCAGGGTAGCCAAGTCCAGGAACCTTGGGGCATAGAAGAGATAAGGTGGTTTGTGGCAGCCAGCTTCCGTAACCTGAACCCATCGGAGAAGCGCAATCTGGTGAAGGCCATCTACGAGGCCTCCCGGGATTACGGCTTGGCTCCTCAGCTAATCCTCTCAATAATCTTGGTGGAAAGCGACGGGAATCCAAATCTGGAATCTCCCAGGGGGGCCATGGGCCTCATGCAGATCATGCCGGAGGTGGGACAGGAGCTGGCTTCCCAGGTCTCGGTACCATGGAAGGATCGTGAAACCCTGATCCATCCGGCAACCAACGTGCGCCTGGGTACCCATTACCTGTTCCAGATGCTGCAGAAGTACAGAGATCTCCCCCTGGCCCTGTGTGCTTACTGGCTGGGTCCCAACCGTCTGGACCGAATCCTGGAGAAGGCCGAGGAGCCCCCCTGGCACTATGCCCAGAAGGTTCTGGAGCTCTTTGAGAACTTGTAATCAGGCTGGCCGGGATCTGATCTTTTCTATTTTTTCCTCCATCTCCTTCTCCAGGCGGGAAAGCTCTCTGGGAAGATTTTCGTCGTCCTTTAACAGGATTCTGGCCTCGGCCATCTTGGCCTGATATCTCCTTCTAATCTCTGCAATCTGTTCTTTTTGCTCCTGGCTCAAAGAAACAGGCTCTTGCTTTTCTCCGAAACGCTCCATGATGATTTCCAGGGTGCTCTTGAGTTCCCCGGCCACACTCCCACCTCCTTTCTTTGCTGCCATCTGGTAGGGTAGGAAGGATCCTGCCTAGCTGATCTGGAGAACCCCTGGGGCTGAGAGGCTCCAGGCCTCCAAGGAAGCCTGAGCCAAAAACGGGTCACAGAAGGCACCTCTCATCCCCTGAAAAATATCTCTCATGCCAGCCACAGCTTGTCAACGGATACCCCATTAACTTCCACGCTCACCTTGGGAAAGTTGCGCTCCAGATCCCATGGGACAAAAAATGTAAGGTCCTCCACCTCTGCCTTGATGTGGGGGGGGGCCATCCCACCCAACCACTCCTTTGCCCAACGGACCACTTCCAAAATAGCCCTGTCTATACCAGCCATTTTGTTCAATTGCCTGAGGTTTTCATCACTGCCTAGTTGGTCCAGGGCCTCCTCCAAGTGGATGCCTTCCAGTTTTCTCCTGAGCACATACAGGTTTCCCTTGTGCGCAAGCAGGGCCAAAGGTGGATTCACCTGGAGCTGGGCCCCGCGAAAACGCATGGAACAGGCTTCAATGCCTATGCGCCTGAGCCATTGGGCTGTCTGTCTTATATGAGCCTCAAACCTGGGCCAGGAACGTTCGAAAACAAATCGGGCCTGGCCATTGTCCCATTCCCTCAAACGGGTAGGATCAAAACCCAGAGCCATCAGATCCCTTATCCTGAGGCTCTGGCTGGAAGATGCCTGGATGCCATGGGATTCTCCACCCAGATAAGGCCTTCTATAAACCGGTAAGGCTTCTATGAATCCCGTAGGATCTTTTCTTAATGATTCTGGCAGATCCGGCGCCGATGGATCCAGGATTTCCACCCGGCTTTCCTGGGGGCCCCACAGGGACCAGGGTTGTGCCAAGAGTTCTCCTACGGCCTCCTGGATTCTTATCTGCTCCAGGGATTCCCCGCCCGTATATCCAAGCAGCTTGGATATGCGCCTCTTGAACCCCAGGAGCTTGGTGGTGAACTTGGTGAACATGAATCTCATCAGGGCACTGGAAGTTCCCTGTTGCAGCTCTGCCTGGAACATAGAGGTAAGCGCCCTGTAAACGCTTCGGAATTCCTCAATGGTGCGCTCCACCATTGATTCGTTGTCCTTCATATCGATCACGGCCCTCTTGCGCTGAAGGTTGAAAAGCAGCTTGAGGAGCCCCTCTCGCACCTCTTTATCCCCCAGGGAGGAAGGGATCCATACCATGTAGTGGTTGTCCTTGAGCATGGCCTGCATCCCGATTATCTCCTCCACCGGCCTGTATCCCAGTCGGGTGTAAAGGTGGAAGGTAGGATCCCCTGGAGGAATGATGTTGTCCAAGAGACCCAGGCAACCCTTTTTTTCCAGAAACAGCCTGTAGGCTTCCAAGATCCGGCTTCCCAAGCCCTGACGTCTAAAAGGTGTCAAGACCTCTACATACACCAGGTAATAACAGGGCAAAGGCTTCCTGAGATACATCATGTTCAGATAACCCAAGGGCTGCCCTTGGGGGGCCTGGATTTCAAAGACGTGAAAGGTGGAGCCCTCTGCCGAAGGTCTGAATCTCTCTATGGTTGCTCCACGCACGGTCTTATCCATGAGGGAATGAAGCCCCTGGAAAATGCCTTCGGGCAATGGCCCGGTGAGCTCCTCCTGATCTCCAAGGGTCATGTGGAGCAAGGCCATGGCGTCTTTCACCCCCAAGCCTGCCTGAATCATCCTCTCCTGAATATGCTTCACCTCAAAGATCATGATGTTCCCCCAAATGTTGATCCGCAACCTTCCATGTGCCGGCCCCCAAATCAAAAAGGGCCATGGGCTTGGCCCATGACCCTTTTAGCTCATCTGCCATGGGCAGCCCCTTGTCCACCCATGGCATCCGGAGCGATTCTTACCCGGAGCGAAGGGCAGACCCCTCCTCAAAAATAAAGTAAAAGCAATATATTCGGCTCTGTATCATATGTTCACTCCTGGAAAGCCCACTGCTTCCTCTGCTATCCATCAAAGCCCTGGTATATGAATACATAATTGTCCCCCTGGTGTCAACAAGAATCAGGGGATCTTCCTTGGCATGTGAAATGTCCGCCTGATAAAGCAAGTGATGTGTCCGGTTGGCGGACTGGCGCGCTCTTGCACAAAAAAGGGCGGCCTTTTGGCCGCCCCTGGGATGGCCTTATAGCGTATGGAATCACTTGAGAATCGTAAGATCCACTCTTCGGTTCTTGGCGCGTCCCTGCTCTGTGTTGTTGGGTGCAACGGGTTTGGCTTCCCCGTAACTTACTACCTTCAAACGGTTGGGGGCCACACCTTTGGCCTTCAGATAATCGAACACGGCCTTGGCCCGCCTCTCGCCCAGGGCCTTGTTGTAAGCATCTGTTCCAATGGCATCGGTGTGTCCCTGGAGCTCGAGGGTGAGATCCTTGTTCTCCAAGAGGATCTTGGCTGCCCGATCCAGCTCGGCTTTGGCTTCGGGCTTCAAAGTGGCCTTGTCAAAGTCAAAGTAAATTGAATGGAAGCTCACAGGCTCCTTCTTGGGCGGCGGTGGAGGTGGAGTGGGAGCTGGTTTGGGGGCCGGAGGAGGCGGCGGTGGCTGGCAAGCCTCGGCCTCCTTGGCAAGGGCGCGGGCATCAGCCAAGAGCTTCATGGCCTCTGCAGTCCTGCAGGCCCAGTAGGTCTCCACTCCCTTCTTGGCCAGCTCCTTTGCTTTGGCCAGCTTGTCAGGGCAATGCTTGGCACCAGGGGATTTCTCAGCAGCAGCTATGGCAGCTTCTGTCTGAGCGAATTCAGCGGGCACGATCATGGCCCTGTCAGGTACCCCCATGTGAGAAGGTGCGCAGCCCGCAACCAGAAAGAGCGCCGCGACACCAAACCAAATCCATCTTTTCATCTCCCGTACCTCCTTTCCAACTTTGCTCTGGTGAAGGCCATCCCCGATCTTTTTCTATATTGGCACAGGGATTCTTTTCTGCCAAGCAAAAATATTTTCATGTGAACGCCCTCTTGAGCTTCCAATTTTTGCATGCGCCCCTCAATCCACGGATTTCAGGCTCTCCTTGGGGTGGCAGGAACGGATATGCACATCCCTCTGTGGGAAGGGGATCTCCACTCCTGCCTCTGTCAAGAGCCTTTGCATCTCAAGTCCTATCTCGCTTTGGGCCAGAAGCCGTTCTTTTACATCTGCCACCCAGGCGTGCAGCTCCAGCTCCACGGCGCTGTCTGCGAACCTGCTAAAAAAAGCTGCTGGGGCTGGTTCCTTGAGCACCCTGGGATTGGATTCTGCGGCCTTGCGCAGAAGCTCCAATGCCGAGGGGATGTGCGTTCCATAGGCCACTCCCACCTGTATCTTGAGCCTGGCCATGGGATTGCTCAGGGTCCAATTGGTGAGAGTGTTAGACACCAGGTGGGAATTGGGCACTATGAGTTCAGAGCGGTCGAAGGTCTCTATGATGGTGGAACGAAGCCCTATACGCTTGACCCGACCCCACTCCTTGTCCACGACAACGGTATCCCCCACCTTCACCGGTCGCTCGAACAGTAGTATCAGGCCGCTTATGAAATTGTTGGCAACATGCTGGAGACCAAAACCGATACCCACCCCAAGGGCACCTCCCAACACCAGAAAACTCTCCAATCTTATTCCCATCAGGTTCATGGCTACCAAGAACCCCACCACCACCAGGAAATAATGGATCAATCTGCCCACTGCGTGGCGGGCTCCAGGATCCACTTCCTGTCTTGGGAAAACCTGGGCTTCCAGCAAAGCGTTTAGAAACCATGAGAGTCCCAAAGACAAGTAAAGGGCCACCAGTGCCAGAAAGAGGAGACCCAGATGGAAACGAACCTCCCCAAGGCCTATTTCCAGGCTCCATAGGGCACCCCAGGTCTCGGCAGCCGAGCCATACACACCCCAGACCGGAAAAAGTCTGACCAAGACGGCAAGCCATACCACAATGGCTATCACCCGGCAAAGGCGGCTCTGCAAAGAGCTTCCAAGCTTCTTCACAAGCTTGTGCTCCCCCACCTGGGGAAACCCCATGACTGTGGCCACCCCTGCGCAGGCCATCCTCACAACCAGGGAGCCGCTCAGAATCAGGATCACGCTCCATGAGAAGGCAAAAAAAAGCCTGTCCGAAAGATTGGCATATCCGCCTGACTGGGCCAGAAACACCACCACCAGCACCACAGCTCCCAGCCGGGCTGCTCTGGAGAGGGCCCGCTGACCTTTATTCCTGGAAGCAAGGAAGAAGACTCCACCCAGGGAAAAAAGGGCCAGAAAGACTCTGTACCAGCCTGTAGGAAGACCTACGCTCTTGAGAAGATCCAGGCAGGTCATGGCCCCGGCCAAGGCCAAGAGGATCCCCCTGGCAGGCTTTGCTTCGTCCATTGCTGCCCAAAGGATCACCACGGAAAATAGAAAGGCGCACCTGGATATCACCTTGAAAGGGCCAGTTGTGTCCCTGAGAAAAAGGGAGGAGATCACTCCCACCAGAAAAAGGGCCAAGAACCAGGGATGGCTCAGCAAGGCCGGAACAGAAGACTTGGACTTCCATCGCGCCTTCTGCCAGGTTCCCAGGACCCCAAAAACCAAAAAAAGCGTAATTTGAAGCAGCATGAGTCCTTCTTCTCTCTTGAGGGATTCCTCTGTCCCCAGAATTGCTGCCCTGAGCCCTGCCTCCAGGGCAGGCCAGGGGGAGCTCTTCAGGTGTTCCAGGAAACCCCTGGTGGGGAAAGCAGGCTCGGTTCTCCTGAATGTCTCACCCCGCATTCTGTTGAATGTGGCCTCGATGGGTGCAGCGATTTTTCTGTTTTCCTCTTTGAGGCGGCTTATGCTTCCCTGCAGAGTAAGTAGCATGGAAGCTGCCTTTGTGATCTCCTGGATGACCCCTTTGGTGGTCTGCTCGGCCTTGGAGAACACCTCTGTGGGGAATTCAATCTTGCCGGCCAAAAGGCCCTTTTTCCAATCTGTCCAGAAAGAAAGCTGCTCCTCCCACTCACGCCGCATAGCCTCCAGCTCCTGGAGACGGGTGGAGATGGAACCGAGTTGTGCATCCAGAGCCCTTCGCTCGCTCTCCAGGGGAGTGCGGGCATCTTGCAATCTCTGGAAATCCCACTGGAGGGGATCCCCCATTTCCTTGAATCTGGCAGCCAGGTCTTTGAGCCTGGCCTCGGACTCGGCAATGGACTTCTCCAATTCCTTGGTCCTGAGCTTTGCCTCCACCTGCTCCCTTGCTTCTTGAGCCTTTCTGGCCAATTCCTCGGCCCTGGGCACCATCTCGCCCACCCCTGGAAAGGGCTGAGGCCTGGACTCCTGGGGAGCCTGGAGTGTTTCCCTGGCAGGTGACTGGGACAAATGAGGCGGCTGGGCCCAAAGGATTTCAAAGTTTAAAGGCAAAAGACATAGAGCCCCCAAAAGAACTTTGCTCCATTTCCGGAGCTTTTTCCCACAAAACCACTTCTTACTCATTTCTTGTCTCCTTGCCCCCAATTCCTTTGAACTTTGGACCCCAGATTTCAAAGGGTGTGGCCCTCCCACAAAGGCTCAACCGGCCTTCTCCAGGCTCATCTGGCCGAACTCCTGCGGGCTTTGGTGGAGGGCGCGGACTTGGTCTTGGTGGCTTTAGCCCCATCTAACTTTTCCAGCATTGCCTCAGGGATTTGCTCTGGTTTGAGCCTTTGTACCTTGGGGTCTTTGAAGGGCCCCTTCATATCCAAGGCCACTATTTGCGCAAGCTTATTTACTTTAGAACCCCTTGACTTGAGCCCCTTGGGTTCCAGAAGCAGCGTCAGTTCTATGTCCCCTGAGAGGAGATCCGCATCCCCCTGGGCCAGGATTCTCATGGATTTCCCATCAGACCAAAACTCCAGCATCTTTAGATCCCCTTTCCTAAACTCCAGCTCCATGCGGCCTTTGTCCAGGGGGATCCCTCGGGTTTGAGCCTTCTTGGCCCAGTCCCCAAGCTGATGGAGACCTTTGAGGGTTTCAAGAATGTTGAGCCACATCTTGCCAGTGTGGATCTCCCCTTGATGGAACAAGATTCCCAATGACCCACTGACTCTTTCCACAGAAAGGCTTTCTACCCCCTCACCCCCAATCTCTCCTTCTAGGTCCGCCCTGCCCGTAAAACCAAAGCAACTGATTCCCAAACATCCCAAGAGTTCCCTCAGATCCGCGTCTTTGGCCACGGGATGAATAGCCCAGCCCGGCTCAGGACCCATCTGAATGGTTCCCGAAAGGCTCATTCCACACAAGACAGAATATCTAAGATCCAGACTCCAATGCCAGGGATCCAGCTCCAGGTCCGCGTGAAAGGGTTGGAAAAGAGCTTTTCCCCATTTGAGCTCCCCCACTCTGATCCCCAGGGTTCCTTGCACTGCTGACCCCAAAAGAGCCTTCAGCTTCTCGGCTATCTGCCCGAGTTCCACCCATTGGAGGCTTGGGGCCTCCAATATGGCATTTATTCCAAGCCCCCCTTTCCCCCAAAAGCCTTCTCCTCTAAGGAGAAGTTCTCTGTCCCACAATTTGATCCTGGCTCCTGGCAGGCTCACCTCGTGGCCCTTTCCCAAGATCTCGGCCTGAATCAGCCCCCAGGCTTCGTCCCCGAGATATGGTACCAAGGGAATTCCCCCCGCGAGGAGCTCTCCTTCCAGGCTGAGGCCCTCTTTCAGGGGCTGTTTTCCCTTTATCCTTGCTTTTCCTTGGAGCCATCCATTACCCAGGGGGTTTTCCTCCAAGAAAAGAGAAAGGGTGTTGCCAGAGACATGCCCTTCCATGCTTAGCTCCCATGTCCCCGGGGCCATATCCAGGGAGAAAAGGGCCCTGGTCTGGCCACCCTCCAGCTTGAGTTGCCGCAGCTTAACACCCCCCGGCAACACAAGCAAATCCAGCCACACACTTGCTTCCCCCTCCCAGGCGAGCTCCATTTCCAGTGCCGTCCCCTCTGGGCCCCAAGTGGTCTGTGAATGGAGGAGCTCAACCCTGGCAGGCTCCCTCCAGCTAAACCCAGTAACCCTGCTAAGGGGTTCCCTCAAGAGCCCCCAAATCTTGGGGCCTGCCTCTCCTGAGATACGAACCTTCCCCCTAGCCCCCCCATCCAGCCATTCCAAGATGTCCCCCTCCAGAGAAAGCCTTTCTTTTCCAAGAATCAGCCTTGCTCTTTTCAAGGAGATGCTCTCCTGGGTGAACTCCAACTCAGCATCCAGAATTTCTGCCTCTGTGCCCAGGGTCTTGTGTGAAACCCTGGCTTCCAGATGAGCCGAGCCCCTTGCCT
Organism: bacterium; assembly: GCA_037481695.1. NCBI lineage: Bacteria > bacterium. The sequence continues at coordinate 230,416 of JBBFLE010000003.1, read as the reverse complement.
GCCAGCTGCGCAATTCCGTTGGAGGCCCGTTCATCTCGGCCTCCTGGATGCTCAAGCGGCCTTCCACGGAGTTGAAGTTCTCAAGCCAGCTCGGTAGAGATCCCCCTTCCCTGAGCAAGGCCCAGATCTCTTCCAGTTCCAGCACGCAGGCTCCAGTACGAAGATCCAGCCAGCCGCCGCTCCAAGGGTCCAGGCTTCCACTTACTCCCGTAAGTGTGGAGCTGCCCAATAACACCTGCAGCCCCTGAAAAGCCAATCCTTCAGGCCCTGCCTGTATGGTCCCACCCCTTACTTCCAAGCCATAGGGAAGGGCCTTGTGGCGGGCCTGGAAACTCAGATCCTGCGCTTGGACCCAGACCCTGGGGGAAAGGACAGGCCCTTGGGCCACCACTTTTCCCCTTGCTTTACCTCCTACCCGGTAGAGAGCCTTGAGTTGTTGGCTCCATGGCTCGGTTTGGACCCATTCTTCCAAGATACGGTGGAGCTGCTGCAATTGAGCCTCCACCCACACATCCAGGTAAAAAGCCGGTTGGGGGCCCAGAAGCTCCAGGCTCAGAGATCCTCCTTTTAGGATGCCGGCCCTGGTCTTGGCCGTCATGTTGGAGAGTTCCACGGAGTGTTGGGAGATCTGAAGCCCTGCCTTAAGGTCTTTGAGGACTCCCCAAGGCCCTGGCAGAACAAGCTCAGCACCCTGGAGTCGGCCTCGCATAGCAACGGGCACGCTTTCCAAGGAAAACTCCCAGCCAGTGCCGGAAATGATTATCTCCAGGTCCAAGATTTTTCCCGCCCCTATGATGTTTGGAAGCTGCGAGCAAATAGGAGAGTCTCTCCACAGCATCTGAAGTGCGATCCCGGCCGACTTTAGATCCATGGATGCGCCTTTGAGGAAAAGCTCCTCAAAGCCTTGCTCTGAAAGACCCCTGAGCCCTCCAGCCAATTCAATCCTGGGCTCCTCCACAGAGAGCCTTCTCAAAAAGGCTAAGCCAGCATCTCGCCGGGGGGAGATTTCCAAAAAAACACCCTTCAGAACCGTGCCCCTGCCCTGACACTCCAGATCAAAGCCCAGGCTCAGAGCCATTCCCCAGGGTTTCCTGCTCATTGCACCCTCGAGTCTGGTAAGCTGCAAAAGACCTCCCTGCCAGGCAAGGGTGGTCTTGACCCTGGCATTGCTCAAGCCCAGATGGAAGAAAAGACCCCCGAGATCCCTGGCAAGGGATTGCCTCAAGCTTTCCAGCAGAGCCCTCCAGGAAGTCTCTGGCACATCCAGTCCATCAATTTGCAATGAAGAGATTCCAAGCCTGCCCACGGCCATGGAAATGGGATCAGTGCTTACCTCCAGAGCCTGAGCTTTGGCATGACCACCCCTGGCCCATGAAAGAACAAGGCCCTGCCAAACCACCCTGGGGAAGGGAAACCTGAAGACCTCTGTTTTCTGGGCTTCCAGTTTGCAGCCCAGGATGCCACCGGCCTCCTGGAGAAACCGCTCGGATATCTCCTCAGGTCCCAAGCTCCATGATCTCAAGAAAAAAACAGAGAGCCCCAATAGGCTTGCCAGACCCAGCAAGGCCCCTAGCACAAGAAGAAGCTTTCTGCAGTTCTTTCCCCGCGCCTTGGACACAGATCCAACCCTTACTCAGAGCCGAATTGTTGGGGATTGCCTTTCCCAGGCCCGCATTATTCTAAAACAGCGGATAATGCGGGTTAAAGTAATGATATCCAAGTATAAGCCGAATCATGGGCAAACACACGCTGCACATGCCTATTCCATTGGGAGGGGAGGGATGCCCCTGTGCGGGTCTGCCAGCAAAGGAAACACCCAGGCCAGGGCGCAGTATCGTGCACACGCAAGGGAGTGTCCCTGTTGGAGCAATGGTAATTTATTTTGGCAAAGGGCTTTCTCAGTCCATCTTCTCTTGAATCCTTCCTGTTGCCCTGCACCAGGCATACAGGGCTGCCAGGGTTCTGATGGCCTTTTCAGGGGAGGGGAAAACAGGGATGCCCCTGTCTTCCATCCACTTGAGGGGAGGCTGTTCGCCGCCGTACATGCCTGGCACCCATACCACCACTGGCTTTCCCCCCGGGACTACCTGTTGGAAGGGATGCAGAAAATCCTGCGGGAGTCTTGCGGCCCACCTGGGGAGCATCACTGCCACTGCGTCCACCTGTGGGTCGCTCAACATGGCCTGAAGGTAAGTCTGGTACACTTTAACCGGGTGCTGGAACTGAACGCTTACACCCAGATCAAAGGGGTTGCCCCCTATCTCCCATCCAGGGAAAACAGGCCTGAGTTTTTCCAGACTGGAATCCGAGATCCTGGCCGCACGAAGCCCCATCATTTCGCACAGATCCGTGACTATGACTCCCTCTCCACCCGGGAGAGTGGCCAGGGCCACCCTGGGCCCCTTCATGGAAAAGGGGCTAAGCCTCTCCAGAGCCTTGCATATATCGAAGAATTCTTCTATGCCCTGGGCCCGGATCGCCCCTGCCTGTCTCAAAGCCGCATCAAACAGTGCGTCGTTTCCTCCTGCCATGACCCCTGTGTGGGATGCAGCAGCCCTGACTCCAGCCTCGGTTCGGCCGCTTTTTAACACCACCACCGGCACCTTCCTGGCAGCCTCCCTTATCACCCCCAAGAACTCCCTGGCTCCCCCCTCTGCGCTCTCCAGATGGATCCCTATGACCCGGGTGTGGGGGTCCTGGTACATGTATGAAAGAGCTTCCACCTCGTTGATGTCCATTTTGTTGCCAAGATCCAACAGCTTGTTGAGTCTCAGCCCAAAAGGCCCCAACAGAAACTCCAGCCTGGGCTCGTAAAGGCCTGATTGAAAGATCAGGCACAGCCCTCCAGGCTCTATCCTCTCTATGGGGTGAAAACTCACGGCCAAGCCGTTTCTGGAGTTTATGGGACTGAGGGCATTGGGCCCCACAGCCCGCATCCCAAACCTGCCCAACAGCTCTTTCATGGCTGATTGTGCTTTCTTGCCCTGCTCCCCGGTCTCCGAAAACCCCCCTGCCACCAAAACCACCCTTTTCACTCCTTTGCGGGCGCATTCCTGCAGAATCCCCGGGGTCAGCTCATGGGAGACTCCGATCACGGCCAAATCCACCACCTCAGGTAGTTCCTGGATGGTGGAATATGTCTTGAGTCCCAACATCTCCCCCGGCTCTGGGTGAATGGGGTAGATTCGGCCCTGAAAGCCCAAATGTACCAGGTTGCCCAGCAGGTGGTGCCCTATGCGTGTTGGATTTCTGGAGGCACCCACCACCGCCACGCTCTGGGGATGGAAAAAACCGTGAAGAAAGTTTGTCTCATGTTCCATGGAATTGATCTCCTCTGGAGTGAAAGAAATCTCTTGTGTTACGGCTTCAAACCCAGCAAGGCCCTATCCTTGAGTCGTACATATCCCCTGTGGGTTATCCTGAGATGTGGAATTGCGGCTGTTGCCAGGGTATCTATGGTGAGAAGGCTTTTCTCCCAGGGAACCCCTTGCCGGGCCATGGCTTCTTGGATTCCCTTGATGCGATCCCTCACTCTGGCCATGGGCTCCTGGGATATGATGCCACAAACCGGTGCGGGATACTCGGCCACTACCTCCCGGCCCATGGCATAGACTGCTCCACCGCCCATTTCCCTTAGGCGGGCCACAACGGTCTCCATGGACACCTGGTCGCATCCCACTGTGATGAGGTCTGCTGTGTCCCAGCACATGGTGGAGCCGCAAGCCCCCTTCTTGAGACCAAAACCCTTGAGAAGACCCACAAAGCAGGCTCCTTGGGCCAGCCTATCCATGGCTACAACCCAGTTTAGATCTTCCCATGCTCCTGGTGCATCCAGATCCAAGATCAGCTCCCGGGTGACCAGGCGGCTGACCAGTTCCATGACCCGCACCCTGCCTTGCGCTTGGGGCAATAACATGGGACCTGGCGCAGGATTGACTGTCTCATAAAAGGCCTGGGGAAAATCTACTGTGCGAGGCTCCACGAAAAGCCTGCCTTCTCCATACACCTTCTTTCCGCCTACTGCCACCATGAGGGGTCTATAATCTCTTGGAGAGGGGATGAGCACCCAATCCGCCCATCTCCCCGGGGCCAAAGAACCCAACTGGTTTTCCAAACCCAAGTGCTCGGCCGGATTCAGGGTGACCATCTGATAAATGAGCCCAGGATCCAGACCCATTGCCAGGGCCTTTCTCACGGAGCCATCCAGGGAGCCTTCGCTAAGAAAGCCTTCTGGATCCACACTGTCTGTGCACAGCACCAGGCGCCTGAAATCCAAAACCTCATGGAACAGACTTCTGATCCCCTCCAGCTCCTTTCTTATGCCCCCCTCCCGGATCATGACCCAATAGCCCAGGCGCAGCCTCTCCAGAGCCTCCTGTGCTGTTATGGGCTCGTGACAAGAGGAAATACCCCAGACCGTGTAAGCCTGGAGCTTAAGCCCGCTCGCCCCTGCCGTATGCCCTTGCACCCTTTTCCCTCTCTCCAGTCCCAGTTCTGCGAGCCTTCTTACCCGCTGCCCTTGGGGGCCTTCCCAAAGGAGGTTTCCCCAGTAGATCTCCCCAAGGCCCAAGCACATGGGATCTTCCAGCAAGGAGACCATGTCCTCGGGAACAGGTGCCCTGATCTCTTCCACCTCGGTAAGCCCACAGAGGGCGGGCACCGTGTAGAAGAATCTAAGGGGCTGATCCCTGAGTGCTTCCACCAGCACACTTATGCCCTTCATGCCCACAACGCTGGCCAATTCGATGGTCTCCGTTACAACGGTGGTGACACCTCCAGGAAGGCTGTGGCGCACGAACTCCTCCACTGAGCACCTGTTCACTATGTGGGTGTGTGACTCTATGAGGCCTGGAAGAAGCACCATTCCATCAGCCTGGATCACCTCGGTGGCGTGGTTCCGAGGAGGCTCCACATCAGGCCCTGAGTAGGCCACCCTCCCATGGGCAATCCAGACGGCCTGATGCTCCAGAAACTCTCTGGTGAAGGGGTTAAATAGCACAGCATCTCTTATTACCTGTTGGGCTGGCTCCTTTCCCAAAGCCACACGCCAAAGTAAACTCATGGGGCATCCTCCATAAAACCCGATCCACGTCTCTTACCAAAGAGGGTCAAATATGTCAACCTAGTCCGATTTATTCCCGAGAAGCTGATTATGTGGGCTGGGTTCACGGTATCCTGGAATGAGCTGATTCTCACTCTGAAAAGGACTGGTTTTCCCCATGGGACTTGTGGGCGGTTTTGCCTCAAAATGGGTTAAGGTGTGGAGCAGTTGCGAGCGTGGTCCAAAATGTCTCCTTCCTGGGGAACCGTCAGGACCAGTTCACTTAAAAAAGGCTTGACAGGTCCTTGAGGGCTGTGTTTTAATCCCAAAACAGTTTGGGAAAGGAGCCGATTATGGGCAAAGGGTATTTTTGGGGCTTTTACTTTTATTACTGGTTTGGCCCCGGTCTGCCCGTCGGCTTGGAGGTTGAGACCTTAGAGTAGGGATAAGAAGAAGGGATCAAAGCCACGGGTGGGCCGGATGAGCTCCCCCGTGGCTTTCTTTTTTGGGGCCGTGGGGGAAGGCTTAATCCCGCGGCCCTTTTTGCTTTTCCCGCAAGAGGAGGCAGCCATGTTCATAGTCATGTCCAGGCAGGCCACAGGCAATCATATTCAGCAGGTGGCCAAGTGGGTGGAGTCCGTTGGGCTTTGCGCCCGGGTGGCCAGGGATGCCGACAGGGCCATAATAGGGGTTCTGGGGGATGGCACGGCTCTCAGTCCCCTGGTGCTCAGCGCCACGGAGAAGTTCTCAGGGGTGGAGAGGGTGGTGCCTGTAGCCAAACCCTATCCCCTGGCCAGTAGAGAGGCCAGGGACTCCAGGACAACAGTGCGCGTGGGCTGCCTTGAGATAGGTGGAGAGAACCTGGTGGTCATGGCCGGTCCATGCTCGGTGGAGAGCCAGGAGCAGCTTATGGAGGCCGCGTATGTTGTGAAAAAAGCCGGTGCACAGGTTCTTCGAGGAGGAGCCTTCAAGCCAAGAACTTCTCCCTACAGCTTCCAGGGCATGGGCGAGGAGGGCTTGCGGCTACTTCGCAAGGCTGCTGACCAGGTGGGATTGCCCGTGGTGACAGAGGTGATGAACACAGAGGACGTGCCCCTGGTGGAGGAGTATGCGGAGATCCTCCAGATAGGGGCCAGAAACGTGCAGAACTTTCCTTTGCTCAGGAGAGTCGGGAAAAGCTCCAGGCCCGTGCTCCTCAAACGAGGCATGATGACCACGGTGGAGGAGCTCCTCATGTCCGCCGAGTACATCCTCTCGGCCGGAAATGATCAGGTAGTTCTTTGCGAACGTGGGATCCGAACCTTTGAAACCGCCACTCGCTCCACCCTGGATCTAAGTGCCGTGCCTGTGCTGAGGGAGCTGACCCACCTGCCCATAATCGTGGATCCCAGCCATGCTGCCGGGAACTGGAAGTATGTGCTCCCCCTGGCCAGGGCAGCGGTCGCTGCTGGGGCAGATGGTCTTCTGGTGGAGGTGCATCCCCATCCCCAAGAGGCCCTTTGCGACGGAGCCCAGTCCCTAAAGCCAGAGAATTTCTATTGTCTCATGGAGCAGGTGCGCGCCATGGAACAGACAATGCAGAGTTGCAGGCGGGAATTTTCATGAAATCCATTGCAGTGAGACTAGAGAGGACGCAGCAGTTATCCCACGAAATCCTTATCGGCCGGCACATAATGGACCGCGTGGGGCTTCTGATGCTCAGGCACAGGTGGGCCTCAAACTATGTTCTTGTTGCTGACTCCCATGTGGCCTCCCTTCATGCATGTTCAATTCTGGAGACGCTTTGCTCTGTGGGTCTGAGAGTGCACATGCTGGAGGTGCCTCCAGGGGAGGGATCCAAGAGCATGGAGATCTGCCTGGATCTGATCCGCAGGCTCATGCTTTTGGGGGCAGACAGGGGCTTTGCACTCTTGGCCTTGGGAGGGGGAGTAGTGGGGGATCTAACGGGTTTTGTGGCTTCCATGTACATGAGGGGGATTCCCTACGTGCAAATTCCAACCACCCTTCTGGCCCAGGTGGACAGCAGCATAGGCGGCAAGACCGGTATCGATCTTCCAGAGGGGAAGAACCTCGTAGGTACTTTTCATCAACCCAGAGCGGTTTTCGTGGATCTGGCGTTCTTGGACACCCTGTCCCAGGCTCAGATCAGGGAAGGTCTGGCCGAGGTGATAAAGTACGGGCTCATAGAGGATCCTGAACTTCTAAGAAAGCTGGAATCCAGCCCAGAGCTGTGGAAGAACCAGGACCCGGGGGCCATGGAAGAGCTTGTGACCAAGTGCTGCGTCATAAAAAAGCGGTTCGTTGAGATGGACGAGATGGACCGAGGAGTGCGCCGCATCCTCAATTTCGGCCACACAGTGGGCCACGCCGTGGAGGCCGAGTCCGGCTACAGGCTCTCTCACGGGGAGGCTGTGTCAGTGGGGATGGCAGCTGAAACAAGGATCTCTGCCAGACTGGGTCACCTTCCCTGGGAAGAGGCTATGCGTCTGGAAGACCTCCTGAAGTCCATGGGGCTTCCGGTGAGGCTTCCCAGAGGGCTTTCGGTCTCACAGATCCTGAGCCGCATGGAGAAAGACAAGAAACGAGAGGGAGGAAGGCTTCCCTTCGTGCTTCTCAGGCGGCCTGGGCTGCCTTTCTTGGATGATTCGGTGGGTGCTCATCTGGTGCGGGATGTGCTCGAGGAGCTTGGGGCATGAAAAGCCATTCTCTGGAAGAATTACGTTTGCAACTGGAAGAGAAGGACAGGCAGATCGTGCAGCTCCTCAACGATCGGGCCAAAATTGCCGGGCTGATCGGTGAGGCCAAAAAAGCCATGGGCCGAGAGGTGTATGATCCGGTACAGGAGGCCAGGGTCCTTGATCGTCTCCAGGGATTCAATCACGGGCCTCTTTCCATGGAGTACCTGAGGGACATATTCCGAGAGATTCTATCTTGCTGCAGGGCCGTCCAGGAACCCGCCACAGTGGCTTTTTTGGGTCCCCAAGGCTCCTTCAGCCACCTGGCAGCCATGACCCACTTCGGACAGGCCTCCCAGTTCATGGACTTGGCCACCATCCAGGATGTTTTTGGAGCAGCAGAAACAGGACAGGCCCAATGGGCCGTGGTGCCCATAGAGAACTCTGCCGAGGGCTCGGTGAAGGCCACCCTGGATGGGTTGGTATCAACCACACTCAAGGTCAGGGGGGAGGTTTCGGTGCGCATAACCCACTGCCTTCTGTCCCAAGCCCACTCTCTGGAGCCCATTGAGCGTGTATATTCTCATCCCCAGGGCCTGGCTCAGTGCCAGAGGTGGCTCAAGGAGCACCTCCCTGGAAGACAGCTGGTGGAGGTATCCAGCACATCCGAGGGGGCTCTGCGGGCTGCCAGGGATCCTGAGGGAGCTGCTGTGGCAAGTCGCCTGAGCGCAGAGCTCCACGGCATTCCGATTCTGGCTGAGGCTATAGAGGATTCTCCTGCCAACACAACGCGTTTTCTTGTGCTGGGAAAAGGCCAGAGCCAACCCACGGGCAAGGACAAGACCTCGCTGCTTTTTAGTACCAAGCACCTCCCAGGGGCTCTGTGCAGGGCCCTTTGGCCCCTGGCCCGAGAAAGGGTCAATCTTCTGCGCATAGAGTCTTACCCGATCAGGGATAGAGCATGGCAGTACATGTTCTTTGCAGACATCCAGGGGCACGAATCAGATGTGCCGGTCTCCAGGGCCTTGCAAAACATGGAAGATGAGGTGACCTTGCTTCGGGTTCTGGGGTCTTACCCGAGGGATTGGAGGCAGCAATGATATGCGCTTCCATAAGAGCGCGTGACACAAAAGAAGCTCTGGATCAGATGGAGCTTGCCTTTGGGGTGGCCCATCTGGTGGAGCTCAGGCTGGATCTCATGGATGAGTGGGATCTTGAGCTTCTCCTTTCTGGAAAAAAGGGACCAGTTGTGGTCACGGCCCGAAGTAGCCGAGAGGGTGGGGGTTTTAGAGGAAGCGAAGAAGAGAGGATCCGTCTTTTGGGAGAGGCGGTGGAGATGGGAGCGGATTTCGTGGATGCGGAGTTGAGCACCCAGGGCAGGCTCCTTGAGACCCTCCGGGATCAAATCAGGCGCAAAGGAAATTCCACCCGCCTCATCCTCTCCTGGCACAATTGGAAGCATACCCCTTCGACTAGGACTCTCAGATCTGTGGTGCTCAGGTGCCTTGGGGCAGGGGCAGCAATAGCCAAGGTGGTGACAACAGCATCAAGGCCTGAGCACAACCTTGCGGCGCTTGAGCTGATCTGCTGGGCTAGGGCCCATGGCATACCCACCATATGCTTCTGCATGGGAGAGCTGGGAAGACCCAGTAGGGTCATGGCTCCCCTTTTGGGGGCTCCCTTCACATATGGATGCCTGGGCCCAGGCAAGGAGGTGGCTCCAGGCCAGATAGGAGTCTCAGAGCTTAGAATGGCCTTGGAGATTCTGGGAGGAGGATGTGGACAAGAAGACTGATTCAGGGTGGCTGGAACAAGGGCAGGTCTACGGGCTTCTGGGAAACCCCGTGGCCCACAGCCTCTCTCCGCTCATGCACAGGGCGGCATTCAGAGCCATGGGACTAAGGGCGGATTACGTGGCTTTTCAGGTGGTGGATCTGCCTTCTGCCATAGGGGGCATCAGGGGGCTGAACATCTGCGGGGCAAGCGTGACCATACCATTCAAGGAAAAGGTCATGTGCCTTTTGGAGGAGGTGGAAGATGTGGCATCCAAGATAGGTGCCGTAAACACCATCTTGAATGGCCGAGGAAGGCTCATGGGGCAAAACACCGACTGGTTGGGTTTCCAGAAGGCCATATCGGCCCATGTACAGGTTTGTGGAAAGACATTCCTCATACTCGGCACAGGGGGCACTGCCAGGGCTGCAGCGTTCGCCATATGGAGCCTTGGCGGTACAGCAGTGGTTTTGGGCAGGGACCTAAAAAAAGCCAGGAATCTGGCCCGGGAGCTGGGATGCTCTTACGAGTCCATGGAAGGCCTTGGGGAAATAGAGGCCTTGGGCCTCATAAACACAACACCTGTGGGCATGGCTCCCCGGGTGGAAGAGAGCCTTGTGCCAAGGCGGATCTTGGGGAAGTTCCAGGTGGTGATGGATGTGGTCTACAACCCCCTTGATACAAGGCTCCTTCGGGAAGCTAGGCAACAAGGCTCCTTGGCCATAGGTGGGATAGAGATGTTCGTGCATCAGGGGGCCGAGCAAATCCGGATCTGGACAGGCATGGAGCCTCCTTTGGAACTCATGAGGAATGTTGTGATTTCTCGCTTGGAGGGAAAGGATGCAGATTGAGACCTGCGGCCCCCTCAATGCCGTGGTGCTAGCCCCTGGCTCCAAGAGCCTCACCCAGAGGGCCCTTCTGCTGGCGGCCCTGGCCCATGGAGAAAGCCGGCTAAAAGGCGCTCTTTTGTGCCAAGACACCCTCCATCTGATCCGGGCCCTAAGAGGGCTTGGGGCGACCATAAAGGAGGATGGCCCGGATCTCCTGGTGCACGGCACAGGAGGGAAGTTGCGAAATCCTGGCAGGGAGTTTTTTGTGGGCAACAACGCAACGGCCCTCAGGTTTCTGAGCTCGGCTCTGTGCCTGGGCTCTGGGACGTACAGACTCACAGGTTCGCCCAGGCTCTGCCAGAGGCCCGTGGGACCCCTGTTGGAAGCTCTGGCTGAGTTGGGTGGGAGGGTGGCCAGCCAGAAAGGTGATGGGTGTGCTCCCATCCTGGTTCAGGGCAGCGGTGCATTGAGAGGAGGCAGCATCAAGCTGGATGGATCCCAAAGCAGCCAGTACGCCTCATCCCTGCTCTTGGTTGCTCCGCTCATGTCAGACGGCCTGGAGCTCCAGCTAGGGGAAAAGGCCGTGTCCAGGCCATATGTGAGCTTGACCGTTCAGAGCATGAGGGCCTTTGGGGTGGATGTGGTGGCACAGGAGTCTCCCCGCAGGTTTTTTGTGCCTGGAGGGCAGCGCTACAGGGCAAGCTTCATGGAGATAGAGGGGGATTTATCCAGCGCTTCTTATTTTCTTGCTGCCGCAGCGCTTTGCGGTGGAAAGGTGAGGGTGCAAGGAGTAAGGAGAGATACTTTCCAGGGAGACATTCGTATCTGCCAGGTGCTGGAACACATGGGCTCCAGGGTCACATGTGGCCCTGACTGGATCCAGGTGGAGGGTGGCCCTTTGAGACATGGGCACATGGAACTGGATCTGGGAGATGCCCCGGATCTGGTCCCCACGGTGGCAGTTGTGGCAGCAGCCCGCCAGGGGCTAACTCGCATCGCGGGTGTGGCCCATCTCAGGTTCAAGGAAAGCGATAGGCTAGAGGTGCTGGCCCAGAATCTGCACAAGGCGGGTGTGCAGGTGGAGCAATTGGAGGACGGCCTGGTGATCCATGGCGGTAATCCCCACTCAGCGGAGATAGACCCCCACGGCGACCACCGCATGGCCATGAGCTTCGCGGTGTTGGGTCTGAGAGTCCCGGGCATGATCATCAGGGATCCTGACTGCGTTGCCAAGTCATACCCTGGATTCTGGCAGGATCTCAGGAAGGTAGGTGGTTCATGGAGATAAGGCTTTTGGGTTACAGGGCCACGGGCAAGAGCACGGTGGGCAAAGTGCTTGCAAGGGAGCTTTGTGTGCCTTTCTGGGATACGGATGAATTGGTGGAATGCCGCAGCGCAAAGAGCATCCGACAGATAGTGGCCCAAGAAGGCTGGGAGGCTTTTCGTGCCATGGAGAGAGATGTGGTCCTAGAGCTCCTGGAGATGGGTCCCTCGGTCATAGCCCTCGGGGGAGGGGCAGTCCTGGATTTCAAGGTCAGAAAAGCCCTTGGGGCAGCAGGTCTCAACGTGTGGCTTCAAGCTGGTCCCAAGACCATCTTGGAGAGAATGGCTATGGACCCCTGGAATTCATCTAGGAGACCTGCATTGGCTCCTTGGGGACCTGAAGAGGAGGTTCTGACCCTTTTGGGAGAGAGGGAGCCTCTTTACAGGGAGGTGGCTCACCTGGCCGTCACCACGGACCACAAGAGTGTCCGGGAAATAGTGAGGGAGATCTTGCTTCAGGTAAAGCAACCAACTCAGAAGTCCTTGGCAGGAAGGGTGGGATAATGGCCGGGAACAGCATGGGGGTATTGTTCAGGGTCACCACCTGGGGAGAGTCCCACGGACCTGCTGTGGGAGCGGTCATAGATGGCTGCCCTCCGGGGATGGACCTGAGGGAAGAGGATATCCAGAAAGACTTGGATCGCCGAAGGCCATCTGGTTTACCCTGGAGCACGCCTCGAGGAGAACCGGACAGAGTGGAGATACTCTCGGGGGTGACGGAAGGCCGCACCCTGGGAACACCCATAGCCATAATGGTTAGAAACACCCAGGCCAGGAGCTCTGATTACGAATCTCTTCGAGACATTTTCAGGCCCGGCCATGGTGATTACACGTACCATGGCAAATACGGCCTGAGGGACCACAAGGGCGGGGGACGGGCCTCGGCAAGGGAGACAGTGGCCAGAGTGGCTGCCGGAGCAGTGGCCAGAAAAGTCATAGCTCGCCATGGGATCCGGGTCACGGCCTTTACCAGGGAGCTGGGAGGGATCCGTGCTCAGAAAACCTGCCTGGAATATCTGGAGGAAAATGTGCTGAGGTGCCCGGATCCAGAGGTGGTGCCTTGCATGCTGCAGGTGCTGGATCAGGCCATGAAGGATGGGGATACACTCGGGGGAGTTGTGGAGGTTCTGGTCACCGGATGCCCGCCAGGCCTTGGAGAGCCGGTCTTCCAAAAGATGGATGCGGACTTGGCCTGGGCTCTCATGAGCATAGGCTCGGTCAAGGCGGTGGAGATAGGCAAAGGCTTGGAGTGTGCCCGCATGAGGGGCTCTCAGTGCAACGATCCCATGACACCTGAGGGATTCCTGAGCAACAATGCGGGGGGTATCCTGGCGGGCATAACCACAGGGCAGGAGATCTGGATCAGAGTGGCTTGCAAGCCGGTCCCCTCCATACGTAAGAAGCAGTGGAGCGTGGACAACAACGGCAACCCAGTAACTCTGCAGATCTCCGGGAGGCACGATGTATGCGTTATTCCCAGGATCCTTCCCGTGTGCGAGGCCATGGTTTGTCTGGTTCTGGCAGATCATTTGCTTCGACAGAGGGCCATCTCACCATGACAGCACCGCACATAGGGGTCATAGGAGGCACAAGGGGAATGGGCCGGTGGTTTGCGGCCTTTCTCAAAAGGAGCGGGCATCTGGTGCATGTGTGGGGGAGAGGTGGGCCTGATGAGATCAAGGCAGTGATACCTAGATGCCAGGTAGTGATTGTGAGCGTTCCGCTGGGGGTGACACTGGATGTCATTAGATGGGTGGGTCCCATTTTGGCTCCTGGTGCGGCGCTTATGGATCTGAGCTCCCTGAAAGCAGAGCCTATGGCACAGATGCTCTGCTGGAGTCCATCTGAGGTGGTGGGGCTCCATCCCTTGTTTGGCCCTAGAGCGAGAAATCTGAAGGGCAAAAATGTGGTCCTTTGCAAAGGCAGGGGAGAGCTTTGGTGCTCCTGGATAAGGGACCTGCTCGTTGCTCAAGGGGCCCGGGTGATCGAGATGAGCCCAGAAGAGCACGACCGGGCCATGGCTGTGGTGCAGGTTCTCACTCATCTCAATACCATGAGCATGGGTTTAGCCATGATGCATCTGGGTGCCAACCCCAAGGAACTGCTTGGTTTGTCTACACCCATTTTCCAAGAAAAAGTTCGCATGATCCGAAAGGTGTTCAGGGAAAACCCCGGGCTCTATGCAGGAATCGTGATCAGAAACCCCCATGCCAGTGAGATCCTGGAGCGCTACCAAGAGGCCCTGGCCATGCTGGAAGAACCCGTGCGAAAACGCGATGCACAAGGGCTCTTGAACCTGCTTTCCGGGTGGCCAGAAAAAAGGGCTTGACAAAAATGGATCAAATTCAGTACATTCTTTTCCATTCTAAGGGGCAGGAAATGAAAGGTCTTTTGGCAAGGCAAAATTGGTGGTGGAGCTTAAGGCAGGGGTTTGTCCGCAGCCTCTAGGTTCCACCAGTTTAAGGAGACTCAGGCCGTGGGCAGCCCCAGATGGCTCCCACGGCCTTGAGATTTTTGGTACACAGCAAAGGGCCGTGGGGTCAAGCCACGGCCCTTTGGCTTTCTTTATAGAGGAGAGTGCCCATGATCAGACCAGACTTCAGTACCTTCAGGGAGATGGCCAGGGGTGCCAGGCTCATCCCGCTCTACAAAGAGATCCTGGCCGACACAGAGACCCCTGTGCGAACGCTCATGCGCTTTGCCCACGAGCCTTACGTTTTTTTGCTAGAGAGCGTGGATGGGGGAGAGAGGTGGGGAAGGTACAGCTTTCTTGGATTCGATCCCATTCAGGTTTGGGAGGTATGGGGAGATGAGCTTCGCATAACAGAGCAGGGCAGGACCGTGAGTCTGGCCCACAAGGGGGAGCCTCTCAGTGTGCTGGGCGGGATGCTGGCCAGCAGGCGAGGCCCACGACTGGCTGGCCTTCCCCGCTTCTGGGGAGGGGCTGTGGGATATCTCGGATACGACATGGTTCGGTTCATGGAGCGGGTTCCATATGGCCCCAAACCCTCCCTGGATGTACCTGATGCCAGCATGATTTTCACGGGCCCTCTTCTCATATTCGACAATGTCCGCCATACCATCCTGGTTGTTGTCCCAGCCGAGCTGGAGGATATTGCTTCGGACTTGGCCGAGATCTATGGGAAGGCGGCAGCAAGGGTTGATTCCATCTGCAAGAAGCTCAGCGAGCAGGTGGATATGCCTTCCTCTCAGATTGCTCCTTTGCCCAATTCCCTTGCCTTTGCCAAATCAAGCATGTCCAGGGACGCTTTTTTAAGGGCGGTCAGGAGAGCACAGGAGGATATTCTTCGGGGCGAGGCCATTCAGGTGGTGCTTTCCCAGCGCTTGGAAATGGAGGCGCAGGTGGATCCGGTGGCCCTGTACAGGGCCCTTCGTTTCATCAATCCCTCGCCCTACCTTTTCTTCCTGAAGCTGCGCGACATGGTGCTTGTGGGCTCATCACCAGAGGTGATGGTGAGGCTTGAGGAGGGCACCTTGGACCTAAGACCCATAGCTGGCACAAGAAAAAGAGGCCGCACAGAGCAGGAGGATCGGAGACTGGCAGATGAACTCCTCAAGGATCCCAAGGAGAGGGCCGAGCACGTGATGCTGGTGGATCTGGGCAGAAACGACCTGGGGAGGGTGGCACAAACAGGAAGCGTGCAGTTGAGGGAGTTCATGGCCATCGAGAGATATTCCCACGTCATGCATCTGGTCTCCCACATCCAGGCGGAGCTGGCAGAGGGGAAAGACTGCCTGGATGTGCTTCGTGCCACATTTCCCGCCGGGACCCTCACCGGAGCCCCCAAGGTGCGGGCCATGGAGATCATAGAAGAGCTGGAGCCTACCAGGAGGGGGCCCTATGGAGGGGCCGTGGGTTACCTGAGCTACACGGGCAACATGGACCTCTGCATAACCATTCGCACGCTTTTGCTCCACACAGGTCGCATATATGTGCAGGCTGGGGCGGGCATAGTGGCGGAGTCTGATCCAGAGGCCGAATATGAGGAGACCTGTAACAAGGCCAAGGGTATGTTGCAGGCTGTAAGCATGGCAGCCTCCGGGCTTGAGATCCACCCCGTGAGCGGCTCCCAAGAGACCTATCACTGTGTGCCACGTTGTTTTTTCCATAATAGGGGGTAAGTCATGCTCCTGGTCATAGACAATTACGACTCTTTTACCTACAACCTGGTTCAGGCTTTGGGGCAGTTGGGTGAGCAAGTGAGAGTCTTCCGCAACGATGAGCTTGCTTTGGAGCGCATGGAAGAGCTGGCTCCAGACGCCATACTACTGTCCCCAGGGCCTTCCAGGCCCGAACGGGCGGGAATCACTCTTGAACTAATCCGAAAATATCAGGGCCGTTTCCCGATGCTGGGAGTTTGCCTAGGTCATCAGGCCATAGGGCATGTGTTTGGTGCCAGGGTTATCAGGGCTCAAAGGGTGATGCACGGCAAGACCTCCCAGATTCTCCACGATGGCAGAACCATTTTCAGGGGAATTCCCAATCCCTTCCAGGCCGGCCGATACCACTCCCTGATCCTGGAAAGAGAATCCCTTCCATCTTGTCTGGAGCTTAGCGCCCAGACTTCAGATGGGGAGGTCATGGGGATTCGGCACAAGGAGATGCCCCTGGAGGGGGTGCAGTTCCATCCCGAATCGATCCTGACTCCCAGCGGTAAGAGGTTGCTCAGAAATTTTTTGCAACTCGTGAAGGAGGGAAATAGGGCATGATAAGGCAGGCCATAGCCAAGGTTGTAGAGGGCCAGGATCTCACTCGAGAACAGATGATGGAAGTAATGGAGCATATCATGGATGGCCGGGCCACAGGTGCCCAGATAGGTTCCCTGGCCACAGCTCTTCGAATGAAGGGGGAGAGCGTTGAGGAGCTGTGTGGAGCTGCCCGCATCATGAGACGAAGGGCCATCAGGGTGGAGGCTCGCTCCCAGGTGGTGGTGGACACCTGTGGCACAGGTGGGGACAGGGCCAGCACCTTCAACATATCCACGACCGCTGCCTTTGTGGTGGCAGGATCGGGCGTCACAGTGGCAAAACATGGGAACAGGGCTGTCTCCAGCAGCTGCGGAAGCGCCGATGTGCTCGAGGCCCTGGGGGTCAAGGTGGACGTAGGCCCAGAGGTGGTGGAGGAGTGTATTCAGGAGCTGGGCATAGGCTTTCTCTTTGCGCCCATGATGCATCCTGCCATGCGCCATGCTGCGGGGCCCAGGAAGGAGATGGGAATACGCACCATATTCAACCTCCTTGGACCCCTCACCAATCCAGCGGGCGCAACCTGCCAGCTCCTGGGTGTGTACGATCCTAGGCTCACAGAGTTATTTGCAGCAGTCCTGAGGGAGCTTGGCACGCGAAGGGCCATGGTCGTTCATGGCCTAGAGGGTTTGGATGAGGCGAGTGTTAGCTCCCAGACACGTGTATCAGAGCTAAGAGATGGTCTCATATCCACTTACGATATAGACCCTAGGGATCTCCTGGGCCAGCTCTACCCCATAGAGGAACTAAGGGGTGGAGATCCTGCCACCAACGCTCGCATGGTGCGCCAGGTACTGGAGGGCAAAGATGGCGCCCCGCGCAAGGCAGTGGAGCTCAATGCTGGCCTTGCTCTAATGGCTGCAGGAAAAGCAGCTGACCTGCACGAAGGCATTAGGATGGCATGGGAGAGCATCGAGAGCGGAGCAGCACTGGCCAAACTGGAGTGCCTCATCAAGAGAACGAATCCTGAGATCTAGGCTTATCAGGAGCTGCACATGGTTCTGGATGAGATCGTGAAGGCCAAGTGGAAGGAGATCTCTCTTGCCAAGAAAAGGGTCCCGCTGGATCTGCTCAAGAGGAGAATGGAGGGGATTCCTCAGCCAAGGGACCTGAGGGCCGCTTTGCAAAAGAGGCCTGTGGCCATAATAGCGGAGATAAAAAGGAGATCTCCTTCTGCTGGCTGGATAAGGCAAGATATGAATCCAGTTGATGTGGCAGCTTCTTACCAGAGGGCAGGAGCAGCTGCCATCTCTGTTCTAACAGAGGAGAAGTTCTTTGGCGGCCACCCAAACTTCCTGGAGGCTGTGCGTCAGAGGGTTTCCATCCCGGTTCTTCGCAAGGATTTCATACTGGAGCCATATCAGCTTTATGAGAGCCGGGTGCTGGGGGCCGATGCGGTTTTGCTCATAGCAGCGCTTCTGGAGGGCGGAAGGCTTGCAGAGATGGTAAGCCTGGCTCGCACACTGGGCCTGTGCCCCCTGGTGGAAGTGCACCAGCGTGGGGAATTGAGCCGTGCCCTCAGGGCCGGGGCAGAAGTCATTGGCATAAACAACAGGGACCTGCGCACCCTCACCACAGACCTCCAAGTCACCCTGCATCTGGCCCCGCTGGTGGGCAGCCAGGTGACACTGGTCACCGAGAGCGGGATCCGCCACCGTGAGGACCTAAGGAGGCTTCTCCATGTAGGGGTGAGAGCCTTTCTCGTGGGCGAAGCTTTGATGAGGGCCAAGGATCCTGAAGCCAAGCTAAAAGAGCTCCTGGGCAAAAAGAACTCCACCGCATAGGAGCCTGGAGATGCAGATAAAGGTCTGCGGCATAACCAACCTGGAGGATGCTCTTCTGGCCGTGGAGCTAGGGGTGGATGCTTTGGGATTCGTGTTTTATCCTCCAAGTCCACGCTACATAGGGCCCGGGGAGGCGCTAAAAATAATAGAGAGGCTGCCTGCTGAGATATGCAAAGTGGGGGTCTTTGTGGATGAAAGACCCCATAAGGTGCGTTCCATATTCCATGACCTGAACCTGAACCTGGTCCAACTCCACGGACATGAAACTCCCCAATATTTTCTTGCCATGGCAGATCTGCCCCTGATCAAGGCAATCAGGGGGCACGGCCAGGAGTTGGAATATCTGAAGGAATACAAGAGGCTCTGGGCGTTGTTACTGGATGGCTTTGACCCAAGAGTGCACCATTGCACAGGGAGATTGGCCAACTGGCAACTGGCTCCACGCATCCGAACCGGGCACAGGCTTGTGCTAGCAGGAGGACTCAACCAAGGAAACCTGGCGGAGGCCGTGAAAGTTGTGTTGCCGGATGCTATTGATGTCAGCAGTGGGATTGAGAAGAGCCCGGGAAGGAAGGATGAAAGCAAGATGATCCGCTTTGTGAAATTGGCAAGGCAGCTCTGTAGCAAATTTTCAGGAAGGCCTGTTTTCAATAGATGTGGGTAGATATTGACTCCCATGTTCGAGAGGGAATCCATTGGAGGTATGCCTTGAATCAGAAGAGATTTAGAAAGAAGCCATCCCCAATGAGGACCCCTGACAAAAAGGGTCACTTCGGAAAGTTCGGGGGGAGGTATGTGGCAGAGACCCTTTTCTCTGCCCTGGAGGAGGTGGAAAGGGCGTACCTTGAGCTTCGGGGCCAAAGACGCTTTAAGCAGGAGCTCATGGGTTATCTGAAGGATTATGCTGGCAGACCCACCCCGCTTTTCCTGGCTGAGAGGCTCAGCCACACTTTGGGTGGGGCTAGGCTCTACCTCAAGAGGGAGGATCTCAACCACACGGGCTCCCACAAGATCACCAATGCCCTGGGGCAGTGCCTTTTGGCAAAGCGCATGGGTAAGAGAAGGGTTTTGGCGGAAACAGGCGCTGGCCAGCATGGGGTGGCAACTGCCACTGCCGCAGCTTTGTTGGGCTTGGAGTGTCGGATCCTCATGGGCGAGGAGGACATGAGGCGCCAGGCCTCCAATGTCTTGAAGATGCGCATCCTGGGAGCTCAAGTAAGTGCTGTTGGCTGCGGCACCTCCACCCTGAAGGAGGCCATGAGCCAGGCCATGAGGGAGTGGGTGGCTCATGTGAAGGACACCTATTACGTCATAGGCAGCACCGCCGGTCCCCACCCCTATCCCATGATGGTTAGGGATTTCCAGAGCATAATAGGCAGGGAGGCCAAGATCCAGATCCTTAGCAAGGAAGGAAAACTACCGGATGCTCTGGTGGCGTGCGTGGGCGGGGGAAGCAATTCCCTTGGGCTGTTCTATGCATTCCTTGGGCACAGAGAAGTGGCCATGTACGGGGTTGAAGCCGCGGGAAAGGGGCTTTCAACTGGCCGCCACGCAGCCTGTCTCTGTGCTGGATCTGTGGGGGTCCTCCATGGGGCCAAGACATATGTTCTTCAAGACGAGCAAGGTCAGATCCAAGAAGCCCATTCCATAGCACCAGGCCTGGACTACCCAGGGGTTGGGCCGGAACACAGCTACCTGAGAAGCACAGGTAGGGTATGCTACGTGTGCGTTACAGACAATGAGGCCATGGATGCCTTTTATATGTTGTCCAGGTTGGAAGGGATAATACCGGCGCTGGAGAGCGCCCATGCCGTGGCATGGGCAGTGCGCATGGCACCCAGGATGGACAAGGATAGTGTGCTTGTGCTCAACCTCTCCGGCAGGGGGGACAAGGATGCGGATGTGGTATTTCGTGGCATGGAGGCTTTGGGCAGATGAGAAGGATCCTGAGGAGATTCCAGCAGCTGAGAGAACGAGGGGAAAAGGCTCTTGTGACGTATGTGACAGCAGGGGATCCAGATCTGGAGGGAACCTATGAAATAGTGCTGGAGATGGCCAGGGCCGGTGCTGACATAATCGAGATAGGGCTGCCCTTTTCTGACCCCACGGCAGATGGACCGGTGATCCAGGCTGCATGCCGAAGGGCATTGATGAGTGGAACCACCCTGGAGAGGGTTTTGGAACTGGTGGTCGCACTGAGAAGAGTGCTTGACATTCCGCTTTTGCTCTTCACTTACTACAATCCCATCTTGGCTTACGGGCCTGAGCGATTTGCCAGGGAAGCTTGTGGATCAGGACTGGACGGCATCCTGGTTGTGGATCTTCCGCCAGAGGAATGGGATGAGCTGAGATGCCATACGGACTCCATGGGTCTGGATTACATAGTTCTGGTGGCTCCCACCACAGGGCCTGATCGGCTCTGGCACATCCTCAGGGGAGCCCAGGGCTTCATATATTGCATATCGACAACTGCCGTTACCGGCACTGCTCAACCAGAGCTGGAAGCTGTTAGAAAACAGATTCAACTCATAAGGAAATGGACCAACCTTCCGGTAATGGTGGGATTCGGCATATCGGACCATAACCAGGCAAGATCCTCGGCCAGCTTAGCCGACGGGGTTGTGGTGGGAAGTGCCATTGTGCGCCTCATTGAAGAGAATCGCACAGAAGATGACCTTCCCAGAAGGGTTGGGCAGTTGGTTGCCAGGCTCAAGGCAGGTATCTCCATGCGTCTTGAGCCATGAGGCAAATCCCGGAGGCTGGGATGCGCTGGCTTCTGGGCCAGGGAGCCATTTTTTTGTTCACTTAAAAGCCTGAGCTTTGGGTTGACAGGAGGCCCGCTCATGCGTATAATCCCCCCGATTTGTCCTGGGCCCTGGGCCCATGGGGAGATTCATGGCCAAGCTCCGGACAAGCTACGTTTGTCAGGCTTGCGCGTATCGTTCAGCCAAGTGGATGGGCCGTTGTCCTGACTGCGGGGAATGGAACACCTTGCTGGAAGAAACGCCGCAGCCTGAACGTCCTCAGCGCAGGGCCTGGTTTGGGCCCGTGGAGCAGATCTCTCCCCTTCCACTCTCCCAGATTCCAGCAGAGAGCACTCGAAGGCTCAGCACCGGTTGGCCCGAGGTGGACAGGGTCCTAGGTGGAGGCCTGGTGGATGGCTCTGTGGTGCTGCTGGGGGGGGACCCTGGGATCGGCAAGTCAACTTTGCTGCTTCAGGTTTGCCAGAAGCTGACCCTCGGAGGAGCCAGAGCCGTTTATCTGAGCGGGGAGGAATCACCCCATCAACTCAAGATAAGGGCGGACAGGCTGGGGCTTGAGACCGAAGGTTTGTGGGTACTGGCAGAGCCAAATCTGGAACGCGCCCTGGATGCCGTTTGTGCTCTGGAGCCGCGTCTGATAATAGTGGATTCCATCCAGACCCTTTACACAGACCAGCACCCCTCCCTTCCAGGCAGCGTGGGACAGCTTCGGGAGACCACTTCTTTACTGACTTCGGTGGCCAAGGGCCGCGGCATCACGGTGGTGCTGGTGGGCCATGTGACCAAGGAGGGGGTTCTGGCAGGGCCAAGGGTGCTGGAGCACATGGTGGACCTGGTGCTTTACCTGGAAGGGGAAAGGGGACATCCTTTCAGGATCCTGAGGTGTGTGAAGAATCGTTTTGGTTCCACGGATGAGATCTGCATATTGGAGATGAGGGAAAGAGGCCTGGAAGAGGTGATGAACCCCTCGGAGAGGTTCCTGAGCGAAAGGCCCAGGGGCGTGCCAGGCTCCGTGGTTCTGGCCAGCATGGAGGGCAACAGGCCCCTCTTGGTGGAATTGCAGGCCCTTGTTTCCAGGAGCGGGTACGGTGTGCCCAGAAGGGCCACCATGGGGGTTGACGGGCAGAGGGTGGCGCTTCTCACGGCTGTGCTGGAGAAACATGGGGGCATTCATCTTTCAGACCAGGACATGTACGTGAACGTGGTAGGTGGCATGAGGGTTGAGGAGCCTGCCGTGGATTTGGGCATAGCCTCGGCCATAGCCTCCAGTTATCTCAATCGGGCCGTGGATCCTCTTTTGGTTCTATTCGGGGAGATAGGCCTGACAGGAGAGGTGCGTGGGATTCAGAGGGTGTCTCCAAGGCTGAGGGAGGCCCACAGGATGGGTTTTCGCAAGTGTCTTCTGCCCAAGGGGAACATGGCTCAGGCCAGCCAAGAGGTCCCCATGGAGGTTCTGGGGGTGGAGTCGGTGGGTCAGATGATGGAGGTTCTGTTTTGAGAGGTGTGAGGGGCTTCCTGGATAGATCGGGGTCCTCCAAGCACTTGTGCAGGGAAAGGCTTCGGAGGAACCTTCTGAGGGGCAGAAAAGCCGAGTGGGTCCTTTGCCGGGTGGCAGGCCTGTTGACCACAGGGGCTGCCCTGGCCCTGGTGGTGACATGGTTGATGGATGGCCCGGCCTTCTCCCTCCCACCGCCCAAACTGCTGGAAGAACAGCTTTCAATGGCGCGGGGCCTGAGGGACTTCTCCGAATCCCCGGTTTTGCAAGAAGTGGAAGTTCAGGAGGAAAGCCAGGAACAGTCCAGGGAAATCCTCTTGAAAAAAGGGGAGGGTCTTGAGGATGCCCTCAAGAAAGCCGGTCTGGGACAAATTCAGGCCAAAGAGATCGTGGATGCGGTGAAAGCAGTCCAGGATTTGAAGCGTTTGAGGGAAGGAACCAAGTTTCTTGTCACTTTGGACGACCAGGACGGCCGGGTGATGCAGGTGGAAGCGGAGCTGGACTTTCAATGTATGCTCCTAGTGGAACGTTCAGGGGAGAGGCTTCAGGCTCGAAAAGAGATGAAGCCTCTGGAGGTGCGTCAAAAGGTGGTCTCTGGAACCATTCAGAACTCCCTTTTTGGAGCCATGGACAAGGCAGGGCTGCCGGCCTCCGTAACCCTTGCCCTGGCCAACATCTTTGATTACGACATTGACTTCCACGTGGATCTGAGAGCAGGGGACCGTTTTGACCTGCTTTTGGAGGAGAAATGGATAGGGGATAAGAGGGTGGGCTATGGCAGGATCCTGGCTGCCAGGTTCGTCAACAAGGGCAGGGCATTCTGGGCCTTCTATTTCAACGGCAAGGCAAGCCAGGAGGGGTATTTTGACAGCCAAGGCAGGTCCCTGCGCAAGGCTTTTCTTCGTTCGCCTTTGAAATTTACCCGTATCACCTCGGGTTTTACCCAGGCCAGGTTACACCCCATCTTGCAGACTTACAGACCTCACCTGGGAGTGGATTATGCCGCGCCCACAGGTACTCCTGTTCGGGCGGTGGCAGACGGGAGGGTAGTTTCGGCGGGCTGGGAAGGGGGCTTTGGAAATCTTGTAAAGATCCAACACGGCCAAAGCTATGTTTCCATGTACGGTCACCTGAGCCGATTTGGGGCTGGCATCCGCTCGGGCGTAAGCGTCAGACAGGGGCAGGTCATAGGTTATGTGGGAGCAACGGGACTTGCTACAGGACCCCATCTGGATTTCAGGCTCATGAAGGGGGGGCAGTTCATAAACCCGCTTAAGGTCAATTTCATAAATTCAGATCCAGTAAGCCCGGCTGACTCAGGAACCTTCAGACAACTGGTGGCCAAGAGGACAAGGGATCTGGAAGATGGATCAGGCACCTTGGCAGCCAGGACTCTCGCAGAACGCAGCAGGCCTTAGTTTAACATCACCAGGCAAGAGGGATGCTTGGCTCTAAGACAGGTTAACCGACTCTTCTGTAAGCAAAGTGCCTACAGCCTTTTCCTGGAAAACAACCCGGCCAATCAGAAGCCCAACCATCCCAGCGGTCCAGGCCTGGAAGCATTTCCCGAAGAATAGTTTCTTATGGCCCTGCAGGCCTTTTTTGTCAGGAAGGAAGCCATGGTTGTGTACATGGGTTAGTTTTCTCCGGATCCGCTGGAGCCCGATCCAGGATCTCTTGGAGGGTGATTTTCTCAAGGGCGCTTTCTATTATTTGATGCAGATCCGACCAAATGGTTCTGGCTTGACACCTGCTTACTCGGTCACAGAGGCGGGTATCTTGAAGGCACTTCACGGGCTCCATGGGTTCCTGAAGGGCTCTTATGACTTCTGCGACCCTGATTTCCTTGGGGGGACGGGTCAGCCTGTACCCGCCCCCTGCTCCACGGGTGGCCTCCACCAAGCCTGCCCGGCGCAGGGGCGTCATCACTTGCTCCAGATACTTCATGGAGATCCCCTGGATACGGGCTATGTGGGAGATGGGAACCACGTTCTGGCCGTAATGCAGGGCCAGCTCCAGCATGGCCCTTGTGCCGCACTGGGCCTTCTTGGAGACGCGCATGGGGTTTAGAGCCGCTTGCCGCAGGCCCGGCAATATGCCAGGTCTTCTGGGTTCTCCACGTCACAGTAAGGACAGTGGCGGAACTTGTGCTCCTCGTGCTCATGCTGGGGAGCCTCTGGCATGGGGATCCCTAAACGTTTGTGACGGTAATCATGAATGGCCCTATGAAGTGCATCTGATCCCAGGTTGGAGCAATGCAGCTTGTTCTTGGGAAGGCCGCCCAGGGCATCGGCCACCTGGTCTCTGGTGATCTGAAG
This sequence comes from bacterium, assembly GCA_037481695.1. Taxonomy (NCBI): domain Bacteria; species bacterium. The sequence continues at coordinate 205,648 of JBBFLE010000003.1, read as the reverse complement.
AGCCTCATCCAAGGTCTTGCCCTTGGCCAGCTCGCTTACCATGCTGCTTACGGCTATGGCCGCCCCACAGCCGAAGGTAAGGAACTTCACATCTTCTATGACATTGTCCTTGACACGGATGAAGAACTTCATCATGTCCCCGCAAACGGGATTGCCCACCTCACCCACCCCGTCGGGGTTTTCCATCTCCCCCACGTTGCGGGGATTCTGGAAATGATCCATAACTATCTCCGAGTACATATCCTCCTCCTGATATCAAACTTGCCCAGGGGTTTGGATCCCTTGGTCCAAGACATATCCTATTTCCAAAGTATGATTTTCTTGCCTGAGCCCAATTTTGTCAAGGGGGTCTTTGTACAGGAGGCATAGGAAGGTGAGCCATGAACTCTATGACCGAACATATTTCCTGGAGGCTTGCGGGGGCCACGAGCTTTACAAGGAAACCCATGGGGGGCTTCTGGATGAGAGGCTTTTCATAGTCTTTAGGCTGGCGGACATGGGATCTCCAATGAGGGTCATGGACCTGGGATGCGGCCGAGGGGAGCTACTGCGCCATGCCGTGGAAGCAGGGGCTCTGGCCTTTGGAGTGGATCCATCCAAGGAGGCCATAGAGATATCCAAGGAGACCCTCTTTAGATCTTCCGTGGGTGGAATCATCCCAAGGGCCGGATTGTGCAGGGCCGAAGGCTCCAGTTTGCCTTTTTCTTCCAGTGTGTTTCACAGGGTCATCCTTTCAGACATACTGGAGCACCTGACCAAGAACCAGTTAAGGAAGACTCTGGCAGAGGTTCATCGGGTGCTCAGATCCGATGGGATGGTGGTCTTTCATACCTTTCCCAACAAATGGTTTTACAATCTCTTTTACCCCATGAAGAGGCTTTTTTGGGACAGGCTCACCGGCCAGGCAGGCCCCCGCAATCCCAGGACCCACTATGAAAGGCTTCTGCATCTCCAGGAGCTCTCTCCCTGGTCTATTTGGAGGAACTTCAAGCCCTGGTTCAGGATCAGGCTCTGGTGCAGCCACAGGAGCAGGTGGGACGACAATACCAAAGGCTTCAAACCAAGAGGAGGGCCCTTGGCTTTGTTGAGGGAGCCTGAGCTGTGGGGAGTGGCCTGGAAGAAGTAGATGCGCATGGACTTGCGCCGAGTGGCTAGCAAGGCAATATAATTGGATTTATTTCACTGTTTCGCTCACCCCTCCAGAAGTTTTACAGGAAACGGCAAATGGGGAGAAGCCTTAAGAAGGATTTAACGAACATGGATTTAAGGATCACAAGCTTGGGGCCTTGATTTTTTTTGAGGCGGGCATCCATGGGTCATGGTGTCAGCTAAAAGATCTTGGAGGGAAGCCAGGTAGCCAAGGCAGGGAAAGCCATGATCAATGCCAGGCCTACCAGCTCCACCAGGGTGTAAGGAATCACGGAGCGGTAGATATCTGCCATTGTTATGGATGGAGGAACTATGCCCTTTAGGTAAAAAAGGTTGAAGCCAAAAGGCGGGGTCATGTACCCGATTTCCATGTTGATGGTAAAGAGGATTCCGAACCAAACAGGGTCAAAGCCGTGGGCTTTCACAACAGGAAGAAATATGGGAGCAGTGATCATCATTATGCCGGCCGGATCCAGAAACATACCCAAGACGAAAAGCACACCCTGAATGAAGATCATGCTGCCCCAGGCCCCCCCGGGAATATGTCTCATGAGATCCTGTACCAGGGCGGGGGCCCCCATGCCGTGGTAGGCTGCACTGAAGCAATAGGCCCCGAAGAGAATCCACATGATCATTCCTGTGAGCCTAAATGTACGAAGGCATGCCTCTTTGATGAGCTCCCAGGTGAGCCTCTTATGCACCAGTCCGGAGATGATGGCGCCCAAGACTCCCATGGAGGCGGACTCTGTGGGGGTGGTGATACCCCCCATCATGGATCCAAGCACCATGACCACGATCAAAAGAGGTAGGATGATGGCTCTTATGGCCAGGAGCTTCTGAGCCAAGTTTCCCCTCTGATCCCTGGGCAGGGCAGGGCCCAGGTGGGGCTGCAGGAGGCATCGAATTCCGATGTAAAGGCTCAGGAGAAAGGCTATGACAAGGCCCGGAACCACACCTCCTGCAAAAAGTTTTCCCACGGACTCCCCTGATATGATGGCATATATGATCATGATCACGCTGGGGGGTATCAGGATGCCAAGGCTTCCCCCTGCGTTTATGCAACCCAGGGCCAGTTCCTTGTCATAGTTGTACTTCAACATGGAAGGGAGAGCTATGACTCCCATGCTCACCACAGCCGCACCGCTTATCCCGCACATGGCCGCGAATATGGCGCATATGGCCACTGTACCTATGGCCAGGCCGCCCCTCAGGGGGCCGAACCAAAGATACATCATCTCGTACAGGTCTTCCGCCACCCCAGCCCTTTCCAGGATCATGGCCATGAAGATGAAAAGGGGAATGGCCACCAGGGTGAACTTGTTCATGGCTCCCCATGTCTGGGCTGCCACCATGTAAAAGGACTGGGGACCCCAGGTGAAATAAAGAAACACAACGGAAACCCCTCCCAGCACAAAAGAAAGGGGTAGCCCAAGGAGCAAGACCAAGAGCAAGGCCGAAAAGAAGAGAATGGTCAAAAGCTCTATGTTCATCCTGCATTCCTCAATGTGGCTTGGGAGCCGAGGGCTCTTTCTTACCAGCCAGAATCAATATGTCCCTGAGGAGCTTGGCCGTGCCTTGAATGAGCACCAGCAGGGCCCCCAGAGGTATGGTCAGCTTCACAGGGTAAAGAGGGGGATTCCAAGGTGACTGGGAATGCTCCCATCTGCCCAGGGACTCCAAGGCCAGGGAGCCCCCGTAATAAAGTAGCATCAAGCAAAAGGCGAAGAATACCGATGAGGTGAGCACATCCATCAAGGCCTTGGTCCTTGGTGAGAGCCGAGAATAAAGGATGTCCACGTTAACGTGCCCACCGCACCAGAGAAGATGTCCCCCTGAGAGAACCACGTACGCCCCGAAGATCATCTGAGTCAGCTCATTGGCCCAGACCGTGGGTGAGTTGAACAGGTACCTGAGGGCCACCTCCAGGATCAAAAGCCCGAAAATGAGAAGGATCCCCAAAGAGAGGATCCTGCCTAGTCTGTCGTTGAGAAAATCCACCGCATTCAAGACCCTCTGCACGGTTTCTCACCTCCGGCGCGTAAATCCTCCCCTTGCCCCATTCTAGAAGGCAGATTTCAAAGGAAGTGGCCCGAGAGTGGGTGACTTGCACGAGCCCCCAGGCCACTTGCCCGGCCTCTGATCACAGGTATCCCAAGGACTTGAGAAAATCTTTTAGCAGCTCCACTGCCTTGGCGTTTTCGGGCGCCTTCTTGGCCTCTTCGTCCCAGATCTTGACCGCCACCTCCGTGATCTTTTTCTGCTCCTCGGGCGCAAGCACCACCACCTTGACGCCCTTTTCCTTCTGCACCTTGGCCAGGGTGATGGCCTCCAGATACTCATACTGGGTTGTCCTGAACCAGAATTGTTCCTCCAGAGTCCAAAGCAGTATCTCCCTTATGTCCGCAGGCAGAGAGTCCATGGCCTTCTGATTGATGAGCCAAACATCGGTGGCAGCAATGTTCAGACCTGGCTTCAGATGGTACTTGCACACATCATAAAAGCCCATGCTGGCTGCTCCTTGCACGGCCCCCCAGTGGGCAGCGTCTATCACCCCCGAGGCCAGGCCTGGGTAAATCTCTGGTCCTGGGATGTAAGAGCCTGCTCCGCCCAAGGCAGTCAGGAAGTTGGCCAAAACCCCTGATGAACGTACCTTTAAGCCCTTGAAATCCTCCATCTTCTCCAGGGGCTTCTTGGATACCATCTCAGTGGGATACACCTTGTCAGTGGAAACATAGACTCCGTGTGGGGAGCAGGCCTCCCTCATCATCTGTTCAAAGCCCAGCCCTTTGTGGAAGTAAGCGCACTCCCACACCTGGCGGAAGGCAAAAGGAAGCCCGGAGGCGATCCCGGCAAGGGGGACCTGGTCACGGAAATAGCCAGGGGAGGCCGTGGCCATCTCTATCATGCCCCTCTTGACTGCATTGAATATTTCAGGTGAGGGCACCAGTGACTCGGCCGCAAAAGGCTCTATGAGAAGGCGGCCGTTGGTCCTGCTTTTGATGTTTTCCACCAGTCGAATGAGGCTGTCCTTGTAAGAACTGCTGGCCGTGGGCCAGTGGGACTGGCACTTCCACTTGATCACCTTTTCGGCCGAATGAGAGGGCTTGATACCTGCACTCAGGCACAGGCCCAGCACGAAAAGAGATACCATGCACACCCAAAAGCCTCTCCTGCCGCTCATCTTGCCACCTCCTCTTGCGGGATGATTTGTTCGCCTGGCACCGGGAATGCATGCCGTGGCAGTATCTCCATGTAAGCAGAAGGCTGAAGGATCATATCACTTCCCGGGCTTGACTTGAACCCCGATCAGTGGACCACCGCCAAACAAAACAAAAGATCACTCCCCGGGCAAATGCGAGGATTTTGCAAAAAGGTATCCAGGAGCTCTAAAGGAGTTGCTCTGTACCAACCCTCATCCATGACACCTCCTGTGAGATGTTAGAGAAAAAACTTTGGTGGGCTTTGTTGTTGACTCCCCGAGATGCCCTGCTTAAGATTTTTCTTTGGAACCTGGATTGCCTCCAAACCCATTACAGTCTCTGGGGGTTGGAGGTAATCCAGGTCCTAGGCCCTATGCTTAGGCCAGTATCTCAGCAGGAGGTGATGCTCATGAGCGAGACCGAAAAAACAATTCTGGAGGCCATGAAAAAGGCTGGTCGGCCCCTTAGGCCCGGAGATGTGGCCAGGATCACGGGCAAAGACGTCTCTGAGGTCTCCAAGGCCATCCAAGAGCTCAAGGAGAAAGGCAAGATCAACTCTCCCAAAAAGTGTTTCTACTCCCCCAGCGAAGAGTAACCCTGCCAAGTCTTGTACGAGAATAAGGGGCGGGACGAAAGTGCCGCCCTCTTGTTCCCTTCTTAGAGACCTCTCAGTTGCCTCCAGATTGATGTTCTGTGGAGTGATACCCAGAGCCTGAGAAACTTTCTAATCTTTCGGGCAGATCCGGGAATTGGCTTCTCATGGGAGCCAATCGGGCATGGCCCGGATCCACTCATCTGGAAAAATGCGGGACAGGGGTTCCATACAGCCCCTCAGAGCTTGACATGCTTTTCCTGGAATGGTTAAATGGTCAGGCCATTTAAAAGGGAGAAGGTCTTTTGTTCAAGCCCATTCGCCCCAAGAGGGTCACCCACGAGATAGTGGTTCAGATCCAGGAACTCATGGGCTCCGGGGCTCTGAGGCCCGGAAGCCGTCTTCCCCCCGAAAGGGAGATGGCTCAACAACTGGGAGTGAGCCGTCCCACCCTCAGGGAAGCCATGGGGATCCTGGAACACCTGGGTTTAGTGCAATCGGTCCAGGGAAATGGCACATATGTCATGAACGTTGCCGAGCGCTGCCTCAGGGACCCTCTCCAGGAGCTGATCTTGAGCTCTGAGAGGAGAATGGTGGAGTTGGCCGAGTTCAGGACCGAAGTGGAGTCCTGGGCCGTGGCTCTGGCCGCAGAAAGGATAGAGCCCCAAGAACTTAAGCTGCTTGAGGAGATCCTGGAGCAGATGAAACTGGGTTTGCAGCAAGGCAAACCAATCCATCATCTGGATGCCGACTTTCACCTGAGTCTGGCCAGGGCAACTCACAATGGGATCTATTACCATGTGGCCAACACCATCTTCTATTTGTTTGCAGAGGTGACGAGGGTCTCCCACGAGAGGATCTTCCGCAGCCCAAAGGAAAAGCTCCAGCTCCTGGAAGAGCACGAGGCCATTTACCAGGCCGTGGCCGAGGCAAAAGGGGAAAAGGCCCGCAAGCTCATGCGAGAACACCTAGGCAGGACAGAGGAATGGTTCAAGAAGACCTTCGGGGAACAAGACTCCAGGAGGAGAAATGAAAAAGAAAAGCCTTTTCCATCCTGAAACCATAGAGGAGATCCGACAGGCCAGATCCCGATGGGAGAGGGATTGCCTGAGCCCAGAGGACCTGGAAGGAGAAAAGAATCTCAGATCCGCCTCGGGCATTCCCCTGAGGCTCATATACACGCCAGAAGACATAAGCGAGCTGGATTACATGAGGGATCTGAGCTTCTCAGGGCTTGCCCCTTACACCAGAGGGGTTTATCCCAACATGTACAGGGGAAGGCCCTTCACCATAAGGCAGATAGCCGGATTTGGCTCTCCGGAAGACTGTAACAAACGCATGCGTTTCTTCCTGGAAAAGGGAGGCACAGGGCTCAATATCGTGCTGGATCTCCCTACCATCCGGGGCTACGACTCGGACTCCCCTCAGGCAGAGGGAAACGTGGGACAGTGCGGGGTGGCCATAGACTCGGTGGAAGACATGGCCTCCCTCTTTGAGGGGCTTCCCATAGACCGGGTGAGCGTATCTTTGGTGACTCATCTTCCCAGCACCACCGTGGTGCTGCTTTCCATGTACCTGGTCATGGCCCAAGAAAGGGGGATTCCCTGGGAAAGCCTGGCGGGCACAACTCAAAATGATTTTCTCATGGAAACAACCATCGGAAGCGCTCCTGAGATTCTGCCTCCCAGGCAATCTTTCAGGATCCAGTGCGATGTAATAGAGCAGGCCAGCTCCTTGCTGCCTCGCTGGAATCCGGTCAGCTACAACGGTTACAACCTCAGGGAGGCAGGCACCGACGCCATCACCGAGGTAGGAGTGGCCATAGCCAACGCAGAGGCCACGGCCAGAGAGCTCATCAGAAGGGGCCTTCACCCGGATTCCTTTCTGCCTCGTTTTTCCTTTTTCTGGGATCTGCACAACGATTTCTTCGAGGAGATAGCCAAGTGCAGGGCTTCCAGAAGAGTTTGGTACAGGATCACCTCAGAAGGTCTCGGGGCCGAGAAGCCCAGATCCCACCTCATGCGATTTCATGTTCAAACTGCCGGAATCACCCTCCCAGCAATAGAACCCCTCAACAACATCGCCCGAGCTGCCATACAAGGGCTGGCGGCAGTGCTGGGCGGAGCCCAATCCCTCCATGTGGACTCCTACGACGAGGCTTTCTCGGCCCCAACCGAACAATCTGCTCTCATCTCCTTGAGGACCCAGCAGATTCTCCAGGTGGAAACAGGAGTGACCAAGGTGGTGGATCCCCTGGGAGGCTCCTATTTCCTGGAGAGCCTGACCTCCCAGATGGAATCCAGGATCCTGGAATTCCTGGAGAAAATAAACTCCCTGGGAGGCATCATAGCCTCGGTGGAAAGCGGCTGGATGCACAGGCTCATTGCCGACTTTGCCTATGAGCAACAAAGGGCCATAGAGTCAGGGAAGTTTCCCATAGTGGGGGTGAACTATCAGCCCGGGGAATCTTCTCAAATTCCCCAGGAGATCTTCAGATACCCTGAGACCGAAAGCCGCCAAAAGCAGAAGCTAAGGGAGCTGAAGAGCCAAAGGGACAAAGGCGCTTGGCACAAGGCCATGAACGATCTGAGGGAGTGTTGCCTGCAAGGAGGCAATCTCATGCCTCCAGTGATGGAGGCCGTGAGAGCCAGGGCCACCTTGGGGGAGATACAGGGGGTCTTCAGAAAAATCTTCGGCCTGTGGGAATTCCCCCTCAAATGACCAGAAAAGGGCTCAGGTAATGAATCTTTCCGATCACAATCACGGCTCTACCCAACTCGAGAAAAGCACAGCATGGGAGGCCTGAAAGCGCAAGGGAAGGAGGCATGAGAAGACATGGCAAGGGGCAGGCCAATAAAGGTTTTGCTTGCCAAGCTGGGGTTGGACATACACTGGCGGGGAGTGGTATCCATCTCTCGGCTGCTCAGGGATGCGGGTATGGAGGTGATATATCTGGGCAACCAGTTTCCTGAGGCCATAGCTACCGCAGCCCTCCAGGAGGCCCCGGACGTGGTGGGCCTCAGCACCCTTTCGGGAAACCACCTGAGCCTGGGACCCAAGGTGGTGAGGCTTCTCAGAGAAAAGGGCATGGAAGACATCCCTGTGATCATGGGCGGGGTGATTCCCCCTCAGGACATGGAGGAGCTAAAGAGGCTTGGCATCCGAGAAGTCTTCGGCCCCAACACCCCTGTTAGTCGCATAATCTCATTCATAGAGCAAGAAGCAAGGGAGAGGAGGGTTTGAGTCATGCTCCAGTGGCCCCCGCTGTACGACGATAGGTACATGCCGGCGCAAGATCAGAAATACTGGTTCCCGGATCTGGAGACCATGGATCCGGTCGAAAGAGAAAAGATCATATTCCAGAAGATAAAGGCTCAGATGGCCTGGGCCTATGAGCGCTCGCCCTTTTACAAAAAAAAATGGGATCAAGCAGGGATCCGGCTCGAGAAGATCAGAAGCTTGGAGGATTTTGAGCAGGTTCCTGTCTTGACCAAGGAGGAGATCCGCAAAGATCAGGCCGAGAATCCACCCTTTGGCAGCTACCTTTGCATCGAGCCTTCAGAGGTTATTCGCATTCACGGCACCTCTGGCACAACAGGCAGACCCACGGCCTTCGCCATTGGCAGAGAGGACTGGCGCCGCATCGCCAATGCCCATGCCAGGATCATGTGGGGTGCAGGCCTGAGGCCGCAGGATACCATCTTCATCGGCTCCTTCTTCAGCCTGTACATGGGTTCATGGGGAGCCCTGGTAGGGGGGGAGCGGCTGGGGGCCAAGTGCTTTCCCTTTGGGGCAGGTGTGCCAGGTCAGACCCTCATGGGGCTAAGCTGGATGAAGGAGATCAAGCCTACTGCCTTCTACGGCACTCCCTCTTATGCCCTGTACATAGCCGAGGTGGCCAGGGAAAACGGCTATGATTGCCGGAAGGACTTCTCCTTCAGGATAATGTTCTTTTCGGGAGAGCCTGGGGCGGGCATTCCCTCCACCAAGAGGCTCATTGAGCAGACCTATGGCTGCAAGTGTGTTGACATGGGCTCCACAGCCGAGATGACACCCTGGATGACCAATGGGGAGTGCGAGTACAGACAAGGTATGCACCTGTGGAATGACATAGTATACACTGAACTGGTGGATCCCAAGACAATGCGAAGGGTCCCATATGGAAGTGAAGGGGTTCCGGTGTATACTCATCTGGAGCGCACCTCCCAGCCCATGATCAGATTCTGGTCTGGGGATCTGTCTCTGTGGACAGACGAGCCCTGTCCCTGCGGACGCACATATCCCAGGCTCCCCCGTGGTATCTACGGACGGGTGGATGATATGCTGGTCATCAGGGGTGAGAATGTATATCCGAGCGCCATCGAGGAAGTGCTAAGGGGCATGGAGGGCTTTGGTGGAGAGTTCCGTATCATAGTCTCCAGAGAAAGGGCCATGGATGACCTGCTGGTGCAGGCCGAGTATAGCCAAGAGATCCACAGAGCAGCACAGAGCGATCCCGGGGTCCTGGAGCGCTTCAAGTCGGACATGGCCACCCGCATCAAGGGTAAGATCGGGCTTAGGCCAACAATCGAGCTCTTGGCTCCAGGTAGCCTGGAGAGAACACAGTTCAAGGCCAGACGGGTCATAGATCGAAGAAGGCTCTTCGATGATAAATGAGCTTTAGGTAGCCAAGGAGGATGAATCATGGGCCTTATGACTCCGGAGGAGTTTGAAGAGAGCCTCAAAGCAAGAAGACCCAAGGTGTACATGAACGGGTGCAGGGTAAAAGACGTTCTGACCAATCCCGTGACCCGAACCGTGGTGGAGGCCAATAAAGCCACTTACAGCTGGGCCCATGATCCAAGATTCCAGGAGGCCATGAGCCTGGTCTCCCCCCTGATAAACCAGCCCATTCATCGTTACCTTCATGTGAGCCGAAGTGTGGAGGATCTTCTGGCCAAGGCCCAGGCCGGCACCGTGGCAGCCGAGAGACTGGGGACCTGCATTTATCGTTGCCCGGGCTATGATGGGCTTCACGCGCTGGCAGCCACCACCTGGGAGATGGACCAGGACCTAGGTACCGACTACCACCAGAGGTTCATGGCTTATCTGGAAAGACTCCAGAGGGAGGACCTGTGCCTAGCCGGGGCCCTCACAGAGCCCAGGGGGGATAGGAAGAAAAAGGCCCTGGAGTGGCCTGATCCATATCTTTCCCTCAAGGTAGTGGAGAAAAAGCCCGGGGGCATAGTGGTCAGGGGAGCCAAGATAAACATTAGCGGGGCCTATGCCAGCCACGAGATGCTGGTGCTACCCCAGTCGGCCAAAGGCCCCGGGGAAGAGGATTATGCGGTGGCATTTGCGGTTCCCACGGATGCCCCAGGCATCACTTACATCTGCCAATACTCACCCTTCTCGGCAGAGAGGGAGCATGCCCAAGACCTCTATGAGCTGGGCAATCCCCTCTATGGCCAAAGGGAGACGGCCATGGTGGTATTCGAGGATGTTTTTGTGCCCTGGGAGAGGGTGTTCCACTTCGGTGAGGTCAAGTACTCGGGCAAGATAGTGGCCCGTTTTGCCCGCTGCCACAGGATGACATGCGGAGGCACCTGCAAGGTGGGCTTCATGAACCTGATCATAGGGGCATGCAAGCTCATTCAGGAATATAAGGGTCTCGAGAAGGCGGCCCACATAAACGAGCAGTTAACCGAGATGGTAACTCTAAGGGAAACCGGAAGGGCCTGCGGGCTGGCTGCAGCCCATCTGGGGCAGGAAGATCCTCCTGGCTCAGGGGTTTTCCTGCCCGATGAGCTCATGGGCAATGTGGCCAAGCTCAACATCTGTAATGCCTTCTGGAGAGTGATGGCCTTAGCCGGGGACATAGGGGGGGGCTTGGTGGTAACCCTTCCTTCTTTAAGGGAGCTCAAGAATCCGGAGACCAGGGCCTATGTGGAGGAGTTTTTGAGCTTCGGCTCCCAGGAGCCCACGGAGAACATCCTCAAGGTCCATAAACTCTTACAGAACTGGTGTGCAGGCCAACATGGAGTTGCCACCTGGCATGGAGCAGGTCCGGTGATGGCCCAGAAGATAATGCTTCAGAGGGTGGTGGATTTCCAGCATGAGAAGCAATTGGTGATGGAGACCTTGGGGCTCAAGGCTTGAAAAAAATTAGAAAACCCAGGAAGTAAAATAGGCAGGCAGCGCCCAGTGTCCAGGTGAAGCCCAGCTCAAGGGCCAAGAGTATTCCCAAGGATGATCCCACCACAGAGGCTATGCCGTTTAAGGCCCACATCCAGGGGATGAAAGGGGATTGAGCCTGCAATCCCAAGGCGCGAATTCCAAGAGGGAAGGGAATCCCCATAAGGAATCCCAAAGGCACCAAAGAGCCAGCTGCAGCAAACATGCGGGCCCCCTGGGGCCAGGCCCTGGTTGCCTCCAATATGAGGTGGAAAGAAGCCCCATAAGCCAGAAGACCCAGGCTCAGAAGCAGACAGATGACGGAGATCCTCTTGTAAAGTAGCTGGGCAGCCCACCTGCTAGCCCAGAAGCTTCCGGCCCCTCCAGACACAAGGATGGAAAAGATCACGGCTCCCATGGTCCAGACAGGCTGTCCGATAACAAGGCAGAGGCGCTGCACAGCATAGATCTCAAACAAGATGAAGCCGGCTCCCAGTGAGCAGAAGAAGAGGGCTGAACCAAGTGCTTTGGGCCTCTTCAGGACTCCTCTGGTGTTTTCCTGGACATGGGGCAACAAGATCTTTTTTCCCCTCAGGGCCAGGTAGACCCCAACTGCCAGCAGAAGCCACAAAGATATGTGGAGAACCGCCAGCACATTGGCAGGGGCTCCTGACTCCAATTTGTAGAAAAAGGGGCTATCATCAGAAACCGGATGGATGTCATACCCTTTTCGGCCCACCTCCTCCACAAGGCGCTGGGGACTCAGCCTTCCCGAGGCCAGGGCCGCCAAGGCAGGATTCAACCCCATGGCAGGTGAAATGAAAGGCAGGAAGGACTCCGAGAGTTCATAGCCTTTTTGCAAGGAGCTCTCATATGCCCAGAGCGAATCAGATGGCTCAAAGGGGTTCCTCTTGAGCACCAGGACCAGATAGTCTCCGGAGCTGAGCACCCAGATTCGATTCATGACTGCTTGCACACCCAGGCCTTTTTTATCCAAAGCCGAAACAGCGGTGGTCACCAAACGAAGCAACTCGGCATCGTTGTGAGCCACCACCACTAGGCGACCCTCATCAGTGAGGTGGTCCCAGTAATCGGCCATGGACTCCCGGGTGAAGAGATAGTTTTCTGTGAGGGAGTAACCCTCTATGCTTCGGCTGGTGTTGGTCACAGGAAGACTCATGAAAATGAGATCGTACAGCCTGTCCTGTCTCTTGAGATAGCTTCGACCCTCGTCCACAATCACTTTCACACCTGGGAAATCTTTGTATATGCCTCCATTGAACCATGCCGTTTCCCTCACCATATGAACAAGATCAGGGTTTACCTCCACCGCCTCTATTTCCTTGAAGCCAGCAAGCAGTGCCAAAAGCAGGTCCCTGCCTCCTCCCGGACCTATGATCAGAGCGCTGTCCTTTTCTTTTTCAGCCAGGCGACTCAAGGCAAAGGCTCCGGGGAACTCTTCCTGTAGCTCCAGCAGCCACGAAGGTGGTTCCTCCAGCCTCCCATGGAACCTGTACATGGGTGAGCCTGCTGTGCCATCCAGATAAAGGTCCATCTGTTGGGGGTTTTGATCATAGGCCACAAGGTCTGTGCGGCCAAAAGAGCTCCACCGGGACTGGATTATTCTGCCCTTGAATTGGGTCAAGGCCTCGTGAATCTCTTTGCCAGGGTTGAGTTTGGGGGAAATCTCCAATGGGATCAGCCCGGTCCAGTGAACAAATCCCATCAACATGACTGCAATCAGGGAAATTCCTCCCCAGCCTGGCACATGGGAGCTTCGGCTCTCTCTGGGCAAGCTGAGCCCTAGGATGAGTACTGCGCCAGAGGACACAATGCCTAGGGCCAAAGGAGATAGTAAGGCTCCCAGCATCTCCAGAAGTAGGATTGCTCCCAGTGCTCCCATAGCGGCCCCCATGAGATCTGCCCCATAAGTACGGCCGCTTGAGCCGGGCAGGAGCATGTACACCAGGGCCAGGAATGCTCCTCCCAGCAAAAAAGGGATCATGATAGGAGCTGCATACCAAAGAACATCTCCACCCATGCCCTCAATGCCTGCCAGCCAAGCCATGGAAAACCCGGAGGAAGCAATGGCCAAAGAAAGCAGTGCCCCCAGACGAACCAGAAGGCCCAATCCCTTTGAAACCGAAAGTTCCGGGGGGCCAAGCAAACGAAGTAATAGCCCTCCCAAGCCCAATCCCAAGAGGGCCAAGGATAGTATTAGGAATACAAAGTGGTAAGAAAGAACTACTGACAACAACCTGGACAAGACTATCTCGTAGGCCAGGAGGCTGAAAGAGACAAGGGCAATAGAGATCAAAAAACCAAAGCCTGCCTTCTCTTCATGCTCACTGCCCCTAAATCTCTCTGACAACGCCCCCTTCTCCCTCTTTGCAGATGAAAATGCCGGGGGAACCAAGCCCCCGGCACATCTGCGCAGGATCCTTTTTCCTCAGCTTGGGACTGTGAAACCAAAACCGCCGTAGGCCTCCTTCATGAACCGCCCGGGCCTAGGAGGCCTGGATCCCTGGACCCCAGAGCATGAAGAACAGTCCCGCTCAAGCCTCATCCATCAATGATCTTAGTTTTCCTATCCTATCGGCCCTCTTTCTTGCCACCAGCTCCATGGCCCTGGGCACATCCGCCATGAGACTCTTTGACTGACGGGCAGCCTCTCTATAAAAGCTTATCATCTTTTCTTCCATGTTCAGAGCGCTTTTGAGCGCAACGCTCAAATCCGCTTTTTGGGGCAACTCGGTGTCAATGGCATACTCGTGGGGGTCCATGTCGAAGGCGAAGCAACCTTCGTAGGCATCCGAGATCACCCCGTAGTAAGCCCTTTCCACCATGGTCACGTAATTGTCGTTCTCTGCTGCCAGATTCAGGAAGAAATCCTCTTTCTGGGGCCATCTGCGGGCCAGCTCTTTGTAAAACCCGGCGGTCTGTTGCTCCAGCTCCCGGGCCAGACTTACCACTTGGGAACATGTGTTTAGGTTCATGGTCATCCTGGGCTGGCCTCCTATTAAAACCAACGCTGTACAACCACTTTGCTCTCGGTGAAAAAGCGAATGGCGTCCTTCCCCTGGCCGTGGAGCACACCATAGAAGGAATCCTTCATGCCGCTGAAGGGGAAGAAGGCCATGGGAGCCACGATCCCTATGTTTATACCTATGTTTCCGCATTCCACCCTATACTGGAATTCGCGGGCTGCCTTGCCGTTGTTGGTGAATATGGCTGCGGCGTTTCCGTAGTTGCTTGCATTGATCCAGTTTATGACCGTGTCCAAGTCCTTGGCCCTGAGCACAGAGGCAACTGGTCCAAATATTTCTTCCCGGGCTATGGTCATGGTGGGCTCCACATTTTCGAAGATGGTGGGCCCTATGAAACATGTATCCGGGTATGCCCCCAAGATGTCCACCTTGCGGCCGTCAAGGACCAGTTTAGCGCCCTCCTTGATCCCTATTTCAATATACTTGAGCACCCGCTGTTTTCCATCCAGGGACTGCATTGGTCCCATCTGGACTGCCTCGTCAAGGCCATAGCCCACCTTGATCTTGCTTGTGGCATCAAAGAAGGTCTCGAGAAAACTCTTGTTGAACTTCTCGTCGTCTCCCACCATGACAAGGTTTGCTCCCGAAAGGCAGCGCTGCCCCGTGTTACCGAAAAAGGATGTGAGTAGGGCAGCCACTGTGGCGTTGACATCTGCATCGGGCATTACCACCATGAAGTTCTTGGCGCTGAGCTGGGCGATGGCGCGCTTGCCGTGCTCACCCGCTGTCTTGTACACGATCTTTCCTATGGAAGTGGTGCCCACAAAGGTCACCCCTTTTACGGCTGGATGTTCCATGAGGATTTTTGCAGCTTCTGCTCCTCCGTGCACCACGTTGTACACTCCAGGAGGGATTCCTGCCTCCTCGAACATTTCGGCCAGTTTCACCTGGCTTATGGGATCCCTGGGGGAGGGCTTGACCACGAAGGTGTTTCCTGTGGCCAGGGCAAAAGGGGAGTACCACAAAGGCACCATGAACGGAAAGTTAAAAGGAGCTATATGGGTGAACACTCCGAGGGGCTGGTATATGACGTACTCGTCTATGCCAGAAGCTATGTCTTCCAGATTGTAACCCTGCATCAGACTGGGGATTCCAGTTGCCACTTCCACCATCTCTATGCCCCGACGGGTCTCGCCCCTGGACTCGTCTATGGTTTTGCCGTGCTCCATGGTCTGCACACGGCTTAAGGTCTCGAAGTTCTTTTCCATCATCTCTTTGAGTCTGAAAAGACACCTTACCCTGGCCAAAGGAGGGGTGCGCCTCCACTCGGGAAAGGCCTCCTGAGCCGCCTGGATGGCTCCCTTTACCTCTTCCTCTGTGGACATGGGCACCGTGGCTAGTTTCTTCTGTGTGGCCGGGTTGATGACGTCCCACCTCTCTTGGGCCTTGGACTCCACCCATTCTCCGTTGACATAGTTCTTGAGCTCCAGCACCTCTTTGATGGGTTCTTCCAGAACTGCCATTTCGCTTCCTCCCGGGTCGGTTATGGGCACCTTGATGCTTTTGCCTTTGAGCCAGTTTTCCAGGATGTCACTCGCTGCTCTCGATCCACAGTGCGCTTCACTCTCTTTCGTAAGCGATCTTGTATAGCTCTATTATTTCCTCCTTTGTGGCCTGCCTGGGGTTGTTCCCCGGGCTTCCGCTGGCTATGGCCGCATCTGCCATAGCCGGGGCCAATTCCTCCAGCTTTTTCTTGTCCACTCCTAGTTCTTTGAGAGAGGGTATCTGGATGTCGCAGATGAGGTTTTCTATGGCCTCTGCAGCCACCTGAGCCGCCTCCATGGGACTCAAGCCCTCCACGTTCTCGCCCATGGCCGCAGCTATGCGGGCGTATCTCTGGGGGTTCCCAATCAGGCTGAATTCCGTGACCACTCCCAGGAGGGCTGCATTGGAGGCCCCGTGGGGTACGTGAAAATAGGCTCCTATGGGACGGGACATGCCGTGCACAAGGGCCACGGAAGCGTTGCTGAAGGCTATTCCGGCCTGGAGAGAGCCCAGCATCACCTTTTCCCTGGCCTCCAGATTTTGGCCATTGGCCCAGGCCTGCCTGAGATTCCCTGATATGAGCTCAATGGCTGAAAGTGCAAAGATGTCGCTCATAGGCTGGGCCTTGAGGGAAACATAAGCCTCCACGGCGTGGGTGAGGGCGTCTATGCCTACCGCTGCTGTAAGGCCCCTGGGGCAGCTCAAGGTAAGAAGGGGATCCACTATGGCCACATGGGGAAGGCAATGCACGCTTCCAATGAGCATCTTAACGTCGGTCTTGGTGTCCGTGATGATGGTGAAGATGGTCACCTCGCTTCCGGTTCCTGCGGTAGTGGGGATGGCTACCACGGGAAAGCCCTTGTTGGGGATGTTGTGAAGCCCCTTGTACTGTTCTATGGATCCTGGGTTGGTTGCCATGACCGAGATGGCCTTGGCCGTGTCTATGGGACTCCCCCCACCCACTGCTACTAGGGCCTCGCAGCCGTTTTGCTTGAAGAGCTCCACACCCCGGGTCACATAGTCCACGGTGGGCTCTGTGTTCACCTCGTCAAAGAGAGCCACCTGGATCCCCTGCTCCTCCAAACTTTTCTTTATGGGGTCAACTATCCCCATTTTGGTCATGACACCGTCTGTGACCAGGAGAACCTTCTTGACGCCTAGCTTGCGGGTCTCCTCCCCTGTCTTCTCTGACGAGCCCGAGCCTGTGATTAGAACCGGTGGAACCAAGAAGGGCCTTACAGGTAACATCCTGAACCTCCTTTCTTAGGCCCCAAGGGCCCGATCAAGTAAACTCCAGCCTTCATCTTATCACTATGCTTGGCAAATAGGTCACAAGTTCTGGGAAAATTACTGCTATTATCAAGCCTGCAATCTGCATCGCAATAAATGGGACAACACCCTTGTAGATATGTATCAATTTGATCTCCGGAGGAACCGTGCTTTTCATGTAAAAGAGTGCATATCCAAAAGGAGGGGTGAGAAAGGAAGTTTGGAGGTTAATGGCGATCATGATTATAAACCATATCTTGTCGAAGCCCAGTTGCTGTGCGATAGGAAGAAAAATGGGAAAAGTGATATAAATTATCGCGATCCAATCTATGAGAAAGCCCAGGATGAACACTATGAACATCATCATCCCGAACATTCCCCATTTTCCCAGAAAACTAAAGGCCATCACTATGTCCGTTACTACCTTTCCTCCCCCTAGACCCAGAAAGACCCCTGTGAAGATGGAAGCGCAAAAAAGTATTGTCATGACCATGCAATTGGTCCGTACAGCCCCCCAAACGCACTCGGCAAAACCTCTCCAGGTAAACTTTCGATAAATGATCATGAGCAGCAGGGCCAGGAAAGCCCCGACTCCTGAGGCCTCGGTGGCAGTTGCCACCCCAAGCCATATGGAGCCCAAGACCCCTAACATGAGCACCAGTGGAGGCACCATGTTGGTGCTCAGCATTTTTATTTTTTGGAGTCCTGAGACCATTTTTCTTTCTTCCTCGGGAAGGGCTGGCCCCAGAGACGGGTTTATGAGGGTTCTGACCAAAATGTACACAAAGAAAAGGCTTGTGAGTATGAGGCCTGGTATGAATGCGCCCGCAAAGAGTTTACCCACCGACACCCCCGCCTGGTCTGCCATCATGATGAGCATGATGCTGGGGGGTATGAGGATGCTCAGAACACCTCCGGCAGCTATGGAACCTGTGCTCAAGTGCTTGTCGTACCCGTGCTTCATCATCACTGGCATGGCCAAGATGGTCATGCTCACCACGCTGGCCCCTATGATGCCGGTGCAGGCTGCCTCCACTGCGCACATGATGATGACCGCAAGTCCGATGGCTCCATTTATGGGCCCGAACATGTACATCATGCTTCGGAAAAGACCTTCTGAGATGCCTGATCTTCCCAAGAAGGAGGCCATGAGTATGAACATGGGTATGGCCACCAGGATCTGGTTGGTGCATGAATCGAAGGTCCTGCCCATGAACATGTACCAGGCCTGAGGTCCCCAGCCTATGAACCCGAAGATGGTGGCAAGCCCGCCTAGGATGAAAGCCACCGGGGTTCCAAGGGCCAGGCCCACGATGATTCCCAAAAACATCAAAATAGTAGCCAGCTCAGGGGAAAGGCTGATCATAACGAGACTCCTTTAGCCAGAAAAACAACCCTTTTTATGAAATTGGATATGACCTGCAGGAGAAGCAGAAAAGCTCCCAAAGGTAACATGGTCTTGGCTGGGAAAACGTAGGCGTTTAGAGCGCTGGGAGACCTCTCCAGCATTGCCCAGGATGTGGCCGCAAAGCGCACCGCATCAACGAAAAAGACCACCACGAAAAGCCCCACGAAAACCACATAGGTGATTATGTCCACAATGGCCTGTCTCCTGGGGGAGAGCCGCTCGTAGATGAGATCCACGTTGGCGTGGCCTTTGTAAAGAAGGGTGTAACCCATCAAGAGAAGCACTACGGCGCAAAATATGTAACCTGTGACCTCGTTGGTCCATATGGTGGGCTTTCCCAGAAATCTTCTTGTGATGACCTCATAAACCGAAAGCCCGCATATGACCATGACCAGCCATCCAAAGATGCGCCCCGACCACTCTGAAACAGAGTCCAGGAATCTGACCAGCTTTCTCAAACCTTCCACCTTTGACCTCCTCGTCTGAAACCTGAAATCCTTTGTTCCCAGCCGCCTGTGGCTGGAAAGGAGGGACGGGTTCCGTCCCTCCCAGCCGCTCTACTTGGGCATCACGGGATTCTGCACGTAGGGGGTGCCGGGCTTCCAGAACTCCTGTTTGTCCATGCGCGTCCTGACCTGTTTTTCCAGCTGGATCACTGGCTCGTACACATTGTGTTTCTTGGCTATGGCTTCCAGCTTTCCATAAAGATCGTCCAGTTTGGGGGGAGTCCGCCCGAACATAAATGGCTGCTGAATGGTCCGCCAGATGTCTATGTTCTTTAGGTAACGCACCTGGGAGTAGGCAATCTTGGCGTGGTCTGGGTTGGCCTCGGCATCGGCCAGAAGGTAGTTGTAAGCTAGTTCTGTGAGCTTGTCCAAGGTGGCGTCGTCCAGACGGGTCACCTTGATGCCCTTGTCCATCATCTTTCTGGTGTACTCGCCGGAAGTCCACTCGAAGTAAGTCCAGGACCACATCATTGTGGCCTGGGCGGCCTGCTGGAACATGAACTTGATCTTGTCGGGGAGGGAGTCAAAGGATTTTTTGTTGACCATTACACCCCAAAGGGGACCAGGCTGGTGCCAGCCCGGAAGCACCCAGTATTTGGTCACCTCATGAAGCCCCATGGACCAGTCCACCTCCGGCACTGAGAACTCCGCCGCGTCTATGGTGCCTCTGGAGAGGGCCAGGTAGATCTCCGCTCCTGGCATGAAGATGGCCGCACCGCCTATGTCGTTGAGAATCTTGGCATGGTTCCTGCCGCACTGGCGCATCTTGACGCCCTTGTAATCATCCCCTTTGGTAATGGGCTTGTTGGATCTCTGGCCCGACTCTGGTCCTGTCAAAGCATGGGGGAAGTAAACTATCCCGAACTTGCCATAAAGTTCTTGAGTAAGCTCAAAGCCTCCTCCTTGCCACATCCACACCATGTAGTCACCCGGGTTGAACCACACAGGAACAGAGGAAACCAGGTCAAAGGCCGTGTTCTTTCCAGCCCAGTAACTGGGCCAGTCGGTGGCCGCATCCAGGGTCCCCTTCTGAACCGCCTCGAATATCTCGTCCGATTTGGTGATTAGGGTTCCCCCGGCAAAATATTGGATCTCCAAATCAGGGGCAGCCATATTGTTCATGAGGTCACAGAAGTACTTGTCGGGTCTCCAAAGGGTTATGGAAGGAACCCATATGCTCTGGTACTTCCATTTGGCCGCAGCCTGTACGGGTTCGGCCATTCCCACCAGAGCAACTATTGCCGCCAGAAGCAAACCCAAGACCGACAGCCTCAGTCTTCTTTTCATGGGCGCTCACCTCCTTGCGTCCCTCTTTGTTTGATCCGATTTCTGGAACCATCCGGCCTACGCTTTCTGTGTTCTACCACCTCCTTTCTCAGATACCAGCTCGACCAGGAATTGTCTCTCAAGGGATTTGGGGGAGTTCGCCTTTCTTTGTCTTTGAAGGTCTGAAAGATCCCTTTCCACCTCCTTGACATGTCTGGCCATCTCCTCCCTGGCTCTCTGTGCATCTTTGTTGCAGATGGCCTCCACTATCCGCTGATGGGCTGTGAGCACCCGCCTTGAGAACTCCTGATCGGGGCGCAACACCTCCTTGGCGTCCACCAGGAGGTTTTCCACGAACTCCAATATGAAGCTTAGGATGGGATTTCCTGTGGCCCTTCCTATGATGCGATGGAACTCTATCTCATTGCACCTGAGGTCAAAGCTGGATAGGCCAGCCAGAGTGCTTTCGCACTGCTCATTGAGCTCTTGGAGCCTGTGCAAGTCTTCTGGGGAGATGAGCCTGGCGGATTTCTCGGCAACGTAAGGCTCCAGAATCAGGCGTACCTCTGAGAGGTCTTCCAGGCAAAGATCCTGAAAATGAAGGAAATTCAGAAAAAGATCTCTGGCCTTAGTAACGTCTACTTTGGTGACAAAGGCCCCGCCGTTGGCGCCCTTGCGGATCTCCAAGAACCCCAGAAACTCCAAGGCCCTCAAAGCCTCCCTCAAGGTGGCCTTGCTCACCTGGAATGACTGCATGAGCTGGGTCTCTGCAGGCAGCCTGTCCCCTGGGCGCAGCCTTCCCTCGAAAATGGCCTTGCGGATCTGCTCTACTATGTGCTCTGATGCCTTGCTGGACCTGGCCGATTGGAACATTCGGTCCTCCTCCTGGACCTAAATGGTCAGAGAATCCATGGACCCCGTAATCTGTCTGAGTTTAATGCCAGGCCTTGGGAAGACGCCAAATCTATAGACCAGGATTTTCCGCATGTCAAGCAAAAAATTTCAAATATTATAATAATTGGAAAAAATTTGTAAAAACCTTTGGTTGTGTTATCAGGCCTGCTGGCAGTATGGAGTTGGCAGACTCTCCAGGCCCTGCATTTCTACCCCAGCCACTCAATACGTTAGCACCACCCCACCGTCGAAAAGGAGGTCCGCTCCCACCAAGTACTTGGAGTATCTAGAGAATCCAAAGACAAAGAGATTTGCAACCTCTATGGGTGACATCATCTCTTTTACCCTGCTCTTGCCCATCATCACGTCTCTTACCACCTCTTGCTGGGTTATGCCCCGCTGCAGTGCCTGAGCTGGCACCTGTCTGAGGGCCAAAGGGGTGCTCACGAAACCGGTGCTCACGGAAAAGGCCCTTATCTTTCCATCCCCCTCTGCGGCTATGGACTGGGTCAATCCCCTAAGACCGAATTTCACTATGTTGTACACGGGCTTGTGGCTGGTGCAGATGTGTGCATGGATGGAAGCCATGTTTCCGATGACGCCTCTACCATCTGGGCTTTTCTTCATGTGAGGGATCACAAGCTTGGAAAGATAGAAAGGAGCCCTAAGCATGATCTTGTGCATCAGGTCGTATTTTTCCATGGGGAAGTTCTCGATGAGGTCTATGTGCTGGATCCCAGCTATGTTGGCCAGATACCTTATCTGGCCCAAGGAGGCAGCCTCCTGCACAGCCTGTTCCATGTCCTGGTCAAGAGTCAAATCAGCTGGCAAAAAGACCATGTTCCCCCCCATGCTCTTGGCCAGCTCGCAGGTCTTCTCACCTCCTTTCTTGTCATTATCCAGGCCCACCACAAGAAGCCCGTTGGCCGAAGCGGCCACTGCCGTGGCCCTGCCTATTCCGCTTGCGCATCCGGTGACCATGCACACGTTTCTGCCATTGAAATCCTCATCCAGGAGCACCAGCACATCTTCCCTTCGGATCTCTGGCTCACGAATTTCCATTCTTTTCTCCGAGCGGGCAGGAATTTTTCTTGCCTTAACGCAAGGAGCGGGCCAGGAAACGAAAATTTTTTTCAAAGCCGAGGCATCATCGAGATATCAAAGGGTTAACAAGAGCAGGATCCCATCCTTGCCAAGGCTTAGGGCCTGGTGTACAAGGAAGAAGCCGTAGCTTTTAAGATACATGTATCCATCTGGATACGGAGGTGCACCATGGCCATCTGCACCATGGAGCCTGCTCAAGAGCTGGAGCTTCTCAGGTTAGTTCTGGACAGTATCCACAATGGAGTGCTTGTCACTGACCCCAAGGGGCGGGTCATCCTGCTCAATACTCCCTACGCCCGTTTCCTGGGGGTAAGGGCAGAGGAGCAACTGGGCAAACACTGCACCGAGGTGGTTGAGAACAGCAGGATGCATATTGTGGCAGAAACCGGGATACCCGAGATAAACCATCGCCACGAGATAAAAGGCCAGAGCATGGTGGTGCAGAGAATACCCATATGGAAGGACGGAAGGGTGATGGCTGTTTTCGGCCAGGTCATGTTCAAGGACGTGCGGGATGTGGAAAAGCTAGCCAGGAGGCTCTCTGTCCTGGAGTCCAAGGTAAGGCTTTACGAGGACCAGCTCCTGTCACTGCGCTCCAGCCGCTACACCCTGGATTCCATAGCCGGTGAGAGCAAGGCAGTCAAAGAGCTCAAACAGGAGGCCCTCAAAGCAGCGGCCCACAGCCTTCCTGTCCTGATAACAGGAGAGTCAGGAACAGGAAAGGAGCTCTTTGCCCACGCCATCCACCATGCCAGCCCCAGGCGCCTTCATCCCTTTGTGCGCATAAACTGCTCGGCCATTCCCAGGGACCTCTTCGAGTCCGAACTCTTTGGCTATGAGAGGGGAGCCTTCACAGGAGCCCGCTCGGGGGGCAAGCCCGGCAAGCTGGAGCTGGCCCATCACGGCTCGGTCTTCCTGGACGAGATAGGAGATCTACCCTTGGAGATGCAGCCCAAGCTGCTTCGGGTCCTGGAGGAAAAAGAGCTGGAGCGCGTTGGAGGAACATCTGTCATACGTACAGATTTCAGGCTCATAGCTGCCTCCAACCAAGATCTGGAGAGCATGGTCACAGAGGGGAAATTTCGGAGGGACCTGTTTTATCGTCTCAATGTGATCAGGCTGCACATCCCTCCCCTCAGGGATCGCAGGGAAGACATCCTTGCCCTGGCCCGTCATATTCTCAGGCGCATGGCCGAAGACTCCTGCAGGAAACAACCAGCCCTGGATCCCAGGGCTGAGGCGGCCCTGCTGGACTATGGCTGGCCTGGAAACGTGAGGGAGCTCTCCAATGTGCTGGAAAGGGCCTTTGCAGCCGTGCAGTCCGAAACCATTGGCCTGGAAGATCTTCCCTTCCATGTAAGAGGCAGGGATCCCAAGGCAATGGAACCCCTGGGCCCTCCACTGGCTCAGCTAAAGGCCCGCACAGAGAAGGAGGCCATCCTCAAGGCCCTGGAGTCATCCGGAGGAAACAAGGCCAAGGCGGCCAGCATCCTGGGAATCCACAGGACGCTTCTCTACAAGAAGATGAGAAAACACGGGATCCCCCTTACCAAAACCCATCAGGCAGAAAAGGTGTAGCAAAAAGGATACAGCTCCTTTGCCTGCTTCTTTTGTCTCCTGGGGGATGGCCGGGCCTGCTCCAGGTCCCCAAAAAGGACAAAACCGTGAACAAATGTGGTGGGAAGCATGTTTTTGGGCCAGGCCTTGGATCCACTTCTTGAACCAGAGGCCCGTATTGCCACTTAGGCTTGGCAATCCAGGCCTCTGGTTAGGGGCAACAGGATCACTCGGCCAGGAACTTGGTTATGAGCTCCGAGGCCTGGGTTATGGCGGTCAGGCCGCCTAGATGACCGTTGGGGCTCTTGAGCTCGAAGTAGGAGACCTCTTTGCCCAGCTTCTTGAATATCTCCACATGTTCTTTTACCTGCTCGGGGGGGAAGAGCAGGTCGTTGTTGGCTGCTATCATCAAGACCTTGGCCTTTATGGTTTTCACAGCCTCCTCGTATGAAGGGAAGCCGTTGGCGATGTCGAAGAGGGAGCAGGCCTTGTTCAGATAGAGGATGGAGTTGGCATCAGCGGTCTGGGCCCTAGCAGCCCCGGCCTTTTGAAGGGAGTCGTGGATCAGGAAATCATTCTCCATGGCCTTGAAGGGGTCTTTTTCAGCTGAGGCCCACTTCCTCTCGAAGCTCTTCTCTGCCCACTCGAAGCCCTGGGCGCTTAAGGTTGTGAGCATCAAAGAGTAGGTTACCCCTTCCATGGGTTCGGGCTTTCCATAGTAATCACCGCCATTCCACTTGGGATCCAGCTTTATGGGATCTGCCCAGAGCTTGCCCCAGCCCATGAGCCAGGCATGCAGCCTGGGGGTGGCTATAACAGGGATAGCCTTCTCCACGAAATCCGGGTAAGAGACTATCCACTGGAAGCTCTGGAGCCCTCCCATGGAGGCCCCTGTGACCGCCTTGAGCTTCTTAACCCCAAGGGATTGCAAAAGCTTGTACTGGAGGTTCACGAAATCCTGGATGGTGACTATGGGAAAGCTCATGCCATAGGGCTTGCCGGTGGCCGGATTGATGGATGCGGGTCCAGTTGTGATCACCTTGGGATGCTTGGGGTTAAGATTGCAAAGAGTGTCCGAGCTCACTATGAAATACTTGTCCGTGTCCAAGGGCTTGCCGGGGCCTATGATCACATCCCAGTAGCCTGGGGCCGGGTCATTGGGAGCATACTTTCCTGCTGCGTGGGAATTGCCCGAATAAAAATGGCATATCAAAATGACGTTGTCTCCTGTGGGCGCCATCTTTCCGTAAGTCTCATAGCCTATCTTGACCTGCTGGATTTTCTGCCCACTTACCAAAGAAAACTCGGGTAATTCGAAGACCTTTTTTTCAACTATCTCATCCAGGGCAGAAGCACTTGAGGCAACAAGCAGAAGAACCCAAAACCAGGCAGCCAGCAAACGAATGGATCTTTTCATCTTGGCTCCTCCTTCCCTTTGGTGTGTTTGGTCATGCTCATGACCTTTTCATGGGTATTCTCTTGCTTTGCCTACGATCCAAGCCAGACCAATTTTCTGCCAAGATTCACTCTATTTGATGGAGGCATATAAGATAGCAGACATTTGGGGACCAAGATAGCAAAAAATTTCAAAGGCCTGCCATGAACTACCTTTGATTGGGCCTGATGTACCTTGCCTGGAATCTGCAACCGAAGTAGGCTTGAAACTCCCAATTCCCAAAGAGGAGGAACTCAGATGAAACAGATCAGAAAAGTGGCTGTGATAGGTGCAGGAACCCTGGGAACTCAGATCTGCATGACAGCCGCCCACGCAGGCTACCATGTCCACTGCTATGACACCCAGGAAGGCTCCCTGGACAGAGCCTTGAATAGGGTACGCCCAAGGGCAGAGGCCTCCAAGAGGCCGCCCCTGGTACCCCTGGAGAAGTGGGATGATTGCCGTAAGTCCATAGTCTGCTCCTGCAGCATGCAGGAGGCCTTGGAAGGGGCGGATCTGGTCATCGAAGCAGTCCCGGAAGATCTGGAGCTCAAGAGAAGCATCTGGAGGGAGCTGGGAAGGTTAGCTCCACCCAGTGCCATACTGGCCACCAACAGCTCCTCCATCCCTGTGTCCAGGTTGGAGCAAGCAGGTGGAAGGCCCGAGCGCTCCTTGAACCTTCACTTTTACCAACCTCTGTTGGGAATGCACATGGTGGACGTCATGGGAGGAAGCACAACCCTGCCCGAGGTTCTCCAGGATGGGATCGAGTGGGTGCGCTCCCTGGGCTGCATTCCCCTGACAGTGAAAAAGGAGCTTCTGGGGTTTTGCTTTAACCGGGTTTGGAGGGCAGTCAAGAGGGAGACGCTGCACATGTGGGCAGGGGGCTTTGTGGATTTCCGGGATGTGGACAGAGCATGGATGATCTTCACAGGCATGGACATGGGTCCTTTCGGACTCATGGACGCAGTGGGGCTGGATGTGGTTTATGATATCGAGATGGTCTACTATGAGGATTCCCAGGATCCCAAAGACAAGCCTCCTGAGGCTCTTCTGGAAATGGTGCGAAAGGGAGATCTGGGGGTAAAGACCGGCAAGGGATTTTACACCTATCCTGATCCAGAGTTCGGCCGTGAGGCATTCTTGAAGTCTTGAGAGGGTGGACAGCATGGCCGGGCCTGTTGTATAAGGACAGAATGATCAAGATCCCCAAGCCGTAAAGGCCATTGAAGTAGAGGAGAAATCATGATGCGCAAGCTATTGCTGGGCCTGGCTTTGGCCTTGGGAGTGTTAGGTGGTGCATGGGCACAGGAGACCCAGGAGCTCTTGGAGAGGGCAGATGCCCTTTGGCCCAAGAGAGGGGACCTGGCGAAACTCAAGGAGAGCATGGATTTGTACCAGAAGGTCTTGGAGAAGGATCCCATAAGCGTGGAAGCCTTGTGGAGGCTCTCCAGGGCCTGCTGGTGGTTGGGCACTCACAGTCCCGAAGATGAGAAGCTGGCTGCCTTGGAGAAGGGCATAGAGTACGGCAAGAAAGCAGTGCTTCTCCAGGATGACTGTGCTCCTTGCCACTATTGGCTGGGGGTAAACTACGGAGTATACGGAGAAGCCAAAGGGGTTCTCAAGAGTCTTTCCCTGGTGGAGCCCATCAAGGAGGAGATGAACAAGGTGATCCAGTTGGATCCTGGATTCATGCACGGAGGCGCCTACAGAATTCTGGGAAGAATGGCCTACAAGCTGCCTTGGTTTGCCGGAGGAAGCAAGAAGGAGTCTGTGGAGCACCTGAAAAAGGCCCTGGAATACGGTCCCAAGAGCATCCTGACCCGGGTTTTTCTTGCGGAGACCTATCTGGCCATGGACGAGAAGGAGCTGGCCAGAAAGGAACTGGAGTGGTGTGTCAGCATGCCCGAGCCTGCGGATCCAGGCGACAGGGAGGACAGGAAAAAGGCCTTGAAGCTTTATCAGGAAAATTTTCGCTAAAAAACAGGTTAGATTGCGGAGGCGTACTCATGGCGCTGCCAACCTACAAAGACATCGTCGATCTCATCAAGAAGGGTGCCACAGTAGAGGCGCAGGAACAGATCATGGCCCTTCGTGAGGCCGCGCTCGAGCTTCAGGAGCAGAACATCGAGCTCCGTGACAGGGTACGAAGTCTTGAAGAAGCTCTCCGAACGAGGGAA
Organism: bacterium; assembly: GCA_037481695.1. Lineage (NCBI taxonomy): Bacteria > bacterium. Next base: position 178,403 of record JBBFLE010000003.1, on the reverse strand, counting down.
CGGCTCGAGTTCGACGGGAGAACCTACTGGCTTCGCGATGGGAACGCGGCCGATGGCCCGTACTGCCAGCACTGCTACGACGCTAACGCAAAGTTAATCCGGCTCCAGGACTGGGGCGACACGTGGTTTTGCGTCGCATGCAAGTTCAGTTTCGAGAAGCGTCCGGTGAATGAAACGTCCGCAGTTTAACCCCGCGTTCGAGCAGACGGCGGCAAGCGCGCTTCGCTTGCTTGCGGTTCCCTCCTCGGTACGCTTGTCGGCCGCCGCTCAACGCGAGCGAGTCAGGCCCAAGGAGTGGAGATAAGATGAAAAATGAAGTGGCAAAGATACTGGAAAGGGCCCAAGAAAGGGGACAGAAGGCCCTCTCGGAATATGAGAGCAAGCTGGTCCTGAAATCATATGGAATTCCAGTTACCAAAGAAGAGCTGGTGCAGGACCTGGAAGGGGCCAAGAAGGCAGCCCAGGCAATAGGATATCCCGTTGTCCTCAAAGCCTGTTCCCATGAGCTGACCCACAAGACAGAAAAGGGTCTCATAGAGGTGGGCATAAGGGACCAGGGAGATCTGGAAGAAGCTTTTAGGAGGCTTAGCCAAGCCACACAGGGGATGGATGCCCAATACCTGGTACAGGAAATGGTAAAGGGAGCCAGGGAACTGGTCATAGGCATGACAAGGGATCCCCAATTTGGGCCTTGTGTGATGTTCGGTTTGGGTGGGATATTCACGGAGATCCTAAGAGATGTTTCCTTCAGGGTGGCGCCCATCCAGAAAAGGGATGCCTTTGAAATGATGGAGGAGATCAAGGGCAAGAAGATCCTGGAGGCCATAAGGGGCATGGAGGCCGTGGACAGGGAGTTACTGGCTCAGAGTCTCGTGGCCCTGGGGGATCTGGGCATGGAGCAGGAGCACATCCAGGAGGTAGATGTAAACCCCATGATCATAAGGGGCAGGAGCCCGGTGGCAGTGGATGCCCTGGTGGTGCTTGCCAAGCCATGAGATCTTAACCCCTGGAGCACCCCAAGGGCCTGCGGCCTTCGCAAAAGGGAATAAATACAGGAGGAGAGTCATGAAAAAAGGGCTAGTCAAAACCGCCATGGGATTGTTCTTGGCAGTGGCCCTCGTGGGCTGTGCTGCCACAGAGAGGGTGATCGACTATAGCGAGATGAAGACAGACGTGAAGATGGATCGCTCCATTTTTCTGGAGCCTCTGAACAAGCATCCCAAGAAGGTGTATGTGGAGGTCAAGCACACCACCAACCGTCCGGACCTGGTGGGAGGTTTCCAGCCGGTGCTTGTGGGCATGATCCAGAGCAAGGGCTATGAGATAGTCTCCAACCCCAATCAGGCCGACTACATGATCCAGAACAACATCAGGTACATAGGGGAATACAATGACAGGATCATCCAGGATGGAGTGGTCACTGGTGCTGCTGTAGGTGCTCTATCCGGTCTTGCCATTGCCCGAAGTGCAGCCGGGGTCGCAGGAGGAGCTTTGGTGGGTGGGGCCTTGGGCTTGGGGGCTGACATTGCCACCCGCACCAAGACCTGTATCATTGCCATAGACGTGAGAATCACCGAGCGGACCCTGGCCCGTCCCAAGGTACATGATTGCGGAGTGGCAGCCTCGGCCACCAAGATATGGCTGACCACAGAAGCGGCTGCCCCGACCCTGGTGCAGCTTGCAGCCCAACAGATCTCGGGGGTATTCTGATTTTGCTCATGCCCAATGGGTGAGAACTGGCTAGCGGCATTGTTTACTACCAATGAACAGTGTCGGCTAGCCTCCAGTCTCCTCGGATGAACTGAGTAAGGCACGAAGTACCTATGGGTTCTTTCCGAAACTAAGCTTGAACATGTGTACATGAACCGGTGGGTTGAGGGCTAAGCCCCCCAAACTCACCGGTTCTGAGGAATGATCCGGGCCAGGTTCCCACCCTTAATTTTATTCAGGCTAACTTGTTGTTGCAGCTCGTCTTTCCCGATCTCGGGGAATCAAAGCAGCTAAGAGGTCAGGGGCTTTCCACTATCAGGGCGCAGCCCTGGCCTCCACCTATGCACAGAGCGGCCAGGCCGAGTCGGGCCTGTCTTCGCCTCATCTCGTATAGAAGGGTGACCAGAATCCTTGCGCCGCTGGCTCCTATGGGATGGCCCAGGGCTATGGCCCCTCCATTGGGATTCACCTTTTCCATGTCCAGGCCCAATTCCTTGATGCAAGCCAGGGACTGGGATGCAAAGGCCTCGTTTAGCTCTATGACATCCAGGTCCTTCACTTCCAGGGAGGCCTTCTGCAAGGCCTTTCGGGTAGCTGGTATGGGTCCTGTGCCCATCAAAGCTGGCTCAACCCCGGCAGAGGCATAGGAGCGAATTCTGGCCAGAGGTTTAAGACCCCTCGCCCTAGCCGTTTCGGCGGACATGAGCACCAAGGCAGCAGCGCTGTCATTTATGCCAGAGGCGTTGCCGGCCGTTACCGTTCCGTCCGGAATAAAGGCTGGTTTGAGGGCTGCCAGCTTTTCCATGGAGGTATCCCTGGGGTGCTCGTCCGTATCGAAAATCAAAGGAGCTCCCTTTTTCTGGGGAATCTCCACCGGCACCACTTCCTCTTTGAAGCGCCCCTGCTCAATGGCGCTTTTGGCCTTCTGCTGGCTGGCCAGACCGAATCGGTCCTGCTCTTCCCGGCTTATGCTGTATTTCTTGGCCACGTTTTCGGCGGTCACTCCCATGTGGTAACCGTGAAAAATCTCCCAAAGCCCGTCATGGATCATCAGGTCCAGGAACTGGTCATTACCCATGCGCTCCCCCCATCGGGCCTTGGGAACAGCGTAAGGAGTCATGCTCATGTTTTCCATGCCCCCTGCCACAACCACCTTGGCATCCCCCAGGGCTATGGCCTGGGCTGCCAGGATCACAGCCTTTAGCCCTGATGCACACACCTTGTTCACGGTGAAAGAAGGGGTCTCCTGGGGTATTGCGGCTCCCATGGCTGCCTGTCTGGCAGGGTTCTGGCCCTGGCCTGCTTGGAGCACATTTCCCATTATGACCTCTTCCACATCCCCTGTGGAAAGGCCGGCCCTGCGCACTGCCTCGGCTATCACTATGGAGCCCAGGCGCGAAGCGGGCACTTCCCTAAGAGTTCCGCCGAAGCTGCCTATGGCGGTGCGAACAGCGCTGACGATAACAACCTCTGACATCTGCTACCTCCTTGCACGGCTAATATGGGCTTGGCCTTTTTTCAAACTGCATGCACCAAGAGCGAAACCGCCTCCCCTCCTCCCAGACACAGTGTAGCCATGCCGGTTTTTGCCCCACGGTCTCTCATGGCGTAAATGAGGGTGGTGAGGATTCGGGCACCGCTTGCCCCTATGGGATGTCCCAGTGCAACTGCTCCACCGTAGATGTTCACTCGCTCTGGGTCCAGACCCAGCTGCCTTAGGACCGCCACCGTGGAGCCAGAAAATGCCTCGTTTATCTCGTGCAGGTCCACGTCCTTGGGTGAGATACCCTCCTTGGCCGCCACCTTGGGGATGGACAGTATGGGCGCCACCAGCACATACTTCATGTCCAGGCCTGCCGCACCTTGGGCGCCCACTTTGACCAGGGGCTGGACCCCCAGTTCCACGGCCTTTTTTCGGGACATCACCACAACGGCCGCTGCACCATCGCTGATGATGGAAGAGTTTCCTGCTGTGGCGAAACCCTCCTTCTGGAAAGCTGGCCTCATGGCTGCAAGGGTCTGATAATCCGTGGGTCTGGGACACTCGTCAATAGCGAAGATAAGGGGGGGACCCTTGGGTCTGGGCACCTCCACCGGTACTATCTGCTCTTTGAATCGGCCCTGAGAGATGGCCTCCAGGGCCCTCCTGTAGGATTCGGCCGCGTATAGATCCTGATCCTGCCGGCTCACCCCGTATTTTTGGGAGCAGAGGTCATTGCTTATGCCCATGTGGAAGTCGTTTACATGGTCCCACAGGCCGTCATGGATCATGGCGTCTTGAACCGTACCATGTCCCATGCGGTACCCTGCCCGAGCCCTATCCAGCATGTAAGGGGCACGGCTCATGCTCTCCATGCCCCCTGCCACCACCACCTGAGCGTCTCCACAGAGGATGGCCTGGGTGGCCATCATCACTGCTTTGAGCCCTGATCCACACACCTTGTTTATGGTTGTACACCCAACCTCCCATGGAAGCCCTGCTTTGATGGCCGCCTGCCTGGCAGGGTTCTGTCCGTATCCGTGGGGCAGGACCTGACCCATTATCACCTCGTCCACCTGCTGGGGTTCGATTCCAGCCCTCGCAATGGCCTCCTTGATGACGATCCCTCCCAGTTGAGTTGCCCCGAGCCCGCTCAAGGAGCCCTGGAAAGCCCCTATGGCGGTTCTCACGGCCGAAACTATGACCACCTCTTGCATTGCCCGCCTCCCAGGCTAGCCGGAACAACCTGTCCCAGCTCAAATAGGTCGAAGCAGCTCGGCCATGGCCATCTCGGCCGCGCTGTAAGGGTCTATCTTTCTTTGGGCCAGCTCTTCCAAAAGAGACTCCCACAGTCCGTTTTTCTCCAGCCGGCCCAGCCCCTCCTGGTAAAGCAAATCCCGAAGTATTTCCATGAACTTTGCCTGGGTGCGCTTTTTTTGCCTCTCCTGCCACAGGCGATCCCCCAGGTACTCCCTGTGGCGCTGGATCTGCTCCACGAGCTCCTCCACACCTCTGTGGTGAATGGCCTCGGTCTTGATCACCACTGGCCTCCACTCCTGCGGGCCGTAGGTGTTCATCTCGATCATGATCTCTATCTCGCGCACAGCCTTGTCCGCCCCGTCCCTGTCGGCCTTGTTCACCACGAAGATGTCGCCCACTTCCAGTATACCTGCCTTGATGGCCTGGATCTCGTCGCCCATGCCTGGAATGAGCACCACCACATTGGTATGAGCCAGCCTAACGATCTCCACCTCGTCTTGGCCCACTCCAACGGTCTCCACAAGCACCACATCCTTGCCCATGGCGTCCATGACATCCACGATGTCGTGGGTCGAGCGAGAGAGCCCCCCTAGGTGGCCGCGGGTGGCCAGGCTGCGGATGAATACCCCGTCGTCTGTGCTGTGGCGCTGCATCCTTACCCTGTCTCCCAGTATGGCCCCTCCTGTGAAAGGGCTGGTGGGATCCACTGCCACGACCCCCACGGTCTGGTTGCGCTGCCTGTAGGACTGGATGATGTGGTCTACCAGGGTGGATTTACCGGTGCCAGGCGAACCTGTTATCCCCACTATGTGCGCACGGCCCGTGTGAGGAAATAAGGCCTTGAGCTCTTCCCTGGCCGATGGGATCTCATCGTCTATGTCGCGCATGAGCCGGGCCGCTGCCCGGACCTCTCCCCTCAAGATGGCTTCTGCCAAAACAGGTTCTTTCATCGGGATTCCGTGTAGAGCACAGCCAGAATTCTGGTAGGACCCTTGCCGTGGCACTTGACCAGATGAGGCTGAGTCGAGTCGTAATAGATGGCGTCTCCTGCCTCTAGGATCTCCACCTTGTCACCTAGGCGAGCCTCCATGCTCCCTTCCAGCACGTAAATGAACTCCTGGCCGTCATGCGTGGACATCTCCTGGACATCCGTGGGATGGAGGGTCACCAAGAATGGCTCCATGGCCCGATCACCCTTCTCCGGGGCCAGAGACTCGTAGTCGTAACCATGTTTCCTCTTGGTGCCGGAGGCGAATCTGGCGATTTTCTTTCTCTGGTGGGATCGCACTATGGTGTAAGGGGCTGGGGCAGATGGCGCTATGAAAACCCCCATCTTGGTCTCAAGGGCCTTGCCCAGCCGGATCAGCTCTCCCAAGGGGGGAGTGTACTGGTCACTCTCGATACGGGATAAAAGCTCCATGTCCATGCCTGTGCGGCTGGCCAAATCCTCCAGGGATAAGCCCTTTTCCTTTCGGATGCTTCCTATGCGCTGGCCCAGGGTTCTGGGAGGAGGCTCCTTCTTCAGACCCGGGGTCAGAATCGAGGGATCGGTCAGATAGTCGTGGGGCTCTGGGGCTCTCACCCTTTTTGTGGCCCGCAACTTCTTGCCCTTGGTCTTTGCATCCATTTTCCACTCCCCCTGATCCCTATTTCACATGGCTCTTCCCTGCACGCCTATGTTTCTGGCTATGACTATTCGCTGGATCTCGGAGGTGCCCTCGCCGATCTCCAGAAGCTTGTGATCCCTGTAAAACCGCTCGATGTTGTATTCTTTCATGAGCCCGTAACCGCCGTGGATCTGGACGGCCTGATCCACCACCCGCCCCATGACCTCTGAGCAGTAAAGCTTGGCCATGGCGGCTTCCTTGGCGAACGGCCTTTCATTTTCCCTCAGCCAGCATGCCTTGTAAAGCAGGTTCCTGGCAAGCTCTATCTCGGTTGCCATGTTGGCCAGCTTGAAGGCAATGGCCTGAAAGGAGCCTATGGTTCTTCCGAATTGCACACGGGTGTTAGCATATTTCAGGGCCATCTCAAAGGCTCCCTGGGCCCCTCCCAGGCCCATGGCCCCGATGCTGAGCCGCCCCCCATCCAGGGTGGCCAGCATCTGATGAAAACCGTCTCCGCGCCGGCCCAGCAGGTTTTCTGCCGGAACCCGGCAGTCCTCGAAGAAGAGCTGGCCGGTGTTGGAGGCCCTCCACATCATCTTTCCCTTCATGGCAACGGCCTTGAAACCTTCGGCTCCTGAAGGCACCAGAATACAGCTGATCTCTCTCTTGCCGTCCTGCCTCACACCAGTTACTGCCTGGACCACAACCACCCCGGTCATTTCGCAGGCGGAATTGGTGATGAAGATCTTGCTCCCATTTATGACCCAATGGTCTCCCTGGAGCTCGGCATGGGTCTGGGAGCCCCCGGCATCTGAACCAGCATTGGGTTCTGTAAGGCCGAAGGCGGCCAGAATTTCCCCCTTGCACAGCCTCGGAAGCCAGGATTCTTTCTGCTGCTCGTTTCCGTAGTAATAGATGGGGCCTATGCCCAGGGAGTTTCCTGCTGCAATGGTGGCTGCTTGGGAGCCGTCTACCCTGGCCAGTTCCTCCACGGCTATTATGTAAGAGACATATCCTATGTTGGATCCCCCGTACTTTTCGGACACGAAGCAGCCCAAGAGGCCCATCTCTGCCATCTTGCGCGTGAGCTCAGGGGAGAACTCCTCACGCTCGTCCAGCTCGCGGGCCACGGGTGCGATCTCGTTTTCCGCGAACTCCCGCACTGCCTGGCGAATAAGGTTCTGTTCCTCGGTGAGATCGAAGCACAACGCCATGGCGGATCCTGTTCCCCCTTTCTACCTTGTCAGTCCTTTTGTCTGTTGCCCCTGGGCCTAATATTCTGCCTTACCCACTCCACGGTCTCCTCCACTGGCGTGCCCGGGGTGAAGATCTCCTTGACTCCAGCCTGTTTGAGCTTTGCTATGTCCTCCTTGGGGATGATACCGCCTCCGAACACGGCTATGTCCCCCGCGCCTTTCTGCTCAAGCAGCTCCAGTACCTCCAGAAAGTGACGGTTGTGGGCTCCGGCCAGAGAGCTGAGGCCTATGGCGTCCACATCCTCCTGTATGGCAGCGTTCACTATTTGCTCGGGGGTTTGGTGAAGGCCCGTGTAAATGACCTCGAAACCAGCATCCCTGAACCCGCGCGCTATGACCTTTGCTCCCCGATCATGGCCATCCAGGCCAGGTTTCGCCACCATTATGCGAACCTTCCGCTCCTGCGACATCCCGACCTCCTTCAGAAATAACCAGGATCCCTATACTCGCCGAATACCTGCCTCCACACGTCACAGATCTCCTGCAGAGTTGCATAGGCCTTTACAGCCTCCAGGATGTAGGGCATGAGGTTCTCTCCGTCCTGGGAGGCCATGCGCAGCTCCTCCAGCCGCTTTCGCACCAGTGAATTGTCACGCTCCCTCTTGATCCTGTTTAGACGTTCCACCTGGGCTCGCTCCCTGGCCTCGTCTATCCTCAGGATCTCCACCGGCAATTCTTCCTCGCCCACGTACTTGTTGACTCCCACCACAACCAGATCACCAGAGTCCACTGCCCTCTGGTAAGTGTACGCAGCCTCGGCTATCTCTTTCTGGGGATAGCCCAGTTCTATGGCCCGCACGATGCCTCCCAGCTCGTCTATCTTTCGAATGTAGGCCCAGGCCTTCTCCTCCATCTCATCGGTGAGGGCCTCTACGAAGTAGGAGCCTGCCAGGGGATCTATGGTGTTGGCCACCCCTGATTCTTCGGCTATGATCTGCTGGGTCCTCAAGGCTATGGTTGCAGCCTCCTGGCTGGGCAAGGCCAGAACCTCGTCCAGGGAGTTGGTATGCAGGGACTGGGTTCCCCCCAGCACCGCTGCCAGGGCCTCCAGGGTAGTTCGCACAACGTTGTTGTAAGGCTGCTGTGCGGTGAGCGAACAGCCTGCGGTCTGGGTATGAAAACGAAGCATCATGGAGCGGGGATCCTTGGCTCCGAATCTCTCCTTCATGATCTTGGCCCACATGCGGCGGGCCGCACGGAACTTGGCTATCTCCTCGAAGAAGTCCATGTGGGAGTCGAAAAAGAAAGAGAGCCTTGGGGCGAACTCGTCCACCTTAAGCCCTCTTTCCAGGCATGCCTCCACGTAGCCTATGCCATCTGCCAGGGTAAAGGCCAGCTCTTGCACGGCCGTAGCCCCGGCCTCCCTGATGTGGTACCCGGAGATGCTTATGGTGTTCCACTTGGGCACCTCCCGGGTGCAATATTCCACAGTGTCCACGATTATGCGCATGGAAGGACGAAGGGGCAGCATGAAGGTCTTCTGGGCTATGAACTCCTTGAGCATGTCATTTTGGATGGTTCCGCCTATCTGGTCTTTTCTGACACCTTGTTTCTCGGCCACGGCGATATACATGGCCAGTAGTATGGATGCCGGAGGGTTTATGGTCATGGAGGTGGTGACCTTGTCCAGGGGGATCTGCTTCAAGAGCACCTCCATGTCAGCCAGGGAATCTATGGCCACTCCACACTTGCCCACTTCTCCCCGGCTCAAGGGGTCATCAGAGTCCCTGCCCATGAGGGTGGGCATGTCGAAGGCCACGCTCAGCCCGGTCTGACCCTGGGAGAGAAGGTAGCGAAACCTCTGGTTGGTCTCCTCGGCCGTGCCCATTCCCGCAAACATGCGCATGGTCCAAAGCCGTCCCCTGTACATGTTGGGCTGCACCCCTCGGGTGTACGGATATTGTCCCGGGAAGCCTATGTGCTGGGCAAAATCATGCTGCTGGATGTCCAAGGGAGTGTAAAGCGCCCTGATCTCCTGGCCAGATATGGTGGTGAAACGATCCCTCCTCTCCCCATGGGCGCAACGGTGATCCTCCACCTTCCTACTCCAGGTCTCCTTGCTCTCCTGAACCTGCGCTAAGGTCTTTTCACTGAACATGTCTAAGCCTCCCCATGATGCCGGCCCGGTAAAAGCACTCGGGGCGGAAGTTTCAATGTGGGCCCCCAAGCTCCGGCTTCTCTTCCCCCTGGCCACCAGGCTCTGGCCTGACCTCCATCATTCAAAGACAGTCCCCAAAGAAGAGAAAGAGAAAGATTTTCCAACCCGGTTCCCAGCTTCCAGGGGAAAGCTTTGTGGGTCAGAAAATTACAATGCCAAGGAGATGTGCCAAGAGAAGGGAAAGGGAACAGGGTCCTGATACAAGAGGGCGAATTCCAAGAGGTAGGAAAATGCGCTAGGGAGTTTCCGGCAAAAGATCTTTTTCCCCGACGTCGGTGCCGGCCCGGCGTCGGGGACAGAACGGAGACGCCCAGCGCAAAAGTCAAACCACTCAACTCCAAGGAAGTGGCCTCCCCTGTTTGAAAACCCATTACCAGGCCTGACAAGGCCTTTGTTTTGCCATATGGAGTCCCTTGAAACCTATCAAACCAAAGCCACAGTGTCAATACGCTTCCATTGAACGCTCTTATGGACTCATGAGGCCAAAACCAGGAAAAATTTTTCTTGACACCCAAAAAGTATATATGTATACGTATACCACTTTTTCAAGCCTCCGAGGACTCAGAGATTTGGCTCAGGATAAACCCATTCCCATGTATTTCAGAGTGGCCGAAACCATAAGGGCCAGGATCGAGTCTCGTCGTTACAGACCCGGGGAGTTGATACCCTCTGAAAAGGAATTGTCAAAGGAGTTCAATGTAAGTCTGATAACCATCAGAAAGGCCATGGAGCTTTTGGTCAAAGAGGGGCTTGTGGCCCGAAAGAGAGGCTCGGGTACCTGGGTGCTCTCCTCCAATTGGGGGCGTTTGCCCATAAAGCTCAGCGGAAACTTCAGGGACTGGTTTGACTCGGTTTCTGGCCGCCTCCAGAGGCTTGAGGCCCAGGTTCTGGAGGTGGGCCTGGTGGAGTGCCCGGAGCAGGTGGCTCGAATCCTGGGGCTGGAGGAAGGAGAGCCTGTCTGGAGAATGAGGAGGGTCAGAAAACACCGCGGAGAACCAGTTTCCTATTACATAAACTACGCTCCTTCCGAGTTGGCCAAGCTGGTTTGCGCCGGGGACTTCAGAAAGAGAAGTTTCCTGGAGGTCTTCCAAGAGAAGACAAATCTGCGCTTGAAGCGTATGGAGCAGAGGGTGGAGGCCACGGTGGCCGACATGGACGTATCTTCCATATTGGGAGTGGAATTCGGCTCACCCCTTTTTTTTGTTGAAAACGTTTATTACACCTCCCAGGACCGGCCTGTGGAGGTGACCCACATGTACTATCGGGGGGACAGGTACGTGTACAGGGCCACCATTCCTATAGAGCAGAGGAGAGCTTGAGCATGACTTTGGCAGAGACCATATTGGCCGCCCGCTGTGGAACACAGGAGGTGGCCCCTGGGGAGTTCCTGGATGTGCCCGTGGATCTTGTTATGACAACAGATGCCACGGGCCTCATCAGCATGGAGCAGTTTCGCAGGATGGGAGCCAAGAGGGCCTTTGATCCAAGAAAGATAGTGTTCGTCATGGATCACTTTGTCCCGGCCAGAACAGTTGAATCAGCAGAGGCTGTCCAGGCCCTCAGGTGCTTTGCAAAGGAGCTGGGCGCCATGTGTTACGAAGGGGGACACTCTGGTGTGTGCCACGTGCTTTTGCCCGAGCAGGGGCTGGTGGCCCCCGCAGAGGTGGTGGTGGGAGGCGATTCCCATACCTGCACATACGGGGCTCTGGGCGCCTTTGCCACGGGCATGGGCTCCACAGACATAGCGGCTGCCATGGCCACGGGTAGAGTCTGGATGAGGGTGCCTGAGACCCTTCGATTGGTGTACCACGGCCGTCCCAATCAATGGGTGGGGGGCAAAGATCTCATCTTGCACACCATAGGTCTTCTGGGCGTGGATGGGGCCACATACATGGCCATGGAATTTACGGGAGAGACCTTGCAATTTCTGGACATGGACCATCGCTTCACCATGGCCAACATGGCCGTTGAGGCAGGTGCCAAGGCAGGCCTCTTTCCGGTGGATGCCAGGACCCTTGAATATCTAAGAGCCCGTGTGAAACGGCATTTCTGGGTGCCTCCCTGGGATCCAAAGGCAGCCTGTGAGAAGACAGTGGATCTGGATGTAACGACCCTGGAACCTCAGGTGGCCACTCCCCACTCCCCTGCCAATGTCAAGGATGTGAGCTCTGTTCAGGGCATTGCCATAGACCAGGTGGTGATAGGCTCATGCACCAATGGCCGCATAGGGGATCTTCGCCTTGCTGCTCAGGTGTTGGAAGGCAAGAAGATACATCCTGAGGTGAGATGTCTGATCCTTCCGGGAGGCCCACAGGTGTACCTGAATGCCCTGGAAGAGGGCTTGGTGGCAATCTTCTCTAGGGCAGGTGCCATTGTTGGGCCTCCCACATGTGGTCCCTGTCCTGGAGGCCACATGGGAGTCCTGGCCCCTGGGGAGAGGTGTGTCTCTACCACCAACCGGAATTTCTTGGGCCGCATGGGCAGCCCCAAGGCGGAGATATTCCTGGCCAACCCGGCCGTGGCCGCCGCAAGTGCGGTCTTGGGCTGCATAGCTCATCCAGAGGAGGTCTCAAGCAAATGATCTGCGGCAGAGTTCACAAGCTAGGGCACAACGTGGACACCGACGCCATCATAGCAGTGAAGTGGGCTGGGCTCACAGATCCCAAAGAGCTGGGAAAGCACTGCATGGAAACTGTGGACCCGGACTTTGCCAAGAGAGTAAATCCCGGGGACATACTGGTGGCAGGCAGGAACTTCGGTTGTGGTTCTTCCAGGGAAATAGCACCCTGGTCCATCAAAGGAGCAGGAATCGCCTGCGTGGTGGCCGAGAGTTTTGCTCGTATCTTTTTCAGGAACGGTATCAATATCTCCCTGCCTCTCATCCAGTGTGCCGAGGCAGCTAGGGCCGCCCAAGAAGGGGACATCCTGGAGATCGATACCACATCTGGAAAGATAAGAAACAGGACTCAGGGAATCCTTTTCCAGGCAAGCCCCTACCCGGAATTCATACAAGAACTCATCAGGGCAGGGGGCTTGGTGGATTACACCAGGGAGAGGCTGACAAGAGGGATTTAGAAAAACATCCATGAGGCGGTGAGGCATGATCGAAGCTCTGGTGGTCCTCCTCCTTCTGATTCTAATAGCCCTGGGAGTGGAGATATTCGTGGCCTTGGGGGCGTGCGGGGCACTAGGCCTGGTGCTGGCCCGAGGGCCAGATGCCCTTGCCCTTGCGGCTACATCCCTCTTCGGTCAGGTGACCACCTTCGAGCTTCTGGCATTGCCTCTTTTTGTGCTCATGGGCCATGTGCTGGCCAAAACCCCCATAGGAGGAGATCTCTTCCATCTGGCCTCCAAATGGCTCTCATGGCTGCCCGGAGGGCTGGCCATAGCCTCGGTGGGGGCCTGCACGGTGTTTGGTGCCGTAAGTGGAGTGAGCGTGGCTGGGGTGGCAGCTATAGGATCCATGGCCGTGCCTGAAATGCTCAAGAGAGGCTACTCGGTCAAGCTGGCAGCAGGCTCAGTGGTCTCCTCTGGGGCCTTGGCCATGCTCATTCCCCCAAGCGTCCCCTTCATCATCTATAGCGCCATCACAGGGGAGTCGGTGGCAAAGCTCTTCATAGGCGGGATTCTGCCCGGCCTTTTTCTGGCATCTGCCCTAAGCTTGTACATCTTGGTAAGGGTGATGGTGTCTCCGGGCTTGGCGCCTTCCAGAGAGGAGGTTTCGGCCAATTGGAAGGAAAGATGGGAGAGCCTGGCAAAGGTCTGGCATGTGGGAGTGCTCATCTTTCTGGTCCTGGGCTCCATATATCTCGGGGTAGCCACGCCCACAGAGGCCTCGGCAGTGGGAGCTGCAGGGGCTTTTCTCATAGCAGGGGTGGTTTACCGCAACATGACCCCCAGAAGGATCTTCCAAATACTTCTTGAGAGCATGCGAATAAGCGTAGCCATACTGATCATAATGGGTAGCGCCAAGATCTTCGGGGATTTCCTCAACATGGTGAGGCTTCCTCAACAGCTCACCCAGTTCATGCTGGGCTGGAACCTGCCCAGGGAGTTCATGATTCTGGCCGTGCAGGCCCTGCTGATCCTCGGGGGTATGTTCGTGGATGCTGCATCCCTCATAGTGGTCACCACACCCATCTTGCTGCCCCTTGTCAAGGCCCTGGGTTACGACCCCCTTTGGTACGGGATCGTGCTGGTTATAAACCTGGAGCTGGCGGTTGTGACCCCTCCTGTGGGCTTGAATCTCTATACACTGAGGAGCTGTGTGCCCAGCCTCAAGCTGGAGGAAATAGTGCAGAGCAGCATCCCTTTTCTCTTGGTGGAGCTGGCCTGTCTGGTCTTTTTCACACTCTATCCGCCTTTGGGGCTTTGGCTACCAAGCCTTGTGAAGTAATCCCGCGGCCGGAAGGCCTTTGAGGAGGTATGCATGGCAAAGACAAACAGGAGGGGATTTTTAAAAGGAACAGCATTGGGTGTAGGAGCCCTGGCCATCGGAACAGGAGGTATCCGCCTTCCCAAGGCCTGGGCTGCAGGGCCAACACTGACCACGGTTACCTATCTGACCCCTGCTTATGAGGATCTTTTCCCGCCCATACAGGGTTTTGTGGACAGGCTTAAGGAGAAGCACGCAGGGGCACTCCAGGTGGACTTCTTCCACTCTGGGACTCTTGTGAAGGCAGATGACCAGACAGCTGCTCTCAGGGCAGGGACCATCCATGTCATGTTCCACACAAGCTCTTACATCACCAGGACGTTTCCCATCTTGGGAATAACGGGGCTGCCTGGTCTGGTGGACGAGCTCTACCAACATGGTGAACGCCTGGCCATGGAGGGTGCTCTGTGGAAGCTCATAAACGATGCTCTGGCCAAGGACAACACCTTCATGCTCACCGCAGGAGGGGCTGTATTGGAGCCGGAATACATATGGAGCGGATCCCAGAAGGTGAGTAGCCTGGCCGATCTCAAGGGCAAGAGATGCAGGATAGTGAGCTACGAGGCTGAGGAGGCCTTAAAGCCCTATGGGGCCGCAGCAGCCAGGATTCCTTCTTCGGAGCTATACCTGGCAGTTCAAAGGGGCACAGTGGATGCAACACTTGCTAACATCGGTACTGTCATGGGCCGAAAGCTGTACGAGCAGGTAAAGCACTGCTACAAGCTTCCTGTCACTGGTTTCACCATTTCCATCTTCCTCTTGAAGAGCTTCTGGGACAAACTCCCATTGGATGCCAAGAACGCTCTTTGGGAAGCTGGAAAATGGTATGAAGAAAACAGTGCCCCCATGATCAACAAGAAATTCTACCCTGAGGTTTACTGGCCAAGGATAAAACAGGCCGGTATTCAGGTTTTTGAGCCTAGTAAAGAGGAGATAGAGGATTTCAGGAAGAAAAGCCAGCCTGTTTGGGATTGGTGGAAAAAACAGGTGGGTGAGGCCGTGGGACAAAAGGCCATAGACCTGACCCTTGGCAAAGCTTAGCCGAAAGAACACCAGGCCTGGGAAGGCCCGGGGAGCCTACCCAGGCCATCGAGTTCTCTTCATGAAGGTAAAAGAAGGCTGCCTTCAAGTGTAGGCACGGGCAGACCCCAGAGGGAGAATCAGGCTCTATTTGAGCATAGATTTGTTTATGTCAGAAGATGCTTAAGCCACATTATCCGTCAGGCTGAAGGGGCCGGCAAAATGTCAGCAACAGCCACTATGGTAAGAAAGATCATCTCTGCTCTTGGGGGGCTTGGAGCCCTGGCCATGGGTTTCATGGTAGTGAGCATAACCTACGATGTGGCCATGCGTTACATTTTCTCCAGGCCCACAAGCTGGGCCTTGGAGGTGAACACTTTTCTTCTGGCGCTCCTTGCCGTGGTTCCGGCATGCGAGGTGCTTCAGGCAAGAAACCATATCCGGGTGGGTTTTTTCCAAGAACGGTTGCCGGTGTTTTTCAAGCGTCCCACAGCCGTGGTGAGGGGCGCAGCCGGAGCTTTTTTCTGCGGGGTCATGACCTGGAAAGGGGCCTTGATGACATGGCAAGCCTACCAACACAATGACCGCATGTCTACCTCCCTAGGAACCCCCATGGTAATCCCTTACCTTTTCCTGCCCCTGGGTTTCGGGCTCATGACCCTTTACTTTCTTTTCAGCATAGCAGCATCCAAAGCAGCATCCAGTGCAGAGCAGATAAAAGACACACAGGAAAAAGGCAAGAAGGCAGAGCAACAGATATGAGAAACCCGGCGCCCCAACCAGGCTTCTCCTGGCTGGGGCGCCTGATGGGAGAGGTGAGCATGGAACTTCCCAAGAAAGCAACCATAAGGGAGGTAGGGCCCAGGGACGGATTCCAGTCCTGGCCTGACTTTGTGCCGACCCAAAAGAAGCTGGATGTGATCAAGGCTTTGATCCAGGCCGGAATAAAAGAGATGGAGACCACCAGCTTTGTGAGTCCCAAGGCGATTCCTCAAATGCAAGATGCCCAAGAGCTGATGCAATTGGTGCCCAGAGGAGCCTGCCGTCACGCTGCCCTTGTGCCTAATCTAAAGGGTGCGGAGTTGGCCATAAAGGCCGGGGCCGAGGAGTTGGTGGTTGTCATATCGGCCTCCGAACCCCATAACATGGCAAACATCAGAAGAACCATCCACCAGTCGTTGGAGGAGCTGATGCCACTGGCAGCTCTTGCCAAGTCCCACGGGGTGCCTGTGACAGGGGCCATTTCCGTGTCTTTTGGCTGTCCATACCAGGGGGACGTGCCCGAAGCGGACGTGATGGGGGTCGCACAAGGCTATCTTCAGGCAGGGGTGAGCCGAATTCTGCTGGCAGACACTACCGGCATGGCCACGCCCAGCAGGGTCAAGAGACTGGTTGCCAGTTTCAAGGAGAGGTTTCCGGATGTGGAGGCCGGGATCCATCTGCACAACAATCGTGGCACGGCCATGGCCAACCTCTACGCAGCCCTGCAGGAAGGGATCACGGTTTTCGACACTGCTTTGGGCGGTATAGGAGGCTGTCCCAACGTGCCTCAGGCAGCGGGTAATCTAGCCACCGAAGACGTGGTATTCATGCTGGAGGACATGGGTGTGGAAACAGGCCTGGATCTGGTAGAGCTGATCCGGGCAGCCCAGCTCCTGGAGGGGATCTTGGGAAAGGTTCTGCCCGGGCAGGTGATGAAAAGCGGACCAAGGGATCCTAAGCTGGCAGAAAAACTCTGCGGGATCAAGTGCCATTCCTGAACCAGGAGTCAGCACTTAAGCAGCGAGAAAGGAGGTGACAGGAGGTGGAAAGCGATCTTCCATTGCGCAACATCAAGGTCTTGGATCTGGGGCATGCCATTTTGGGGCCCACCTGCGGGCTCATTTTGGCCGATATGGGGGCCGATGTGATCAAGGTGGAAAGAGCTCCAGAGGGGGATGATACCCGCCGGCTCAAAGGCTTTGGTGTTGGGTTCTTCCACTATTTCAACAGGAACAAGAGAAGCCTGGCGCTGGACCTCAAACAGGAAGAAGGCAAAGAGGTCCTAAGAAGGCTCATTCAAAAGGCTGATGTGCTTCTTGAGAATTTCGGCCCAGGTACAATGGAGCGCCTAGGATTTCCTTACCAGAAATGCGCAGAGCTTAACCCCAGCTTGATTTACTGCACCTTGAAAGGCTTCATGCCAGGGCCCTATGAAAAAAGGCCTAGTCTGGACAACTTGGTGCAAATGATGGGAGGCCTGGCTTACATGACAGGGCCCAAGGGCAGACCTCTTAGGGCCGGCACCTCGGTCATAGACATAGTGGGAGGCATGTTCGGGGCCATGGGCATAATAACTGCCCTTTACCAACGCACCCGCACAGGAAAAGGACAGCTCGTGAGGGCCACCCTTTTCGAGGCCACGGCCTTCCTGGTGGGCCAGCACATGGCCATGGCCGCCATCACGGGGGAGCCTCCCCCTCCCATGCCCGAGGGGCAGATGCCTTGGGGTATCTATGACCTGTTTACAACCAGGGAAGGGGAGTTGATATTCCTGGGAATAACCAGCGACCAGCAGTGGCAGCGTTTCTGCGAGGTATTCGGCCTCGAGGACCTGGCCGCTGACCAGAGGCTTTGCACCAACAACGACAGGGTCAGGGAGAGAAGCTGGTTGATCCCCAGGCTAAAGCATGAGATCTCCAGACTTGATACATCCGAGATAGTGGAGAGAAGCGAGAAGGCCTCCATCCCCTACGCCCCCATCCGGAGGCCGGATCAGCTCCTGGATGACCCGCAATTGTTGCAAGGTGACGGCCTGGTGGAGACAGTGCTGCCTTCTGGCAAGAAAGCCAGGCTTCCCAAGTTGCCCCTTCGCATAGATGATTATGATTTCGGCCTCAGAAGGGAGCCTCCTGGGGTGGGAGAGCACTCTGTGGAGGTCTTGAGGGAAGCGGGTTTCACCCAAGAGGAAATAGAGGGACTCCTGGCCAAAGGAGTCATATCCTGCGGCTGATAGAATCCCAGCTTCAAAAACTGACATGAGAGGAGGGCCGAAAAATGTCTAAAAGCAAAGCGTGGCTTTGGGTGGGGATATGCACTTGCTTGTCAATTCTTTTTTGTGGGATGCCTGCTTGGGGGGCCTATCCCGAGAAACCCGTGGAGTTCATAGCTCCGGCCAACCCAGGGGGAGGCTGGGACCTTACCTGCCGCATGTCTGCCAAGGTGCTTAAGGAAGCAGGCCTTGTGACTCAGCCCATCACCGTTGTGAACAAACCCGGAGGTTTCGGGGTTGTGGCCATGACCGACATCGTGCGCAACCGTCGTTCTGACCAGCATGTGCTCATAGCCTTCTCCGCAGTGCTGACCACTCAGATGGCCATAAAGAAAAACCCCTTCACTTACAAGGACGTGACCCCGGTTGCAGCCCTGTTTGTGGATTATGGTGTCATAGCGGTCCGCAAGGACTCCAAGTACGGGTCCTTCCAGGAGCTTCTGGATGATTGGAAAAAACAGCCGGGAGTGCTGACCTTTGCTGGAAGCTCCCCTCCAGGGGGACTGGATCACATGAGAGTAGCCATGCTGGCCAAGGCGGCCGGGATCCCCGTGGACAAGGTCAGATATGTGGCCTTTGGTGGTGGGGCTGACGCCCTTGGAGCAATTCTTGGGGGCCACACCACGGCCTTTGTAGGAGAGGCGGGAGAGATAGCCGGGCACGAGGAGTCGGGCACCATCCGTTCCCTGGCCCTTCTGGCTGACAGGAAGTTGGGGGGAATCTTCCAGAAGGTCCCTCTGGCCAAGGACCTGGGTCTGAATGTTGTGTCGCCCAACTGGAGGGGTTTTTACGCGCCACCAGAGCTCAAGCCAGATGTGCTTCGCTACTGGGAGGAAACCCTGGGGAAGATGGTCCAGAGCAAGCAATGGAAGGAAGTGCTTGAGAAACAAGCCTGGGTGGATTTCTTCCTGACCGGAGACAAGCTCAAGAAGTTCCTGGACGAGGAGCTTGCCAGTTACGAGGCCTTGGCCATGGAACTGGGGCTTGTTCAAAAATGATCAGGGCAGAGAGAGCCGCAGCTGCCCTGGTCCTGGTGCTGGGAGCAGGATACCTCTGGGGCAGCTTGGCCATTCCTGAGATCTCCATAGGAGATCCGCTGGGCCCCAGGGCTTTTCCTGTTCTTCTGGGGGGACTCATGGCCCTCCTTGGGGCTTCCCTGCTGGTGTGGCCTGCAGCAGCGGGGGGTGGGGCCATGGGCATTTCCCTGCACACTGCAGGACTGGTTCTGCTTCTAGGTGCATACGGGTACGCCATCCCGAGACTGGGCTACCCGCTTGCCACATTTCTTTTTTTGGGGGCAGCCTCCAGATTGTTGGGGGAGAGATCCTGGTGGGTTGGAGGCCTTCTTTCCGTGGGCTTCAGCCTGGGGGTTTTTCTTCTTTTTACCAAGGTTCTGGACATCCCCCTTCCCCTGGGCCTTTTGCTCAAACCCTGGGAGTGATTCCATGAGCGGAGAGACACTGGGCCACCTCCTCTATGGGCTGCAGATCGCTCTTTCGCCCCTGAATCTGCTTTATGCCTTCATCGGGTGCCTGGTGGGCACCCTCATCGGGGTGCTTCCTGGCATAGGGCCCGCTGGGGGAATGGCCCTCCTTATCCCGCTCACTTACGGCAAGGAGCCGGCATCGGCCATCATCCTTTTGGCAGGCATCTACTATGGGGCCATGTACGGGGGCTCAACCACCTCCATACTGCTCAACGTTCCGGGCGAGGCGGCCTCTGTGGTCACGACCCTGGATGGATACCAGATGGCCAGAAAGGGACTTGCGGGTCCGGCTCTGTCCATTGCGGCCATCGGCTCCTTTGTGGCCGGCACTATAGGGGTGGGACTGCTTATGCTCATAGGTCCTCCACTGGCCAGGGCTGCGCTGAAATTTGGGCCTGCTGAGACATTTGCCCTGATGGTATTTGGGCTCTCCATGGTCACAAGCCTTTCAGGAAGATCCCTGCGCAAGGGGCTCATCTCCACCATCCTGGGGCTCATGCTGGCAACAGTAGGCACGGACCTGCCCACCGGGCTCATACGTTTCACCTTCGGGATCCCCAAGCTCATGGAGGGCTTCGATGTGGTGGTGGTGGCCATAGGGCTCTTTGCTGTCTCAGAGATCCTGAGCTGCGCCCAGGAACTCAGGACAGGCCAGTATCACAGGGCCGAGCTCTCCAGGATATGGCTTTCCCTCAAGGACCTCCTTCAAAGCCTTGGAGCAATCCTGAGGGGCACTTTTGTGGGTTTTTTCATAGGGGTGCTGCCAGGTGCAGCCCATGTGACAGCATCTTTCTTATCCTACACCGTGGAGAAGCGCTTTTCCAGAAACCCGGAGAACTTCGGAAAAGGGGAGATCCGGGGCGTGGCAGCCCCTGAATCTGCCAACAACTCCGCAGCCTGCGGGGCCCTCATTCCACTTCTCACCCTGGGGCTTCCGGCCTCGGCGGTCACGGCCGTGCTCTATGGAGCGCTTCTCATGGTCGGGGTGAGGCCAAGCCCCTTCCTCTTCCAGAAACACCCTGATGTGGCCTGGGGGCTAATCGGAAGCATGTATGTGGGTAACCTCATGCTTCTCATTTTGAACCTTCCACTGGTGGGCCTTTGGGTCAGGATACTGGATACACCTCCTCGTTGGCTCTTTCCCATGGTCCTGGCAGTCTCTTTCGTGGGGGTTTACAGCGTGAACAATGCCCCTCTGGATCTTTTTCTGGCAACCATCCTTGGTGTGGTGGGCTATTTCATGCGCAAGCTGGACTATCCCCTGGCCCCTGTGATCTTGGGGCTGGTGCTGGGGGATCTGTTGGAGCAGGCTCTAAGACAGACCCTGATGATCTCGGGGGGAAGTTTGATGCCTCTGATCCAAAGTCCTATCTCCTTGGTGCTCTTCGGCCTGGCTGGGGCGGTGATGGTAGCCCCCAAGCTCATTTATCGGGGCAATGTCAAACTGGAGACCGAAACCTGAGCCTGAAAAAGGCCTTTCAGTTGAGAAGAGCAAAGGGGCGGGGGTGTCCGCCCCCAAAACAAAATTGAAGATGGTTTGTTGGGTTTGATGGGTTCTTTGGAGGGGCACTCTTTGCGTGCCCGTAAGGTGCATATCTAAGCCATCACCTCGAGTCCACTTAATACCCCATGGCAACGGCAGGCTGTATAGAGTATCCAGCGGCCAGGTTTTTCCATGACTTTCCCTCTCAGGGAAAGCATATCCTTAGCCAAGATTCCGCCTACACCTGGGCCCAACTGTCTACTCCTCAAGCCTGCTACCTCATAGCCTGGAACCTTCAGGGAGCAAATCACATCATAGAGGGGGGCGGGCCTTGGAAGCCCTGTGACACTACAGGTCTGCTTGGGCTCTGTGCAGTGTTCTGGGCAGCGGAAGGTGGCATAGCTGGTATAAAGATCCCCGGTGGGGCCCATAAGCGGGTTGGGCACTGGAAGTCCTTGAGGAAGTTCCGCTTTCTTGACAGCACGGTGCCTGGAGAGAGTCCTCATTATCCAGGCGTGGGCCAGGTGGAAGGGAACTGCTGGAACTATCCACTTGGCAGATCCCCTGTCCATGATCTCCTCCAATAGTTCCAAGGCGTCTGCCTGTCGCACCTCTGTGTTCCCGCTGGCAAGGGGACCAAGCCTGGTGAGTTCCAGGTCCACAACCAGCAACCTCCAGTGAGGGCGGCTGGCCTGGAGCACCCTGCAGGCCCTGGCCCCGAAATACCCTGCCCCGGCTACAAGAGCCAAGGTGGTTTTTTTGAGTCCAGGACCTCCTGTGGGCGAAGGTCCTGGATGGCAAGGCATTCGCTTGGAAAGATCACCCATAGTACTTCCTGGCCAGGTGCTTGGAGACTCCGATGGGGTAAATGGGGAAGGTCTCGAACTTAACCAGGTCAATCCAGTCAGAGCGCGTGGCAATGAGTCCTTTCATGTCGGTCTTGATCACGTTGAAGGATCGGCCTCCCTGCAGGTCCGTGAACTCGAAGAGCACTTCCACGCCTGGGGGCCACTTCCACTTACGCCATTTTTCCTCCACCTTGCGTTGGTTCTCAATGGGCCAAGTGCAGATGTTCATGAAGAGCATGTCTCACCTCCTTGGTCCTCCAGGGACCCATGAACAGGGAGCCAGCCTCAGGACCCTCACTCCCCTGAAGCCTGCTCCTTTTCCATGGTGAAGTATGACACATCTCCTTTGCCCAAACGAACTATCTCCGGCACATCACCGGTTAAGTCCACCACAGTGGAGTGCTCAGCAACTATGGTGCCCCCGTCCAGGACCAGCTCCACCTTGCCTTTGAGGCGCTCGTGGATCTCCAGGGGATCAGAGTAAAGCTCCTGGTCTGTCTTGGCCACACTGGCCGTGATTATGGGATGACCCAGTTCCTTCACCAAGGCCAGGCATATGGGATTGTCAGGTATGCGGATCCCTATGGTCTTGCGTTTGGTGAGCATCACCTTGGGCACCAGTCGTGTGGCCTGCAGAATGAATGTGTAGGGGCCAGGAAGCAGTCTCTTCATGGTCTTGTAGGCATAGTTGGACACCTGAGCGTAGTGGCTTATGTCTTTGAGGTCAGAGCAGATGATGCTAAGAAGCCTGTTGCGACCCTTTCCCTTGAGTTCGTACACCCGTTCTATGGCCGCCTTGTTCAGGATGCTGCAGCCTACTCCATACACAGTGTCCGTGGGATAAGCTATGACTGCTCCCTTCAGGAGTTCCTGGGCCACCTGCCTGATTTTTCGCTTTTCTGGGTTCTTGGGGTTGATGCTAAGGAGCATGGCGCCCTCCTGGATTTTCCTGTATCGGGCGGGGGACTCCTTCCCAGGCCGCCTTCAAACTCGTTCTGGGTGATCAGCCCCATCATGGCTCAAAGCTCCGGGCTTGACAAGCCCTGGGGCTTGGCGTGTGATAGCTAAGCCTGAGGGGCAAGAAAGCTGACAGGCCAAACATGGCCACGGCAGGGCAGATCTTTCTTGTAGAGGGTCTAGAACCAAATTCTTGAGAGTGATGATTCCCGGCCAAGGGGAGTTTCTTCCCAAGTCTTGGGACAGACTCTTACGGAGGCAACAATGGAGTGCAGGGAGGGGCTGATCCTGGCAGGCCGGGCCCACAATTTCAAAGAATTGGAGGCCGTGGCAAGGGCGGGCCTTAAGACAGTGGAGATAAATCTTCTCCACGGGCAGGAGGCCATGTCTAAGCCTGGAGAACTCAAGGATATGGCTCAACAATGGGGCCTTAGTTACCTGGTGCATGCTCCCAACGAAGGTGATCCCAAGGACCTACATAAGCTGGGAGGAGCATTTCTGGACCTGATCCTTAGACTCATGGACAACTGCCTGGAAATTGGGGCAAGACTCCTCACCATCCATTTCTGGATGGACCGAAGATTCATACCAGAAGAGGTGGTCAGAAAAAAGGCCAGGATCCTGGCCAGGATGGTCAAGGAAGGAGAAAGCCGAGGTATCAGGGTCTCCTTGGAAAACTTAAGCGAGGACAGCCAGGATCTCAAGTGCGCCATGGACGAAAGCCCAGGGCTGGGGTTGACTTTGGATGTGGGGCACGGAGAACTCATGTGCAAGAGAAACAGAGCCCTGGAACTCCTGGAGCTTTTCCCCAAGAGGGTCTTGCATGTTCATCTTCACGACAACCTGGGAGGGGACCTCGTGGGGGATGATCTCCATCTGCCTGTGGGAGAGGGGAAAATAGACTTCAGAAGTATCCTGGAGAGACTGGTGGGAATTGGATATGAGGGAGCCGCAACCTTGGAAGTACCCCTTGATGGAATAAGGCTATCCATGGGGCGAATCCTGGGCATCTTGGAGGAAATACGACAAAAGAAGATACAGGGAGAAATGGGGTGAGCCGGAAAGAAACAACAGGGGATTCGTCCTTGGAAAGGGTAAGGCAGGCCCTCTCGGCCTTCGGGATGGAGCACAGGGTGGTGGAGCTTTCCTCCAGCACACGAACTGCGCAGGAGGCTGCCTCGGCCCTTGGGGTGAGCGTGGCCCAGATAGCCAAGTCCCTGGTCTTCCTTTGCGGGGAAGAGGCTATTGTGGTGATTGCCTCGGGGGCCAACAGGGTAAGCGTGGAGAAACTAAGGGTTCATCTAGGCCAGGAGATCAGAAGGGCGGATGCAGAAGGAGTCAGAAAGGCTACAGGCTTTGCCATAGGGGGAGTTCCTCCCCTGGGGCATCTTAAGTCCCTCAGGACTCTCATCGATCAAGATTTGCTGTGTCACCGCGAGATCTACGCTGCGGCAGGCACCCCAAGGTCCATTTTCAGGTTGAATCCCCGGGAACTCATGCATATTACCCAGGGACAGGCTTTGGATCTGAGAGAGGAGGGGTGACAAACTCAGCAAGGAGGCAGGTAAATGGCATACAGCAAGCTGCTAGTGGAGCAAGAACAGGGGGTGGCCCGCATTGTCCTCAACCGGCCAGAGAGCTTCAATTCCTATGATCTGGAGTTGGCAGCAGAGCTGGAGCAGGCCATGGAGACCTGCGGGAGGGATCCAGGGGTGAAAGTGCTGATCCTCACAGGAGAGGGCAAGGCATTTTGCTCCGGGGGGGACATCAAGGAGATGCACCACTGGATGGAGTCCCCAAAAGAGCCAGTCTCGGTTCTCTTTCAAAGATTGACAAGACACCTTCATGCCACGGTGGTGGAGATGAGACGCATGTCCAAACCCCTGGTGGCAGCCATAAACGGCGTGGCAGCAGGGGCTGGATTCAGTCTGGCCATGGCCTGCGACATAAGATTGGCTTCAGAATCTGCCCGTTTCACCCAGGCTTACACAAGGATAGGGCTTGTGCCGGACGGAGGCTCTTCATATTTTCTCCCCAGGCTCCTGGGCCAGGCCAGGGCCGCGGAGCTCATGTTTTTGAACAGGGTCTTGAGTGCCCAGGAAGCACTTCAGTGGGGACTTGTCTCCAGGGTGGTAAGCCCAGAAGCTCTGGCAGAGCAGGCCATGGACTTGGCCTTGGAACTGGCTCGAGGCCCGAAGGTGGCGTACAGGCTCCTCAAGGGGCTCTTGCGCACAAGCTGGGAGCTTTGCCTCGAAGGGCAATTGGAAGAGGAACGAAGGGCCATAGTCGAAGCCTCCCTGACTCCGGATTTCCAGGAAGGCATCGAGGCCTTCATGAACAAGAGGGAGCCGCGCTTTGCAAAATGAAGATCAGGGAATCAGACCCGGGCATCAAAAGATGCCCATAAGGAACCTGGTTCCTTGACCTTGCTGGAGTGCTCGGGCTACCATAACCATCTGTCTGGAATCACCGGAGAAAGGCAATGCTGGATCCTCGCCTATTGAGACAAGAGCCCCATTTGGTAAGAAGGGCCCTGAAGGAAAGGGGCGCCCAGCTGGACCTGGATGGGGTCTTGGAGCTGGACGGGAGGCTCAGGGAACTCAACCGCTTTTGGGAGGAGGCGCAGCACAAGCGCAAGAGCCTCTCCCAGGAGATCGGAAAACTCATGCGCCAGGGCAAGGATGTGTCTTCCCTTAAGGAGCAAGTCCGTCTCCTGGGCCAGCAGATGGACCAGGCGGAAAAAGAGAGGCAGGAGATCCAAGGGCAACTTCAGGCCCGCCTCCTGGAGATCCCCAACCTGCCTCACGAGAGCGTCCCTTTGGGCAGGGACGAGAAAGACAACCTGGAGATCAGGCAGTGGGGGGAACTTCCTGAGTTCGATTTTGACCCCAAGCCCCACTGGGAACTGGGAGAGGAGCTGGGAATACTGGACTTCCAAAGGGGGGCCAAGCTGGCGCGCACTAGGTTCACCCTGCTTTGGGGAGCCGGAGCAAGGCTGGAGAGGGCCCTGATCCAGTTCATGCTGGATCTGCACACCTCGGAGCACGGGTACAAGGAGGTACTGCCTCCTTTTCTGGCCAACAGGGAATGTTTGAAGGGAACAGGTCAACTGCCCAAGTTCGAGGAGGATCTGTTCAGGGTGCAAGGCTGGGATCTTTATCTGATCCCCACCGCAGAGGTACCTGTCACCAATATCCACAGGGAGGAGATCCTGGATGAGAGCCAATTGCCGCTTCGCTACACTGCTTACACCCCATGCTTCAGAAGCGAGGCCGGCTCTTATGGTAAGGATGTGAGGGGTTTGATCCGACAACATCAATTCGACAAGGTGGAGTTGGTGAAGATAACGGCTCCTGAGCAATCTTGGCAGGAGCTGGAGGGACTGGTGGCGGATGCCGAGGAGGTGCTCAGACGCCTCAGGCTTCCCTACAGGGTAGTGAGCCTGTGCACAGGGGATCTGGGTTTCGCCTCGGCCAAGACATACGATATAGAGGTATGGCTTGCAGGCCAGGGGGTCTATAAGGAGATCTCCTCCTGCAGCAATTTCACGGACTTTCAGGCCAGAAGAGCCGGTATCAGATATAGGCCCAAGGGCAGAAAGGGAACAGAGTTCGTGCACACCCTCAACGGCTCGGGCCTGGCAGTGGGAAGAACCCTGGTGGCCATCCTGGAGAACTATCAGAGGCCCGACCGCACCGTGGAGGTGCCAGAAGCGCTTCGTGGTTACATGGGAGGCATGGAGGTAATAGGACCCGAATCCAGGCAATGAGTTGGGGGCAACCCGGGGGATGTGTCTCAAATGAGGATCTTGGGGCTTGCAAGCGGAGGAGTGGCCGAGCGGTCTAAGGCGGCGGTCTTGAAAACCGTTGTCCTCCGATGAGGGGGGCCGTGGGTTCGAATCCTACCTCCTCCGCCAAGCATCTTTTTTTCTGTCCCCTGGCCCGCAATTCATGATCAGTGAAAAATGGTGGCCAATTTTAGGAATATCCTGTGACAAATTGACTCATGCTTCCATGCAGCCTGGGTTTCCCAATGGGGTGCTTTAGCGCTTTGGGGCTCAGATTGGGTAAAATGTACCGGCGTTGGGGGGGCTTAGCCACAACCTCACCCATCCTGGGGAATGATCCGGGCCAGGCCTTTTTCTAAGAGAACAATAGCTTGGTTGCCTTCTGCAGGGAAAAAAATGCTTCGATCCCCTCTTAGTCCCCTGGTGCTCTTGCTGGTGGTCATGGGATCTCTGTTGGCCTTGGCCCAGAAGAATTACCTTCTTTTTCACATCCTGGTAGAGCTTTCTACGGTTGTGATCGCGGTTTGCGGTTTTGTGGTGGTCTGGATTGCCAGGGCCAAGATACAAAACGGGTTTTTCCTGATATGGGGTATTACGCTGCTGCCTGTGGCCGGCCTTACGCTTCTCCATGCTCTGGCTTACAAGGGCATGGGGGTCTTCCAGGGCCTAAATGCAGACCCGCCCACTCAGCTTTGGATAGCCTCTCGAATGCTTCTTGCATGCTCCTTGGCCCTGGGGGGCCTTTTCTTGAAAAAAAGGCCCTCACCGGGGCTTGTGCTTTGCGCGAGCTCTCTTGGGGCTTTGGCTCTTGGGGCATCCATCTTGCTTGTGCCTGTTTTCCCGGCGTGCTTCATAGAGGGCAGGGGGCTGACTCCTTTTAAGATTTGGGCCGAATATGCAATATGTGCGCTTCTGGGCATTTCCGTGTTTCTCATCTGGAGAGGCCGGGAACGTTTTGAAACAGGAGTGCTCAAGAGCCTGATCTGGGCCCTAGGGATGGGGGTGGCCTCTGAAATGAGCTTCACCCTCTATACGGATGTTTACGGCCTGATGAATCTCATAGGGCATCTTTTCTCCATAGGCCTCTTTGCATGGCTCTTCCAGGCCCTGGTCAAGACAGGCATCGAGCGACCCCAGGATATCCTCTTGCGGGAACTGGCCCTCAGGGAAGAGGCCTTGAGGGCCTCCGAAGCCCTTTTTTCTACTGCCTTCGGGGCCAATCCCGAGGCCATGGTGATCTTCTCTCTGGCAGACGGCCACATCCGGGAAGTCAATCAAAGCTTTCTGGAACTCAGTGGTTACTCCAGGCAAGAGGCCCTGGGCCGCACCGGCGAAGAGCTGAATCTGTGGCTGGAGCCCAGGGAGAGAATGGCCTTCATGGGGGCCCTTGCCCGCCAGGGCTCAGCCAGAGAAAGAGAATGCAGATTTCAGCTTCGATCCGGGGAGATTCGCATAGCACAGCTTTCTGCAGAGGTCCTGGAGTTGAAGGGGGAGCTCTATGCTTTGACAGTGGCCAGAGATGTAACTGATCAGAGAAGGGCCGAGCAAGCTCTAAGAAAGGCACTTAGAGAGACAAGGCAGGCAGAGCTGAAACTGGAGAGGGCTCTTTCCAAGGCCAGGCAAAGAGAGAGGGAGGTGACGGCCCTTCTGGAAGGAGCCAGGAGGGTTCTGGAGGGTGGCGAGTCAACCCCCACCATCAGGGCGCTTTACGACTCCTGCAAACTGACTGTGGGGGCCAAGGCCGGGTACGTGTCTCTTTTTTCCAGGGAACAGGGCATGATGGAAGTGCTTTTTCTGGATGCAGGGGGAGAAAGCTGCAACGTGCCTCCCGAGACTCCCATGCCCCTTAGGGGCTTGAGAGCCCAAGCAGTGCTTTCCAGGGCTCCCCTCATAGAAAACGATTTCACAAGGACTCCTTTCCCCCATCTGCTCCCTGAGGGGCATCAGGAGCTCAAAAGCATTCTTTTTGCCCCCCTCCTGATAGAGGGTAAGGTAGTGGGGCTCTTGGGTCTGGCCAACAAGCCAGGGGGCTTCACAGAGCAGGATGCGGCCTTGGCCGCGGCCTTCGGGGAATTGATGGCCATAGCCATTCAAAATAGCCGCAACCTTGAGGCCTTGAAACATAGCGAAGAAAGACTCCGATCCTTGGTGGAAAGAGCCCAGGACGCCATAGTCTCTGTGGATAGTCGGGGCCTAATCCTATTGTGGAACCCGGCGGCCGAAAAGATGTTTGGTTACAGCCGAAGCCAGATCACGGGACAGAGCCTGGAGACCATAATTCCAGAGAGATTCCGGGACCTCCACCGCCAGGGCATGCTGAGGGCCGTTTCCCTTGGTCAGGCTTTGTCTTTCCCAAAGCATGTGGAGCTTACTGCCAGGCGCCAGGACGGAAGCGAGTTTCCGGTGGAGCTCTCTTTGTCTTCCTGGAGAGCCCAAGGAGAGGTCTTCTTTACAGGCATCATCAGGGATGTGACGGAAAGAAAAAGGGCTGAGGCAGCCATCATGCGGGCCCAGGAGGAGCTGGAGGAAAAGGTTCTGGAGAGGACCGCCCAGCTGGCCCAGGCTAACCAGGCCTTGCGGGAGGAGATCGAGTGGAGAATGAAGGTGGAGGAGAAGCTCAAGAGATCCCAAGAGGAGCTCAAGAACCTCTCCGGGGCCGTGCTGGCAGCCCAGGAAAATGAAAGGAAACAGGTGGCCCAGGAAATCCATGACAGCATAGGTCAGATCCTGGCCGCAGTGAAGTTCTCCACAGAAAGGGCCCTGCTGGAACTTCCGGCAGGCAGAGAGGATGAATCTTCTTCGATTCTTCAAGATGTGGTGGCCATGGTGCAGGGGGCCATAGAAGAGGTGAGGAGGATTCAGATGGATTTAAGGCCTGCGGTTCTGGACGATCTGGGGCTTGTGGCCACCATTGGATGGTTCTGCAGGGAATTCGAAAAAGTATATGGGGGAGTCCGCATAGAAAAGAGACTGGAGATGGAGGAGGATCAAGTGCCCGGTCCCTTGAAAATAGTCATCTTTAGGGTACTTCAGGAGGCCTTGAACAACGTGGCCAGACACAGCGGAGCCGACCGGGTGAAGGTGAGCCTGTGGGGAAGCGATTCGGAGCTTTGCTTCAGAGTGGAAGACAATGGAAAAGGGATGGACATGGATCTCACAATGGGGCAGGCCTGTGTCCACCATGGGCGCATGGGTATCCTGGGCATGAGGGAAAGGGTGGAGCTTTCCGGGGGGGGGAGCTTCTCAATCAAATCAGAGCCAGGAAAAGGCACCCAGGTGGAGGGCAGGTGGCCTCTGGGCAAAAAAGTGAGTATAGAGGCATGTTGACAAGAGCAGAGAGCTTTTCTTGGCAACTCAGAGTTTTTCCACCAGGCCCTTTTCTATGGCAAAGGCGGTCACAGCAGAGGCATTGTGAAGATCCAATTTTCTCATGAGATTGGCCCTGTGCTTCTCCACGGTCTTGGGGCTGATGTAAAGGTAGTCGGCAATCTCCTTGTTGGTTTTACCCTCTGCGATGAGTTTCAGGACCTGTCTTTCCCTGTCGGTCAGGGTCTCCCAGGCGCTCAGGGGCTTTAGCGTTTTTCTTCCGTCCAGATACCCGCCTATGACCTTCTCAGCTATGCCGGGGCTCAGATAGGGTTTGCCGGCCATTATGTTCTTGAGGGCCAAAAGCAGTTCCGTGGAACTGGCATCCTTCAAAATATATCCATCGGCCCCGGCCTTGAGAGCAGCCAACACATATTCCTCGGCGCTGTGCACAGTCAAAACTACTACTTTGGTTCCAGGACACTGTCTTTTGATCTCCTTGAGGGCCTCGAGGCCGTTCATCCCTGGCATGGAAATGTCGAGAAGCACCAGTCGGGGTTGCAAGGAAACGGCCGTTCTTATGGCCTGAGCGCCGTCCGAGGCTTCTCCCACCACCTGAAATTCCTCAGAGGCACACAAAAGGGCCCTTAGCCCATCTCTCAAGATGGTGTGGTCCTCTGCAATGAGCACCGAAGCCTTCTTTGACTCCACCAAGCCCCTCTCTCTTGCCGAATGTCACTTTACCCATCCCCAGCCAGAAAGGCTGCTTCTTGGGTACCCGAATACCTAGGAGCGCACCCAAATATACATTATCCACCCCATTCACATCAAGCTTTTTTGGCCTCAAAGTGGCACTCAGAAAAAACGGTATTCATGCCCAGGGAGAAGCTTCCCCTTATCTGGATGTGGGTTTGAGAGTCTTGTTGGTGGAAGAGAATCAGGTTTTCAGAAAGAACTTCAAGGCAGTGCTTTGTGCCAGGTTCCCAGGCATGCAGATTCAGGAAGCCTGGAGCCCCCATCAGGCCACGCAGATGCTTGAGGCCCAGGAGGTGGATTTGGCATTTGTGGATATTCAGTTTTCCGAGGGAAGCGGCCTGGATCTCTCCAGAAGAATCAAATCCATGTGGCCCTGCTGCTCTGTGGTCATGGTGGGTCCCCACGATCTTCCGGAGTACAGGGAAGCAGCCGAGAAGTCGGGGGCTAGCTCTTTTATGTGCAAAGACAAGACAGATCTGTCCGAGATAGAGAAACTTGTGAAGTACCTGTGTTCCAACTGGGAAGAAAAGCACACACCATGACCCCTAGGTCTTTCCCTACCACACTGTAGGGAGAAAATACAGATTTTTCCCCATTGTAACACTTTGTTGGGGGGGTTTTAATTCAAAATCATGTCGGAGCATTGGGGGACGAGCCATTTTGATTCCATCTAAGAGTCTCTGCGCTTCACTTGCCAGGTCAAACCGCCTTGGGGAGGGGCAGTTACACCCCACTTCCAGGACCTCTTTGGCTTTCTACTCGAAATTTTCTTGTGGAATGAAGACCCGTTCTCTGACCCTCCCAGATGAGTGGTCAGCATGTAATCTCAGAGCAGCCCGCATTTGAAGCACAGCGCGGGCTCCAGACGCCCAGGAGGTGTGAGAGATGCGCCAGCCAGCAGGTCCAAGCCCTATGCGAATCCTTCGCAGGCTCCTCATGATCATGGTGATTCTGGGGGGCAGCTTAGCTGCATCCCAGGCTTTGGCCTTCAAAGTCAAGGTGGTGGATCAGGATGGCAATCCAGTCAAGGGTTTCCGCTGGCTGGTGGAAGAGGACACAAGCCGGGACATAAGCCCGGGCGTGTACCAGCCTCCGCAGGAGACGGTCCGGCTGAGTGTTTACAGGAGCCATTCTCCGGTGGTCAAAGCCGGCCATACAGGCGGAAGCTCAGCCTCCATCAGTGTGCCTAGGGGCAAGAGATACTTCGTGTCTGTGCTGCCAGATGGAGGCTATTCCATGGCAGGCACCGCTGTGAGAGTGCCAGGGACCAACAAGGTGACCCTGACCGTTCAAAAGCATCCCCTGCCCACGGCACAGATAACGGTGAAGGTCTTCCATGACATCAGGCCCATCAACAATGCCCCTGATGCGCAGGAGGCTGGTATCCCCGGATTTCATATTTTGGTATTCGACCAGCTGGGGCAGGTCTACTTCGATGCCTTTGGCAATCCCCTGGGCACAACATACCAAAGGGATCCTGTTACAGGGGAGTACCTGCTGGATGCAGATGGGAATCCCATGGTGGATGAGGTGGGAAACGGCATATATTCAGACTCCAACGGGGAAGCTGTGATCAAGTTCCTGGCTCCCGGCAAATACGGCATCCGTGCGGTTCCGAGGCCCACCACCGTGATGGTGGAGGGAAGCCCTTTGGATTTTCCGGACCCCAATGTGTGGACTCAGACCTCCACCATTGAGGGTACTCCCGGGGTGGACGCCTGGGTGCGTTCAGACGAGCCTCCTGCCCTGGTGGAGTTCGGCCAGGCCTTCTGGCACATCTTCATAGGTTTTGTGCACCAGCCCTTTGATGAGCTGGCATCCATCCCCAATCCAGGGGGAACCACGGGCACGGTCACAGGTAGCATAAGAAACGTGCATCAATCCAGGCCTCCTGCGGCCAATCTGAACGTAGGTCCGCCTGTGCCAGAGGCCTGGGTGGGACTGAATATCCTCGAGGGCGGCCTGGCAGGAAGAGGTGTTTATGCAGCCCCTGCCAACCCTGAAACAGGAGAGTTTTCCATAGCCAACGTGCCTCCAGGAACCTACCAACTGGTGGTATGGGACACTCCCATAGACCAGATCTTCGGCTTCCAGACCGTGATAGTGCCTGATAGCGGGGGTCTTGTGGACATGGGGGATGTGCTTGTAAATGCCTGGTTCGGAAGGCTCCAGGGAAAAATCTTTCACGATGAAGACGAGGATGGGTTCCCGGATCCTGGTGAAGAGGGTGTCTTGGATCAGCTAGTAAACCTGCGATTCAGGGACGGAAGAATCTACCAGTCTAGCACAACAGGCTTAGACGGCAGCTATGAACTCAAGGAGATCTTCCCCTGGTTCCGATGGATCGTGGCAGAGGTGGATTTTCTAAGATACAAGGCCACTGGTCTCACGGTGGTTGTGGACGATGGAGGGGAGATTCCGGCGGATTCCGGGTGGGACATGCCATCGGAAAACGTGCGCAATCCTCAGCCCCAGGCCCAGGTGAATCCGCATACGGGTAACAATCTTTCCCGCACAGATGCCGGGGAAGTGATCACCCAGGCCCTAATCGTTTATGCTGATCAGAACCACAGAATGGACTGGGGAAAAAGAGACTATGTGGGTGATGAAAACGGTGGCATTTCAGGAATAGTCTTTTATGACACCACACGGGCCTTCGACGATCCCAGAGAAAGTGTTGGAGACCCATGGGAGCCGGGTATCCCGGATGTGAGGGTAAACCTCTACAGGGTGGACTCTGTGGGCCCCGATGGGATGCCCACAGCCCTGACCCTCGTGAACACCACTCTTACGGACAGCTGGGACAAGAACATCCCAGAGGGGTGTGTGCATCCCAGCCCGCCTCAGGATCTCTTCGGAGGGGCCATAGATCCTTGTGCCGAGTTCCTGCGGACTTGGAACCAGGTGAGGCCAGGGGTCTTTGACGGGGGTTATGCTTTCACAGAGTTCTACCCAGGGGGTATTCGCAGGGATTCCAATGGAAATCCCCTGCTGGATTCTGAGGGAAACCCAGTGCCTGTGGTGGCAGGCGAATCTCCAGTACCGCTGACAACAGGCCAATGGGTTGTGGAGGTGGACGCACCCAAAGGGTTTGAGCTGACCAAGGAAGAGGACAAGAACGTGGATTTCGGGGACAGGTACAAGCCCTCCACCAAGGCCTTGCTGCCTCCGTGTGTGGGGCCTCTGCGCAGGGTCCCAGCTGAGCTGAGCCTTTTTCCTGGAGTGGCTGTACGCTCTGAAATTGCCAATACAGACAGGCCGCTTTGCAACAGGAAGCTTGTGGATGTGGTGCCGGGCAGAAACGCAGCGGCCGACTTCTTCCTTTTCACATATGTGCCTAGGGCAGCCAAGTTCCACGGCATGATCACCAATGACCTGACCAATACCTTCAATCCCAATGACCCCAATTTCGCAGAAAAGCTTTCTCCTGCCTGGATTCCTGTTGTAATAAGGGACTGGGCCGGAAGGTTTCTCACCAAGACCTACTCGGACCAGTGGGGCGGGTACCATGTGGTGGTGCCCGGCACCTACACCATGAATGCTCCCATCCCCACTGGGGTCTCCCCCAGCATGGTCCAGGTCTGCCTGAATGACCCTGGGGATGATCTGGCAAGACCCGATCCCTTTGTGAATCCGTCTTATGGGAAGGTCTGCTACACCTTTGATGCATGGCCGGGTGTAACCACAAATCTGGACACCCCTCTTCTCCCCACA
Organism: bacterium; assembly: GCA_037481695.1. Taxonomy (NCBI): domain Bacteria; species bacterium. The sequence continues at coordinate 144,109 of JBBFLE010000003.1, read as the reverse complement.
GGTGCCTTCACCGGCGCCTTTGTGAACAGGCTGGACTGTGAGCTGCCCAATGGTACACCCCGGATAAAACAGGTAAGGGGAGGGGCCTTTGCAGCAGGTGCAGGAGCCAGGATCAGGATAGATGCGGTGGGGCCGGTCACTGTGCAGAACCCCGATTACAATCCGAGTCTCATGCCAGGGCCCACAAACCCGCCCACCATAATCAGGGATTTCGGTTTTGGTACAAGAAGAGGCAAGGTGACTCTGGGAGGGGTGGATCTGCAGATAATCCGCTGGAATGCCAAGCGAATTGTGGCCAGGATTCCAGCCAGCGCACCTTCTGGGCCCAACCAGCTCCTCATCCAAAGGGGTGACAACGGGCTTAGCTCCCAGGTGGGGCTAACCCTCACAGTGGGGCTCCTGCCTGGCCAGAGCATCCGGAGAGTTCCTGGAGATCATGCCACCATCCAAGGGGCTGTGGATGCGGCCAACCCAGGCGACCTGGTGCTGGTTGCTCCAGGGCTTTATACCGAGAATGTGATCATGTGGAAGCCTGTGGCCCTGCAGGGCTCAGGAGAGGGCTCCACGGTGATAAACGGCTTGCAGTTCATGCCCGACAACGAGCCTGCCTGGCTGGCCAAGATGGATGAGCTGGTGAGTCTTGGTCTGGTGAGTCTAGTGCCAGGCCAGAGGACCGACTTTCTCCTGGACAGGGGGGCGGGTGTCACGGTACTGGGCAAAAACGACGGCTCATTCACTGGTGGGCGCATAGACGGCTTCACCATAACCCAATCCCTGGTGGGGGGCGGAATCTTTGTGAGCGGCTACACAGACGGCCTCCAGATAAGCAACAACCGCATTGCCACCAACTCAGGCAATTTCGCCGGAGGCATAAGGGTGGGGTGGCTCTCCACAGTGGATCCTGGAACCGGGGACCTGGCAGATGCCAGCAACATTAACCTCATCATCAGCCACAACCACCTCAACCAAAACGGTTCGGTCAATGGCGGCGGTGGTCTGGCCCTTTTCACAGGCTCTGGCAACTACACCGTGGAGGAGAACTTCATATGCGGCAATTTCAGCGGCTTGCAAGGAGCAGGAGTGGCCCATGTGGGTTTGAGCCCCGGTGGCCGCATAGAGCGTAACACCATAATCTTCAATGAGGTGAGCACAGGCGACAAGCCCATAAGGGGCACCGTGGGAGGCCAGGGAGGAGGAGTGCTGGTGGCAGGAGAGGATCCTGTGGCAGGAAATGCACTGAGCCCTGGAGCTGGTTCTGTGACCATCAATGGAAATCTGATCCAGGGTAATGCAGCCAGCCATGACGGGGCAGGGATAGCCCTGGCCCAGGTAAACGGCCAGGATGTGGCTGCAAACCCCGCAAACCCGGATGCATGGTACTGGGTGAACGTATTCAACAACATTATAGTGAACAACGTGGCCCAGCTCACAGGAGGAGGCGTGTCCCTGGCAGATGCCATAAAGGTAAGGCTCATCAATAACACCATCGCCCACAATGACAGCACTGCCACCAACAGGGCTGCATTCTTGGATCCTCTGAACCCCAACCTTACGACCCCGCAGCCTGGGGCTGGTGTGGCCTCCAGGGCTCACAGCGCAGCCCTGGCAGGCGTGCTGGGTTCCCCAGGGTTTTCGGATCCGCTTATGCATGATTCCATAGTTTTCCAGAACCGTTCCTTCTACTGGGACGGCTCTGCCAACGGAGGCCTGGGCGGGCTCTTGCCTGATCCCTCCAATCCCTCATATTCGGATCTGGGGGTGATAGGCACAGCAGGCTCCCTTACATGCCAAAACTGCATCCTGACAGGTGGGACACCTTCTCTGGTCTCTCCTTACTTCAACGAGCTCTTTGCAGCAGGGGCCGGCGGAGAAGGAGGAAATTTTGTCAGCGTGGTGTTCAGGCCTCTCAAACAGACAGGGGATTACCATCTGAGTGCTGCCAATGGCGTGGGACAGGCTGCTTTTGTACCGCCAGATTTTACAGAGCTAGGAAGCGATTTTGACGGTCAGACCAGGCCCAGGAGCGCCCCTCTGGACGCCGGGGCAGATCAATTCAATCCGTGAGACAAACCAAAGGGGGCTTTTCGGGCCCCCCCTTGGAGGAGCCCTTAAGGCGAGGAGGTAGAACATGAAGCCAAGAAGTGCACTGGGGATAGCGGCTTTTCTCCTCACGGGGATCTTTGCCGCTGCCTGGCCTGCCCAGGCGCAGCTTAACCTGATGGTTCAGTGCCCTGAGGACACAGACGGAGTGGATGCGGACGGAGATGGCAACCCTGCCAATGACATAGTGTGCAAGCACATCACCGCAGGTGATGGTTTTGCCACCATGGCCGACGGGACGGTGCTCTATACCTTCGGTTTTTCGGAGGTGCCCGAGACGGTTCCACCCGATCAGGTATTTGCCCAGAGGCAGGTGGTGGCTGAGGTTCCTGGGCCCACCATTGTTCTCAGGGAAGGCCAGGAGCTTTACCTGAACCTGACCAACGTGGGAATGATCAACAGACCTGATCTTTTCGATACCCACTCTGTGCACTGGCACGGCATACCTAACTCGGGATCCATCTTTGACGGGCTTCCGGAAAGCGCCCCCACGGTGAGAATCGGGGCCACCTTCCCCTACTACTACTCCACCCAAGGCAAAGAGGGCACTTACTTTTATCATTGCCACGTGGAGGTGGTGGAACACATGCAGATGGGCATGATAGCCCATATCTATGTTCTGCCAAGACAAGACCAGAACACTGCTCTGAAGAACTCGGGGGATCCGCCTTTCGTAGGTTTTGCATACAACGACGGGGATGGATCCACAGGTTACCATGTGAGCAAGGCCCTGCAGCTGGCAGGCTTTGACTCTAGGTTCCACCAGCAGCACATAGCCATTCAGAATCTGCCCTTCGCGGAACTCGACGACGACTACCACTTCATAAATGGAAGGGGCTACCCTGACTCCATCAATCCCAATCCTTTGGGAGCCAGCCCAGAGAACAACTATCACCTTTCCCAGCCAATGGACTCCAGGATCCAGGCCAACCAGGGGGAGAGGATACTTCTGAGGATTCACAACATAAGCACCACGCATCTGTTCACCGTGAGGGCCTTGGGTCTTCCCATGAGGATTGTGGGGCTGGATGCCAAACTGCTCAGGAACGCAAGCCGTGACCTTTTCTATGAAACCAGCTCCCTGACCATAGGTGGAGGCCAGGCTGCAGACGTGATCATAGATACCTCGGATGTGAGTCCCGGCACCTATTTCTTCTACACCACAAACCTGGATGACCTCATAAACGGCCCAGAGGAGCGGGGCGGCATGATGACCGAGATCGTGATCTGCCCTGCTTCAGGATGAGGGGTCTGAACCATGGGGAAGGCTGATGCAAGGAGGCCAGAGATGGGAGAGAGGAAACCGATGAGGATGCTTCTGGTGCTGGTGGCAGCCTGGGCCGTCTTGTGGGCACCAGGGGCTTGGGCCAAGATCCTGGGGATCCAGGACACCAGCTTCGAGCTTGTGGCCAAGCAGGACAGGATTACCCTGGGGGACGGAGATTCCATGCTGATGTGGGGCTATGCCCCAGGCAGCGGAGCCCGGATGCAGTATCCAGGCCCTACACTGATCTTGAACCAGGGGGACACGGTCACCGTGACCCTCAAGAATTCACTTCCAGCTTCTGCGGGAAACGTTTCCATAGTTTTTCCGGGCCATGAAGTTAGTAGTTCGGGGGGTGTTGAAGGGGTCCTGACCAGGGAGGCCCCGCCTGATGGCACCACCACGGTCACCTATACCTTCACCGCTGCAAGCCCGGGAACCTATGTGTACCACAGCGGCACCCGGCCGGATCTTCAGGTGGAGATGGGGCTTCTGGGAGTGATCATAGTGAGGCCCTCTGGCCCTTCTCCCAACTCCGAGTGCCCTCCAGTGCCCGATGGTCATAACACGGGGCCAGACTCAAGCCTCTGTGTGGGAACCAAGTTCGCCTATGAGCATGAGGACACGGCTTATGACAGAGAGTTCTTGCTTCTCATGACGGACATGGATCCCAGGGTGCACAGGCTGGTGGAGCTGGGTAAGCTGGACAAGGTGGACACAACGGAGTTTTTCCAAACAGTTTGGTTTTTGAATGGCCGGAATTTTCCAGACACACTGGCCAATGCACAGGTGCCCTGGCTGCCCACACAACCTTACAATGCCCTGGCACTAATGCATCCCGGGGAGCGCTTGCTTCTGAGAGTCGTGACATTGGGAAGAGATCCCCATCCCCTTCATTTTCACGGAAACCACGTGAGGGTCATTGCCAGAGACGGAAGGCTTCTTAGCAGCGGGGGAGGAAACGGCCCGGACCTTTCCTTTGAGCGTTATACGGTGGTGGTCAACCCGGGCCAGACAGTGGATGCCATATTTCAATGGACAGGGGCCCTCATGGGATGGGACATATATGGTCACGCCCCTGGGGATGATTTGGCACCCTACGAGTACCTGGCGGATCATGGTGTGAACTTTCCTGTGATCCTGCCGTCCAGAGATGACGTGGTATTCGGGCAGTTTTATAGCGGGAGCCCCTTTATGGGGGGAGAAGGTTCCCTGCCCCCAGAGCACTCGGGGCTCAACGTGGGGGGAGGCTTCTTCTACATGTGGCACTCACACACGGAGAAAGAGCTTAGCAACAACAACATCTTTCCAGGGGGGCTCATCACCATGCTTGGTGTGGTCCCATGGAATGTGCCATTACCTGCGGAGTGAGAAAGGAGGCTTGGGAAATGCGATCCAGGACCATCTCGATGCTGCTTGGGAGGGCGTGCCTGGCCCTGGGCCTCCTTCTGGCCTGGGTGGGAGGGGCAGGGGCAGTGGAGTATTCCCTTACCGCCAAGGTGGGCTCCATGACCCTTCCTGACGGGGAAACGGTGCCGGTTTGGGGCTTTGCCCTGGGAAATGGACCTGTCACAGTGCCTGGTCCCAGGCTGGTGGTTCCTCCCGGTGAAGGGCTTACCATTAATCTTACAAACCTTCTGGGAGTCCCTGTGTCCTTAGTGATTCCAGGGCAAAAACTTCCGGACAATAACACAGGACCAGTCTGGAGCGACTGGCCCCATGAGACCACCACCTGGAGCCCAAGCAGGCCGGCCGGTAACTACACTGCAAGGGTTCGTTCCTTTGTGCATGAGGTAGCCCCTGGACAGACAGGCACCTACACCTGGGGCAGCTTCAAGGAAGGGGCCTTCCTGTACCAGAGCGGTACCAACCCTGCTCAACAGGTCCAGATGGGGTTGTACGGGGCGGTGGTGAAAAACTTTGATGAGGATCAAGCCTACGCGGATTCGGACACCACCTTTGACAGAGAGATCCTGCTGGTGTACAGCGCCTTGGATCCGGCCATGAACCGTGCCATTGCCTCAGGCCAGTTCGGCCCTGGCAAGGCTGTATCGAACACTCGGGACTACAAGGCCAAGTACTTCCTCATAAATGGTAAAGCCTGGCCTGATCCAGCTCAGGAAAGAATAAACGCTTGCACTGAGATTCTCCCAGGAGAAGATGTGCTTCTCAGGTTCCTGAATGCAGGTTACCAGACTTTTGTGCCTGTTTTTCTGGGGCCTTACCTGACCTTGAGAGCCGAGGACGGAAACCTCTACCCCTTCCCCAAAGAGCAGTACTCAGTGGAGCTGGCAGCAGGCCGCTCCGTGGATGCTTGGCTGAACCCCTCGGCAGAGGGTTCCATAACCTTTTATGACGGAAGAGTCCATCTGACCAATGCAGGGGCACCAACCCCTGGTGGTCTCATAGCAAAACTACAGGTGGGTGGGCTTGGTGTGGATTCCCAACCACCGGTGATCACCGGCCTGTCGGCCTCCCCCAATCCTACGGCCGGAGCCTCTACTGTGAATTTGTCCGGGTTGGCCACGGATGTGGCAACAGGTTGCTCCCCCATCCAGGGGGCCGAGTACTGGATAGGCTCAACGGATCCGGGGCCCGGCAATGCAACCCCCATGAATGCGGTAGACGGGGCCTTTGATTCGGCAGAGGAACTCATACAGGCCACGGTGGACGTCTCGGGCCTGGCCAATGGGCTGCACACTGTCTGGGCCAGAGCTCAGGATGCCACGGGCTGGGGCCCTGCTGCATCTGTCCAGCTCCAGGTGGGTCCGCCGGAGACGGTTACCATATACAAGACCAGATACAACAGGTTGAGGAGAACCCTCAAGGTATTTGCGCGAAGCACTGCATCAGCAGGCAGTGTGACCCTTACTGCCGTGGGATTCGGGGATTTGGTTTACAGGCCGGCCATGAACGATTATCTGGGCAAGTTCCGTCCAGTGGCCAGCAAGCCTGGTACGGTCACCGTGGTCTCCACGGGTGGAGGCTCGGATACCAAGCCAGTGCCTTACAAGGCTCCCTGAGCCTCATCAGAAGCGTCAAGCTTTAAGAGGGGAGGGCAAGGTACCCTCCTCTTTTTTTATGGGCAGAAGCCGCTTTGAAGAGTATGCTTTTTCAAAAGGAGGCAGTGGCAATGGGAAAGCCCTCGGGGATAAGGCAAAAGATTCCAGGGAAGCTAGGGTGTTTTTCAATGATCTTCTTGGCACTGGCTTGGGGGTGCGCAGCCCTTGAAGGAAGCAGGGAGCAGGGGATGCTTCCCAGAGGCTGCGGGGTTGAGATCCAAAGCATTAGGGTTACGGCAGCGGGAGGATTTCTGGATTTGAGATTCAAGGTCCTGGATCCGCAGGGGGCTTCTTTTCTCTTGGACCCCTCGGTGGGGGTCCATCTGGTGCATGAGCCCACGGGCAAGGTCTTGACAGTGGCCCAAAGCAAGCTTGGAAGACTCAGACAGAGGGCAGGGAAGCCTGAGCTGGGGCGGGAATATTTCATCCTGTTTAGGAACTCAGGGGGTATTGTGGGTGTGGGCCAAAAGGTCAGCCTGGAGGTGGGAGGCTGCAAGATGGAGGGGTTGGAGGTGAAATGATCCTGGATGCGGCTGTCTTGGCCCTGACCGGAGGCTCCTTGCTGGCAGCAGCAACGGCCCTGGCATCCGCTGGGCTTGGAACACACATAATGGCCCACTGGGATCTCAAAAGCGGAAGCGAACTACAGCTTCGGCTGGAAAGGCGCACCTATCTGGTTTCGACCCTGCTTTCCTTTGTCATGGTCACCCAGATACTCTCTCTGTTCCTTTTTGTTCACACCGCGGACAGGCTCCATGAGCTTTTCGTTGGAGCCATGTGTGCTGCAGGAACCCTCAATGTGAACTCTTTTGGCTATCCAGTGCTTCTGCTCAAGCTGGTCAACTCCATCCTCTGCGGCCTTTGGTTGATACTCAACCGCACGGATCAAACTGCTCCCGACTATCCCCTGCTGGTACCCAAGTACCGTCTATTGCGCTGGATAGCAGGTACCCTGACATGGGAGGCTCTGCTGCAGACCGCCTATTTCCTGAACATGGAACCCCACCTCATCACCTCCTGCTGTGGAGCCCTGTTCGGCATTGATGCCCAAGGCCTGGGGGGGGATCTCGGGGGTGTTGCGCCCACGCTGGCCAAGGTTGTGTTTTTCCTTCTGCTGGCTCTCCTGGTCAGGGTGTCCATTCAGGTAATATTCAGGGATTCCGGGGCCAAGCTTTTTTCCTTTATCAGCGGATTGCTCTTGTTCTGGTCCTTGGTTTCGACAGTAAGTTACATCTCCGTTTATTTTTATGAGCTGCCCACCCACCACTGTCCTTTTTGCCTTCTTCAGGCTGAATATAATTACATAGGCTACCTGCTTTACATTCCCCTTCTCATGGCAGGTATCTGCGGTTTAGGGGTGGGGCTCTTGGATCAGTACAGAGATACCCCTTCACTGAAGAATAAGATTGCAATCATTGAAAGAAGGCTTGCTGCCGTGAGCCTGGCAGGGTATCTGTTTTTTGCCATGGTGTCCTCTTATCCTATGGTATTTTCAGATTTCAAGCTGGGCTCCTGAGCAAAACAGGAGGTGCAATTCCATGAACCTTCGGAGAAAATCCCTGAGATGGGTCATTGCCCTGTGCCTGGCTTTTGCAGCTGGTTATGGACTGCGTGCTGCTGAAAAAGGGGCTGCTTTGCTCTCCAAGGAGCTGCCTTCCTCCCATCAGAATTCCCATCCCGGGGAAGAAGGGCTCTACGTCTGCCCCATGATGCACATAGCTCCCACCCAAAAGGCGGGACAGTGCCCGGTGTGCGGCATGGATCTGGTGAGGGTCTCTGGCGCAACGCAAGGAGAGGAGGGGGCAAGGGGTACGGTAAGGCTTTCCAGAGAAGCGGCCAGACTGGCACAGGTCCAGGTGACAGCAGTTGAGAGAAGGCCGGTCAGGCAGGAGCTGCGCCTTTTTGGTCAGATAGATTATGATCCGGCACACCTTAGCTATGTGAGCGCTTACATGCCAGGTGTGGTCAACAGGGTCTTTGTTGAGAGGGCTGGGGTCTCGGTGCGGTGGGGACAGCCTCTACTGGATTTCTATTCCTCGGAGCTTTATGCCACAGAACAGCAGCTTTTCGAGGCGGCCCAGGTGATCCCGGGTCTTCTGGCCTTCAGGGAGGGCACTCCCCATGTGGCCCGGAAGGGGGAGGTGGAGGCCAGGGGGACCACAGATGAAGCAACCAGACAGGAGGCTCTCAGGAAGATGGCGGCCATCCGCCACAAGCTCAGGATCCTGGGGCTCTCCAAACGGGACATAGACGAATTGCAGCAGAGGTCTGAGCCCACAGGCATAGCCACCTTGACCGCGCCCAGAGCCGGAGTGGTGATCCGTCAGAATGTCACCGAAGGGCTTTACGTGAACACAGGAACAATTCTCATGGTCATAGCAGATCCTAAGTACATATGGTTGAGGCTGGATGCTTACGAGGCGGACCTGCCCTGGATAAGAAACGGCCAGGAGGTGGAGTTCCAGGTGGAGGCTTTTCCAGGGGAGAAGTTTCGAGGTCGGATAACCTACATAGATCCCATATTCAATCCCAAGACCCGTACGACCACGGTGGGGGTCATAGTGCCTGACACGGGCAGGCTTCGTCCCGAGATGATAGCCAGAGCCACCTTGTTCTCGGAATTGGACTTGGATCCCACCGGATCCAGCCTGGCAAAGGATTCAAGGCGGCCCCCCTTGGCCATTCCTTCCTCTGCGGCCTTGATCACCGGAAAAAGGGCACTGGTTTATGTGGCCGTGCCGGGCCAGGAATGGACATACGAGGCCAGGGAGGTGGTTTTGGGCCCCAAGGGGCGTGATTACGTGGTGGTCAGAGAGGGGCTTGAGGAGGGGGAGCTGGTAGTTACCAATGGCACCTTCAAAATAGACAGTGCTTCCCAGATCCTGGCTAAGCCCAGCATGATGAACCTATCTCCTAGGAAGCCAGATAGCTGAGGTGAAAGGTGATGGAGAACCTCGCAGGACGCTCGCCCATTCAGAGTCTGATCAGGCTGTGCCTGGAAAGACCGGGGGTGGTGCTGGCCGTGCTGGTAATGGCCTGTGGGCTCGGGGTGAGCTTCGCCCCCTTTGACTGGGAGCTGGCCGGGCTGCCCCGTTTTCCTGTGCCTGTGGATGCCATCCCTGATGTGGGGGAGAATCAACAGATCATTTTCACCGAATGGCCGGGCCGCTCTCCCCAAGATGTGGAGAACCAGGTCTCATATCCCCTCACATCCGCCCTCCTGGGCATGCCCAGGGTCAAGAGCATTCGATGTACATCCATGTTCGGTTTTTCCATGGTTTATGTCATCTTCGAGGACGGAGCCGACTTCTACTGGTGCCGGAGCCGCGTCTTGGAAAAGCTCAACAGTCTTGCTCCAGGTACACTGCCCCAAGGTGTTCAGCCCACCCTGGGGCCTGATGCCACTGCTCTAGGGCAGGTTTTTTGGTACACCCTGGAGGGTAGAGACCCTGGAGGGCGTCCAACAGGGGGCTGGGACCTTCAGGAACTTCGTTCCATCCAGGACTGGCAGGTGAGGTTTTCACTGCTGTCTGCTGAGGGAGTCAGCGAGGTGGCCTCGGTGGGAGGCTTTGTTAAGGAATACCAGGTGGATTTGGATCCAGCTCTGCTGAGGGCCCGGGGTGTGAGCCTGGAGGAAGTTGTGGCTGCACTTCAGAGGGCCAATCAGGAAATAGGGGCCCGCACCATGGAGGTGAACCGTGTGGATTACGTGGTGAGGGGGCTCGGGTTTGTGAAGGATCCAAGAGAGCTGGCCGAGGCCTTGATTAGGGTAAATGAAGGGGTGCCTCTGCTGGTGCGTCATGTGGGTCAGGTCACTCTGGGGCCGGCCGCCCGTTCGGGTATTTTGGACAAAGAAGGGGCTGAGGTCGTGGGCGGGGTTGTGGTGGTGCGCCACGGTGAGAACCCCCTCAGGGTAATAAAAAACCTGAGGCTCAAGATAGAGGAGATATCCCCGTCTCTCCCACGAAAGACTCTTTCAGACGGCACCTTAAGCCAGGTCAGAATAGTGCCTTTTTATGATCGCACAGATCTCATAAAGGAGACCCTTTGGACCCTCCATGATGCCTTGCTCCAGCAAGCCCTGGTGGTAATGGTGGTGATCCTGGCACTGGTGGGACACCTAAGAAGTGCGCTGCTTGTTTGCTCGGTGTTGCCTCTGGCAGTGCTGCTTTGCTTTGTGGGTATGAAGCTTTTGGGGGTTGAGGCCAACATAGTGGCCCTGAGTGGCATAGCCATAGCCATAGGAACCTTGGGGGACATGGGGATCATAGTCACGGAAAACATCTTGCGCCATCTGGAGGCGTCTGGGCCTGGAGAAGACCGAAAGGCTCTCATCATGAAGGCAGCCTCAGAGGTGGGAGGGGCGGTGGTGACAGCCATGGCAGCCACCATCGTCAGCTTTCTGCCCATCTTTGCCCTGACAGGGCCCGAGGGGAAACTGTTTCGTCCCCTGGCCATGACCAAGACCATGGTTCTGGCCGCATCCATGCTGGTGGCAGTGACCGTCATCCCAGTGGGAGCAAAGCTGCTTCTGCACCAGAGGCTGGAGAGATGGGCCAAGAGCAATCTTTTCCTGGAGGGGCTTGCGTGGATGGGAGTCTTGGTGGCTCTGCTTTGGAGCCCGTGGCTGGGAGGGGCCATGGTCCTTCTGGGGGCATGGGGTCTTGTTCAAGGGAGAGTTTCCAGGGGGGCCAGGGCCTGGAGTTCTCAGGCTGCCAGATGGGCCCTGGCCATAGGTTTTCTGTTGCTCCTTTCTTCTCATTGGCTTCCTTTGGGACCAGAAGGAGGCATAGGGAGAAACCTGCTTTTTGCTCTGGCCTTCTTGGGTGGGGCCTTGGCCTTGGTGGTTTCGGTCCAGAGGTGGTACCCCTGGATTCTGAGTTGGTGTCTGCAGCACAAGGCTGCTTTCTTGTGTATTCCAGGGGCAATAGTGATTCTGGGTCTGACCATCTGGCTGGGTTTTCCAAGGCTTTTCGGGTGGATTCCATCTTGGCTCATGCGCACGGGACCTGTTTCTTATTTGGCCCATCTATTCCCGGGTGTGGGCAAGGAATTCATGCCTTTTTTGGATGAAGGCTCATTTTTGTACATGCCTACGGCCATGCCCCACGCATCCCTGGCAGAACTCTTGGAGATCCTCCAATTACAGGACCGCAGCATAAAGGCCATACCAGAGGTGGATCTGGTGGTGGGAAAGCTGGGCAGAGCCGAATCGGCTCTGGATCCGGCTCCTCTTTCCATGGTGGAGACCCTCATCCAGTACAAGCCCCAGCACTTGAAAGACGCCAGGGGGAACATTTTGACTTTCAGGTATGAAAAGCAAGAACTGGATCTGGTGCGAGACCTGGAAGGACGGCCTCTGGCAGCTCCCGATGGCCTGCCCTACCTGGTGCGAGGAAGGTTTGTGAGGGACGAGGGGGGAAATCTAATTGCCGAGAAAGGTGGCAAACCTTTCAGACTCTGGAGACCGCCTTTGGACCCGGAGCTGAACCCAGGCCGCCAGTTCTGGCCCGGAATAAGAGACACCGAAGACATCTGGGGCGAGATAGTGCGTGCAGCCGATGTACCTGGGGTGACCATGGCCCCCAAGCTCCAACCCATAGCTGCCCGCATGGTCATGTTACAAAGCGGCATAAGGGCATCCATGGGCATCAGGGTGAAGGGTCCGGATTTGGGCAGCATAGAGCAAGCTTGTTGGCTATTGGAGCAGGCCGTCAGGGAGGTCCCCTCCGTAGATTCCCGCTCCGTGATAGCGGATCGCATCATGGGGGTGCCCTATCTGGAAGTCAGGCCCGATCGTGCTGCCATGGCCCAGTACGGGGTGGACCTCCAGCAGCTCCTGGATGTGCTGGATGTGGCCGTGGGAGGACGCAAGGTCACAAGCACGGTGGAGGGGAGGGAAAGATACCCTGTCAGGTTGAGATACATGAGGGAACTCAGGGATGATCCTGATGCCTTGGGGAGGGTGCTGGTCCCTACCTTGGGGGGAGCCCAGGTTCCTTTGGGCCAGATGGCCGAGATCAGATTCTCTCCTGGACCTCAAATGATCCGAAGCGAAGATACATTCCTGGTGGGGTACCTGCTATTTGATAGAAAGGCCGGATTCGCAGAGGGTGACGTGTTCCAGCATGTGCAGGACTATCTCAGGTGGAGGATGGACACCGGAGGCCTGGTACTTCCAACAGGGGTCAGCATTTCCATGACCGGAAACTATGAAAACCAGGTGAGGGCCTGGAACACACTCCTTTTGGTCGTGCCTTTGGCCTTGATGGTGATCCTGGTGATACTGCAGCTTCAGTTCTCATCCCTGGCCATGAGCAGTCTTGTTTTTTGTTGCATCTTCGTGAACTGGGCCGGGGCGTTTGTTCTCATCTGGCTATATTCACAGCCCTGGTTTGTGGATTTCAGCTTCCTGGGGAACTCCATGAGGGAAATCTTCCAGGTTCACCCCCTGAATCTGAGTGTGGCTGTATGGGTTGGTTTCATAGCATTGTTCGGCGTATCCTCGGACGACGGGGTGGTCATGGGTACGTACCTGACCAAGAGCTTTGAAGCAAGACGTCCTACCAGCATCCCCCAGGTCAGGGAGGCGGTGCTGGAAGCCGGCAGACGCAGAATAAGGCCCTGCATGATGACCATGGCCACCACATTGTTGGCCCTTCTACCGGTGCTGAGCTCCAAGGGAAGAGGCGCGGACCTGATACTTCCCATGGCCATACCTTCTGTGGGGGGGCTGGCTGTGGAGATGATTACCATGTTGATAGTGCCCGTGGTTTACTGCTGGTTCCAAGAGAAAAAACTGGCCCGCATTGTTAAGGAATAGGGGACCAAGGTGGGCCAACTTGGCCATATCCTGGGATAAAACGATTCATGCTCAAATGCAGCCTGGCTTTCCCAAGGGGGTGCTTCGTTGCTGTGGGGTTGAAGACAGGTAAATGTACCTGGGGCTAGCCTCCCAAGTCACCACCCTGGGGAAATGGTGCAGGCCAGGCAGAGAAAGGAAGGCTTTAGGATGAATTGGCAAGACAGGACTCGGGCAGTTGTCCTTTGGGGGATTTGTGTTTTTATGGGGGTCCTGGTTCCACAGGGATGGGCACAGGCTCAACAAGATCAAATCCGGTCTTCCCCGGCAAAACAATCAGCTCAAAAAGTAAAGTCAGGTGAATCAGGCCAAGGCCTGAAGTGGAAAGATGAAGAGCAAAAAAAGAGCTGTGAGGCCAAGGCCCGGCAGATCAAGGAGCATTTCATCAAGGCTCGGGAGTTTTCCATACAGGGGGATTCGTGTTCATCCCAGGAGCAGGCCTTGAGCTTCACTAGAAAATTCGAAGAGCTCAAGAAGGAGTGCCCGGAGGGCTTTGCAGAACAAGCTGGTCTTACTCCGAAGGTTGTCAGGAACGTGAGGACTCTCCACAGCCTTGGGAAAGAACGCTGTAGAGAGCCCAAGGCCTCTGAGAGTCCAGGCCAGAGGCCAAGACCCTGAGGACTCCTTGAGTGTCAAGCCTTTTTCTTGTCCCAAAAAGGCTTCAAATGGAATGCTTCCCAGCTGCTTGAACACTCAGGAGCCCTGATCCGGTCTTGCGTTTATTCCAAGAAACAGGGACAAGGCGGCTTTTTCAGTGGGACTTGTGCTGGGTGCGCTTGGCCTTTCGTCTCTCGCGTATCTTCTTGGTGTCCTCGTACATGTCTTCGTAAGAGGCGCGCATGACCCGGTCCAAATCCACCAGTTCTCCGCCATGAGCCTTTATGAAGGCCTCAGCCCTTTGCTTTTCTTTGAAGGCCCATTTGGCCCTCTGGGTCATGACACCTTGCACATCCCCTCCCATGACCCAAAAGGCTTTTTCAGCATCTATGAGTTCTTTTGTCTCGTAGTCCCCCACGAGGATCTCCAGGGGTGTCTTGTCCAGGCTCAAGGATAGCTCCACTGCCATGCAATGAATGCTGCAGGTACCCACAGAGCTCCCATCCTCATACTTGACCAGCATGCGGCTGTGGGCGAATTTGGCCCTGTCCATGCCGCAAAAGGGGCAGGATTGGTGCTGCTCCACGTCCTGCTGGGCCATGAGGTTTGCAACCCCCACAAAAATCGCCAAGGCCGCCAGCACAGTAACCATCTTTCTCATGTTTATTTCCACCTCTCAAATTTTCTTGAAGCTTAGCCCACACATGACAAGGTCACAATGGGGGCCTCCCCCCAAAAAATGGGGTCTTGCCAGCTCCTTTGGGGTTTTATGTGGGGTCTTTCCACGGGGCTTATGGGGTGAGATGCCCATCCAAAATGGAGTTACCTACCCATTTACCTGGAGTGTAAGAAAGGTAGACTCCTTTTAGGCTCAATGGAAAATAGAGTCCTGCTTGCCTGAAAAAGGAGGTCTAAAGATGAGAGCCGCAGCAACGGCCGTTGACCGGTGGATGAATGAGCACCACGAGCGCATGATGGTTTGCCCCAATCAGCCCGGCGCATTGCTTCTTACCAAGAGGGCTTGCATGAGGCGTTACCTGGCCTCTCAGGAAGAAACCTATGAGGACATGATGCTGGTGGATTTTTTCCGTTACAGGGTAAAGAAAGGCTTGTACCTGTGCAAGAATTGCCCAGTTGGCGCGAGCCTGGCCTCCGCAAGAGCCTGTGAGTACGGGGAGCGCATCCAGCAAGAAAACCACAGGGCCATGGCGCAAGGCTTCTGAGGCTTCGGCAGGGGATAGATGGAGGAGTGTGGCCTTTACATAGGAGGGAAGTGGATCGCCTCTGGCAAGGGCGGACTACTGGAGAGCAGAAGCCCTGTGGACGGCCAGCTCATGGCCCGCTTTGAGACTGCCACGGCCTCGGATGTGGATTTGGCCGTGGAGGCTGCCCTGAGAGCTTTACCTTCCTGGAAGAAGACCCCTGCCCCCAGAAGGGGGGAGTTGCTCTTGAAGGCTGCCTCTCTTCTGAGAGAGCGCAAGGAGGCGATGGCCTCCACCATAAGTCTTGAGATGGGCAAGATTCTGGCCGAGGCCAGAGGGGAAGTACAGGAGGCCGTGGATTTCCTGGAGTATGTGGCGGGGGAGGGAAGGAGGCTCTTGGGACACACGGTTCCTTCAGAGCTTCCGGACAAGATCTGTATGACACTCAGACAGCCCGTGGGTGTGGTGGGATGTATCACACCCTGGAACTTTCCTGTGGCCGTGCCGGTCTGGAAGCTTGGTGCAGCCTTGGTTTCGGGGAACTGCGTTGTTTTCAAACCAGCCTCACTGACTCCCCTTTGTGGAGTTCGCCTGGTGGAGATCCTGGAGGAGGCTGGAATCCCGCCGGGGGTCTTGAATCTGGTGGTGGGAGATTCCTCGGAGGTGGGAAGGGCGCTGGTGGAACACCCGGCCATCAGAGGCATCTCCTTTACTGGTGGAGTGGCCGCGGGAGAGGATGTTTATCAGAGAGCGGCCCGGCGACTCAAGCGGGTGGGGCTAGAACTGGGGGGGAAGAACCCTGTCATCGTCCTCAAGGATGCGGATCTGGATCTGGCTGTGCAAGGCATTCTTTTTGGGGCCTTTGGCACAGCCGGCCAAAGGTGCACTTCCACCAGCAGACTCATAGTTCAGGAGGAAATATGTGAGGTATTGCTGGAGAAACTCCTGGGGCACATCCAGAAACTAAGGATGGGCCACCCCCTGGATGAATCGGTTCAGATGGGTCCTGTCTCAGGTCCTGACCAGGAGAGAAAGATCCTTGGGTACATTCATTTGGCACATCAGGAGGGGGCCAGACTCCTTTGCGGCGGTGCCAAGGCCCTGGAGAACCCCTTGGACATGGGCCATTTCATCTATCCAACGGTTTTTGAGGCCAAGGCCCACATGAGAATAGCCACAGAGGAAATCTTTGGGCCAGTGCTGAGCCTCATAAGGGTCAAGGATTACCATGAGGCCGTAAGCGTGGCCAATCAAGTGGATTACGGACTATCCTCTTCCATCTATACCAGGGACATCAATCTTGCCTTCAGGGCCATAGAGGACCTGGAAACGGGAATCACGTACGTGAATGCCCCCACCATAGGGGCAGAAGTCCAGTTGCCTTTTGGTGGCGTGAAGCAAAGCGGCAATGGCACCAGGGAGGCCGGGCCAACGGCCATAGAGGAGTTCACGGAGCTCAAGACGGTTTTTCTAGACTATAGCGGAAAGCTCCAGAAGGCACAGATGAGGCAAGAAAAATAAGTGAGAGTAGACCCAATATCTGGGCACTAGCTATATTTTGATCCTATATGTTGTATGTGCTCCCAAATAAAGTTGTTAAAATATGCATTCTTATGCTAAATTAATATAAATTTTACTTGACTTGCCTGCCCAGATCCTTTAATTAAACATGCCAGGCCGCCGAAGAGAGATTTGAAGCTCTTATTCCGGGCAGGGGGTGCCGGCCGATGGCTAAAGGGTTGGGGCAGGGAAAAAAATCCGCTTCACGGGGCCAGGAACAAACCCGAGGCGATTTTCTTTCATCACCTCCATCAGAACGAAGAAGATGGCCACGTTGTCCGGCAGAAAGGCTCTTGGCCTACTCCTGGCTGGACCAGAATCAAGAACCTTTGGACATGGGCATGGCCAAGACCGTTGATCTGAGCGAAGGAGGGGCCAGCATTCTGATACACAGGCCCCTTGCTGGTGGAGAAACACTGCATCTTTTCATGGCCGTGGAGGAGCATCTGGTGGAGACCAAGGCCCGGGTGGTGTATCAAAGGCCCCTTCATGGTGGCTTTTACCAAGTAGGGGCTTGCTTCCTTTCCATGGAGGAAAAAGCTCAGAGATATTTGCGTGGTTCCATTTTAAATACTTAGCCGCTTCATGGTCGGCGGTGGCCCAAAGGGATGGAGTCCCGGAAAGACCAACACGCCCAACATCGCACAGACCGCCAGACCGGGGCTACTCCCAAAAGGGGCGCATGGGCCAAGTGCGATGTCCTTTCCCCCGGGGCGATCATGCTGATCGCCCCCCCTCCTTCAATTATCCTCCCAAAGAATCATCTGCTCGGTCTATGGTGCTTTGGCCCTGTGATGAGGGCTGAGACATTTCTTGCCAACAGGGGGCTCTGATGTTGGATCTTTGCCGGGTGGAGGATCTCCTCCAAGAGGAGGAAAGGCGCTACAGAGACAGGGTGCGAGAGTTTGTGGAGAGGGAATGCATGGCTCTGGCAGCAGAGTATTTCGACAAAGGTGCCTTTCCCGTGCAACTGATACCGCGCATGGCCCATTTGGGACTCTTCGGGGTACTGGTAGAAGGCTATGGGTGCAAGAGGATTTCTCACACCCTTTACGGCCTTGTATGCCAGGAGCTTGGCCGTTGTGACAGCGGCCTCAGGGCCATGTTCTCGGTGCAGAATTCCCTTGTCATGGAACCCATATCTTGGTATGGATCACCTGAGCAGAAAGAGAAGTGGCTTCCTTTGTTGGCCACGGGGGAGGCCCTGGGATGCTTTGCCCTCTCTGAGCCAGAGGCTGGATCCAACCCCTCGGCCATGACCAGCAGGGCCCAACCCAGGGGAAACTCCTTTGTGCTCAATGGCACCAAGATGTGGATCACCAACGGCACCCTGGCTCATGTGGCTCTCATATGGGCAAAACTGGGAGAAGAGATAAGGGGATTTCTGGTGGAGACCTCTACCCCTGGGTTGGCCGTCAGTGCCATCCGCCGCAAGTTCTCCTATAGAACCTCCCCCACGGCCCTTCTGACAATGGACGACTGTCTTGTACCGCAAGAGTGCATGCTTCCCCATGCCAGGGGTTTGAAGTCTGTTCTAAGATGCCTCAACTCAGCCCGTTACGGGGTGGCCTGCGGCGCCCTGGGTTCAGCTCTGGCCTGTTACGAGGCCGCCCATTCCTTTGCCTTGCGAAGGCAGGTCTTCGACCGTCCTGTGGCCTCTTACCAGTTGGTGCAGGAAAAGCTTGTGAGAATGGCCGTTGAGATCACCAAGGCCCAGTTGCTTAGCCTGAGGGTGGGCAGACTCATGGATCAGGGTCTGCAGCTCCATCCCCAGATCTCTCTTCTTAAACTCAACAACGTGCGGGAGGCCATGAAAATAGCGCGTATGTCCAGGGACATATTGGGAGCAAGGGGAATTCTGGCAGACCATCATGTGATAAGGCACCTGTGCGATCTGGAGGCCCTGGCTACCCTAGAAGGCACAGAAACCATTCACACCTTGCTCTTGGGAGAGCACCTCACAGGTATTCAGGCCTTTTATTGAGTAAGGCCTCTTGGGCTGGGTCCCAGACTCAAGAACCCCAAGCCCAGGCCACCAAGGCACACAAAGGATCAGCCCACCGGCCCATGGCATCTAGCATCAAGGAGCTTGTGCCATCAAGGCCATGGCAGCAACCGGGCACTTGCGCTTTTGTGAAACCCGGGCAAGTAAGCCCCTTTGCACCTTGGGCCCCTTTCTCAAAGACCCAGCAGGAGCAACTCAGGCTCCTCTATGAAACGGATCAGTGTTCTTAGGAAACGGGCTGCCTCTGCACCGTCCACCACCCTGTGGTCAAAGGAAAGAGACAGGGGGACAAGGGGCCTGGCCTGGATGGTTGCATCCTTTACGACCGGTACTTCCAATATCCTGCCCACCCCCAGGATTGCCACCTCTGGATATCGGATGATGGGAGTTCCAAAAATACCACCCACAGCCCCATAATTGGTTATGGTGAAGGTACCGCCTTGGAGATCAGCCAGGTCAATTGTCCTGGACCTGGCCTTCTCGGCCAGCTCGGCCATCTCCCTGGCTATCTGAATCAGGCTCTTCTCAGGAACACCCTTCAGAACAGGTACCATGAGGCCCTCGGGGGTGTCCACGGCAATGCCGATGTTATAGTATTTCTTAAGCAATATCTCCTGTGCCTGCTCGTCCAGGGTTGCATTCAGATATGGATGTTCCTGTAGTGCCCGTGCAGCAGCCTTCACCAAAAGGGCCAGCACCGTGAGGTGCACCCCCTGTCTGGCCGCCTCCTGCCTAACAGTGTCTCTGAGGGCAAGAAGCCTGGTGGCATCTGCTTGCTCAGTGGCTGTAACCTGGGCCGTGCTTTGCACAGAACGGACCATGGCCTGAGCTATGGTTCTTCTCATGCCCCTAAAGGGTACACGCTCCAGGTACCCATACATGTCGTATTTGCGAACCGCCTTGGGCTTGGCCTTGGCCTCAGCCGCCTTTCTGACATCCTCCTCGGTGATCCTACCCCGGGGGCCTGTACCCTTGAGAGTCTCCAGGGCCACACCCAGCTCTTGGGCCAGTTTTCTCACTCCTGGAAGGGCGGCCGTTTCCTGCTCCAAAGGAGTCTCCTGAGGCTCCTCCTCGGGGGCTTCTTCCAGGGTGCCCACAACTCCCACGGACAGAGGTCTGGCAGGAGCCTGCTCCTTCTTGGGGACAAAACTCTCCCCTGGCTCCCCGAATACAGCTATGACTCTTCCCACCTGCACCCTTTCCCCCTCTTGGGCCAGCAGGGCCAAAACCACCCCGGAGCGCGGAGCCGGAATCTCCACCAGGGCCTTGTCCGTCTCCACCTGAACAAAGGGTTGCCCTTCTTTCACCTCCTGGCCGGGCATGACCAGCCATTTGATTATCTCGCCTTCGGTAAGTCCTTCCCCCAGATCCGGGAGCCTGAACTCCAGGGCCACCTCACACCTCCCTCTTGGGCTTATGGTCTATTGGGGTTGCACAGCGCCTCACTCAGAATGCCAGCACTTGCCTTATGCCCCTCAATATTCTCTCGGGGCTTGGGATGTAATGATGTTCCAGCTTGGCCAGGGGCACCACAGTATCGAAGCCAGTTATCCTCACAACAGGGGCCTGCAATTGCAAGATGGCCTCTTCCTGGATCCTGGCTGCTATCTCGGCTCCCAGCCCGCATGTGCGCGGGGCTTCATGCACCACAACTGCCCTTCCTGTCTTGCGCACAGAAGAGATGAAGGCCTGATCGTCCATGGGTGATAGGGTTCTCAAATCCAGCAAATCCACCCGGATCCCCTCCTGGGCTGCCAGGTCCGCTGCCTTCTCGGCCTCCCTGACCATGGCACCCCAGGCCACCATTGTCAGGTCTTTGCCTTCCCTTACCAGGCGGGCTTCCCCTATGGGCACTGTGTAGGGATCTTCGGGCACCTCTTCCCTGATGGCCCGATAGATCCTCTTGGGCTCCAAAAAAAGCACAGGATCAGGATCTCGGATGGCAGAGATCAAAAGCCCCTTGGCATCATAAGGGGTGGCGGGATAAACCACCTTGATGCCAGGGGTGTGTACCAGCACTGCCTCGGTGGCCTCGGAATGGTGTTCCGGTGCCCGGATACCTCCTCCATAGGGAATCCTGATGACCAAAGGTGCGCTGAATCGTCCCCTGGAACGGGTCCTTATCCTAGAAATGTGGGAGATGATTTGGTCCCAGGCCGGAGGCATGAAACCGTCGAACTGGATCTCTGCCACGGGTCTCATGCCATTGAGGGCCAGTCCCAAGGCCAGCCCCACTATTCCGGACTCTGCCAGAGGGGTGTCCATGGCGCGCTGGGGTCCGAATTTCTCCTGGAGCCCCTCGGTGGCACGAAAGACCCCTCCCTCCCTTCCCACGTCCTCCCCCAGGACCATGACCGAGGGATCAAGTTGCATCTCTGTCATAAGAGCGTTTTGGATGGCCTGAACCAAATTGAGCTTGCCCATTTTGCTCACCCCTCCAGCTCTTTTAGAAAGGCCAGGTAGTCTTTCATCTGAAGCTCCAGCCTCTGGGGCATCTTCTCCAGGGTGTAAATGAATATCTCCTCAGGCGTGGGCTCGGGGAATGCCTCGGCCTGTTGCACCACCCGGTTCAATTTCTCCTGGGCAAAGGCGTACACGGATTCTTCCATTTCCTGGTCCCACATGCAGCACTTCTCCAGGTATTTTCGCACCCGCACAAGGGGATCCAGGGGAAGCCAGGCCTCTACCTCCTCCTGGGTTCTGTATCTTGTGGGATCGTCCGCTGTGGTATGCGGCCCAAGCCTGTATGTCACAGCCTCTATCAGGGTGGCTCCCTGTCCTGACAAGGCCCTTTGCCTGGCTGTTTTTGTGGCCGCGTACACCGCGGCCAGATCGTTTCCGTCCACCTGAATTCCCCCAAAGCCGTACGCCAGGGCCTTCTGTGCGATGCTCCTGGAGGCTGTCTGCAATGTTCTGGGAACTGATATGGCATACTGGTTGTTCTGGCAAAAGAATATGGTGGGGGCCTTTAGGACTCCTGCCATGTTCATGGCCTCGTGAAAATCCCCCTTGGAGGTGGCACCATCTCCGAAATAGGCGATGGTGCAGATGGGTTCCCTTTTGATCTTGGCTGCCAGTGCAAAACCAACTGCATGCAAGGGATGGGTACCTACGGGAATGGAAATGGGCATTACCTTGACCTCATCTGGGAAACGCTGCCCTGCCTCGTTTCCCATCCAGTAGGCGAAAATGGCCTCCATGGGCACCCCCCGCATGTACATGGCAGCCCCCTCCCTGAAGGAGGGGAACATCCAGTCCCCCTCCCCCAGGGCCGCTGCACTGCCCACCTGGGCAGCCTCCTGCCCCATGAAGGGGGCGTAAGTCCCCATGCGGCCTTGTCTTTGGAGGTTAAGAGCTCTTTGATCCGCCAGCCTCAGGAAGACCATCTCCCGGTAAAGCTCTTGCATCTTTTCATCTGTGAGCTCAGGGGGACGAAGTTCTTCCTCCATGGTGCCCTCGGGACCAAGAATCCTGAGCATCTCCACCTCTTCCAGAATGGAAGGATCAAAAAAACCCTTCATGGGCCTTCCCTCCTGCCTCAGAACAACCGGAATCATGGGTCACACACTACGGTCTGGCCTGGTGAATTCCCAGAATTCCAGCGGCTATCTTCCCTCTCCAAGACCTATGATACATCTGGGCGGCAAAAACCTGTTAGGCCTGGGCCTTGCCAAGAGCCCATGCCTTTAGCCTCTCGTAGCTCACTGCTCCGCACAGCCACTGACCTGTTAGGGTGTTGTAGAAAAAAGGGACTCCTCCACAACGCCCCTGGTCATACTGCTGCAAGAGCCTGGCGTTTTGCTGATTATGCCACACCTCCAGTTGGGCTATTTCCACCCCTTCCTCATCCTGAAGCCTTTGGATGAGAGGCTCCATGGATCGGCAATGGGAACATTCTGTGCCGTAGAACTCCAAGAGGTGAAATTCTTTTTTCATGAGCCTGTCACCTCCATTTGAAATCTATCCCTTCGGGGAATTCAAGGCTCCCTTCGGGATGAGAGATCCCCCATGGAGATCTCCCGGAGCATCTCTCTGGCTATTATTCTTCGCATGATTTGGGCAGTACCTTCATAGATTTGCAATACCTTGGCATCCCTCATGAGCTTCTCCACTGGATGCCACTTGGTGTAGCCCATTCCACCATAGATCTGGACAGCGTCAATGGAGACCCTCATGGCCACATCCGCTGCCAGGGCCTTGGCCTCGGCAGCCTCCCTTGTGTTTTTCATCCCATTGTCTGCCATCCAGGCGGCCTTCCAAACCAGGAGCCTGGCTGCTGAGACGGATATGGCCATGTCTGCCAAAATAGTCTGTATGGCTCCCTGCTGGGCTATGGGGCTTGAGAACTGCACCCTCTTGCTGGCATAGGATACTGCCAATTCCATGGCCGAGCGGGCCAGACCCACGGCTCCAGAGGCTATGATAGGCCTGGTCACATCCAGGGCAGCCATGGCTTTCTTGAAACCTTCCTCCTCACCTCCCAGAAGGTTCTCCACAGGCACCTTCACCTCCTTGAAGTTTACGGGTGTGGTATTGGAGGCCCTCTGGCCCATCTTGTCTATGGGTTCCCCCGGGTGAACCCCTTCCAGAGCTCTGGGCACGATCAATGCCAGTATGCCCTTGTGCTTCAATGCCGGATCCTTGGTGGCGAAGACCACATAGAGATCCGCGTACCCGCCGTTTGTTATCCACATCTTGGTGCCGTTGAGCAGGTAATGGTTCCCTTGGGCAATGGCCAGGGTTCTCATGGAGGAAGGATCAGAGCCGGCCTCTTTCTCGCTGAGGCAGTAAGAAGCCAGGCTGAACTCCTCACAAAAGGGCTTTAGAAACCTTTCTTTTTGTGCGGGAGTACCGAAACGCACTATGGGATATAGAGCCAGGCTGCTCACGAATATGGAGACGTAAATGCCCATGCATCCGCTGGCCAGCTCTTCCGCCTGCAAACAGGCTCCCAAGCAGCCTATCTCTGACCCGCCATACTGCCTGGGCACAAGGGGGGTCAAGAACCCCTCCTTGTGGGCCTTTTGGAGCAAAGCCAAAGGGAAGCTGCCTTCCCTGTCGTGCATGGCTGCCACAGGAGCAATGAACTCCCTGGCAAAATTTCTTGCATGAGCTTGGATCTTCAGCTGCTCAGGGGAGAGCTCCAGCCGGATCATCGGTCCCCTCCGTGCTCATAAATGCCATGGCCCGTCTTGAGCCCCAATCTACCAGCTTCCACCAGTTGCACCAGAAGGGGGCAAGGCCTGTACTTGTCTCCGAATGCCTCCTGCAAGACCCTCATTACAGCCAGCACCGTGTCTAATCCCACGAAATCAGCCAGTTCCAAGGGACCCATGGGATGGTTGGCCCCCATGCGCATGATGGTGTCTATCTGCTCGGGGGTGCCCAGTCCCTCATAGAGAGCCCATATTCCCTCGTTCATGTAGTTGAAAATGAGCCTGCTGGAGATGAAACCTGGCATGTCTTTGGCTTCGATGGGCTTCTTGCCCAGTTTCTCGGTCAACTCGCACGTGGTTTGAAAGGCCTGCTCTGAGGTGTTGAGACCCCTGACCACTTCCACCAATTTCATTACCGGCACGGGATTGAAGAAGTGCATGCCTATGACCCTATGGGGAGCTCTGGTGAATGAGGCTATCCTGGTTATGGAAATAGAGGAAGTGTTGGTGGCCAGTACTGTATGGTCCAGCACTATGTTTTCCAGCTCCCTGAAGAGCTGCGCCTTGATCTGGAGGTTTTCGGTGGCTGCCTCTATGACAAAATCACACCCCTTGAGGTCCTCAAGGCTCGTGGTAATCTTGAGCCTTGCCAGGAATTCTTCCATTTGCGAGGAAGTGATCTTGCCCTTTTCTACTCTTCGAGACAGATCTCCGACAATACGGGCCTTGCCCCTCTGGAGGAATTCCTGGCTCACATCTCTCATGATCACCTGCAATCCAGATACCAGGGCCACCTGGGCAATTCCGCTTCCCATCTGACCCGCTCCTACCACCCCGAGTCTACTTATTTCCATGATCAGACCTCCCTGGGGATTCCTGCCACAGCAGGCAGGAGATATCCCCCTACTTGATGTATACTCCAATCTGGCTTTTTTTCAACCAACTCTCCAGACCTCTCACCAAATAAAAACTGGTGAGCAGCTTTTCCCAAGCAACTTTTCTTGTTGACAAAAAGCTTTTGTCGCCGTAAAGAAAGTAAAAGCTGCTCTTCCAACATTACCGGATGGAGGACTGGGGGATGAGAAGAGGGTTTTTCTTGCTGGCTATGGGTTGGATGGCTCTGGTGTTTTTCCTGGAGATCCCGGATGTCCAGGCGCAGGCAGCAAGAGCAAAGGCAGCCCAATGGAAAGAGGACACCTGTTTTGGTTGCCACAGCGAGATAAAAGAATTTAGATCCGCGGGAAAGCACACTGGGGTGAGCTGCTCCAGTTGCCATGAAGCCCTGGAAAAACACCTGGGGGATCCATCCCAGGTGCCCTTGACCAGGACAGACCATCTGGCTTGTGGCAAGTGCCACAAGGAGCAATATGAATCCTTTGTGGCCCCCAACCTCCAGTCCAAGGCCAGAGTGGAAAAGGCCACCTTCAAGAGCCGATCCCCCTTATTTGACAAGCTTTCCATGCCCCATGGGTTCACCAAGGAGCATGCGGAGCCCAGAAGCCACATTTTCGCGTTGCTGGACCATTTGATAGTTGACAGGGCCTATGGTGGAAGATTCCAGCTCAAGGACTGGACCAAGATAAGCGATGCCAAAGGAGCCGAGAAAAACGTCTGGGATCTGCTGGTGGACAAGGAGCCTGGCAGCTCGGACCAGAAAGTTTTCTTGCCCCAGACAGCCACTGCAGCCAATCCCGTGTGCTTGAGCTGTAAGACCCAGGATCACATCCTCAAGTGGAAATATATGGGGGAGAAGGATCCTGGGGCCAGATGGGACAGGACCTCCAAGGTGGTGGAATTCGTTCGGGAGCTTCGCCACCCCATAAACTGCTACATCTGTCATGATCCTCACTCCGCACAACCCAGGGTGGTGCGTGACGCCCTCATCGAGGCCGTGGTGGACAGGGGGGCCGGCACGTATCCCTACGATCCTGAAAAGAGCCGTAAGACCACCATAACCAAGGTGATGTTCCGGGATTTCAGGGCCATAGGGATCTTAAACAGGTCGGACTCCATCCTCATGTGCGCCCAGTGTCATGTGGAATACAACTGCAACCCCGGCCATGAACCCGAGACAGGAAATGCTGTGGGCATGGCGGACAAGAGGACCAATCTTTTTCAGTGGGTGAATGTTTTCGATTACGCCAAGAAGATGGAGGAATACAAGTTCAAGGACTTCAAACATGGGATAACCGGCGCTTCCCTCTCCAAACTTCAGCACCCTGAGACAGAGACCTTCTGGATGAGCAAACATGAGCGGGCCGGGGTAGAGTGCAAGGATTGCCATATGCCCAAGGTTAAGAAAGGGGAGAAGAAGTATACCTGGCACGGCCAAAGAAGTGCTAGGTACCTGCTCAAAGATACCTGTGTGAAATGTCATCCCTATTGGAAGGAAGGGGAAGCGGAATATCAGGTGGACGCCATACAGAACTACATCCGGGGGAAGATCACCAAAGCCGAATTCTGGCTTGGCCAATTCATAGATGCTTTCGCCAGGGCCCGAGAGGCAGGTGTCCCACAGGAAGTGCTCAAAGAGGCCAGGAAACTTCATGATCAGGCTCATATCTATTGGGAATGGTGGACTGCAGAGAACTCTGATGGCTTCCACAATCCAGAGGCAGCCAGGGAGTCCCTGGCAAGGTCCATGGACATCTCTCAAAAAGGCATAAAGATGTTGGAAGAGGCCAGAAAGGAAATGCTCAAGAGCAAATAGCCTTTACCTTATGGTTTGAGCCTGCATAATGCTCAGGGGCAAAGCGGCCATGGGAGTTCAGGTGGTGAGCGCTCTGCATGAGTTCAGCCCCAATCGCTTAAGGCAGGGGAGTGTTTAGCTTTGAGATGCAGCCGATTTCTCTTCTTTTAGCCCCAGAGAGTCTTTTCTTACAAGGGCTTCTTCCGGGGCTCTGGTTTTGCGCCTAGAGAAAAGATACTGTGCAAAACCAAAGACCTTCTTGATGGCCCTCCAGAGCCTGGGAAGAAGCCAGATCATCAACAAGATAAAGGCCACCATGAGCAAAAGGAACAGCCAGGGATGGTTCAGAGCTGTCCAAAGACCCACTATGACCACCACATCCTCTGTGAAAGAGGCCGTCCAGTTGCTAAAAGGCTCTGGAGATGCATTGATGAGCACCCTCGTGCCAGCCTTGGTGGCATGGCTGCCTGCTGCCATTGCTCCTCCTGCTATGGCGGCTGCCAGGCTCACGGCTGGGTTGGTAGGGCCCACCGCACCAGCTGCCAGAAGCGCCCCTGCAGGGATGCGAACGAATGTGTGAAGAGCATCCCATCCTGAATCCACACCAGGTACCTTGTCTGCAAAAAACTCCACCATGTACATGAAACCTGCAGCAGCTATTACCAGGGGATTGGCCAGCACTTGAAGCCCTGCTGGCAAAACCATGTTTCCTGTTGCCCCCAGAATACCAAGCATCAGTATGGCCGCATAAAGATTTATGCCGCTTGCCCAGCCCACACCCATAGTCAAAGCAATGATCCCGGCCACGTGATTGAGCTGTTCCATGCCTGTCCCCCTTGGACTCTACCGGGAACCAAACCGGAGCCTTAAGGCCACTGAGCCGCCAGAAGCATTCTTTGGAGGCCACCCTTTCAGAAGAGCCTGACAAAGAAAAAATAGCATTTTTGGTAGCCTACAGGAACCCCCTCTGGAATACAGTCGGCTCCAGGGCTTTATTTTTCTTGGGGTATTCTTTCTTGTCAGCATGAAACTAAGGAGCCTGGAGCTGGTTGCTTTTGTTTTAACCTGTGAAGAATCTTGGGTCTTGGGTTGACTAAGCCATGGGGCTGGGGTATGAAAGGGACGAGAATTCTTGAGGATCGCCCCTGGAGTGGTTCTGTGAGATGGATCCGGGAAATGGGTTGAGGAGGTGCTCTGACATGAATTATCCGGATTGGGTGGCCAAGTGGCTGGAGCCTAGAGAGAATACTGTGAGTTACACCTGGAAGGATGTGGTGCTTTACGCCTTGGGTATCGGGGCCGAGGCAGAGGATCTGGATTTTGTTTACGAAGGGGCCAGGGGAGGGCTAAAGGTGTACCCAAGTTTTGCCGGGTTGCTGGCAGGGGCGGTTGTGAGGGATTTCGTAGAGGAGCAAAACCCTCCAAGAGTGCTGCATGGAGAACAGCATGTAAGGGTCATGGCTCCCCTTCCTCCCCAAGGCCAGATCAAGGTTACGGGAAGGATCACAGATGTCTTCGACAAGGGTAAGGCGGCCGTGATTCATTTCATCTCCCGAGGAAGCACCATGGAGGGAGAGCCTCTGTTTGAAGTAAAACATGTGGCCTTTTACCTTGGTGCCGGAGGCTTCGGCGGGGCCTCCGGTCCCAAAAGCAAAAAGATAGAGCCTCCTGTGGGGGAAGAACCCAGCATGCGTTTCATGTCCACAATACCAGGCAATCAGGCTGCCCTTTACAGGCTATGCGGAGACTTAAATCCCCTTCACATAGATCCGGATGTGGCCCAGAAGGTGGGATTCTCCAGGCCAATTCTACACGGGATGTGCACATTCGGGTATGCAACCAGGGCTTTGATCAATGGACTATGCCGAGGGGACGTGGGGCTTTTCAAAGAATTCGGAGCCAGATTTACAGACGTGGTGTACCCTGGAGACACCCTCATCACAGAGGCCTGGCATAAAGGCCAGGGACAATACATAGTGCAGGCAAGGACCCAGCGTTCTGTGGTGCTGGGAAACGGGTTGGCGATTTTAGGTTGAGAGCAACCCCCACTCTGAGCTCCAGACAAGAATAGTGCCCTCTGGAAATAATTTAACCTACCTTCTCTCGGGAATTTTTGGCATCGGTTATTCCATACTATTGCACTCATGGTTACTAAAAGTTAAACTCGATTCAAAGAGTAGGGTGTAAAGCGCAAGTTCCTCGGTGCTGTAGCAGGCCCAGGTCTTGGCTTGGAAGGGGGGGATTGGTCTCATGGCAGTGGTGGTCCATATGCATGATTACTTAAAAGCCAAGGGAATCAGGAGGGATTCTGCGATGGGAAAGAAGATTCTGGTGATAGACGACGAGCCGGACATGGTGACCTTTTACTCCACTGTCTTGGAGGAAAAGGGATACTCGGTGAGCGGGGTCAACAGTGCCCAAGAGGGTCTGGAGTTCTTGAAGTCCACCCGGCCCGATCTCATTCTCCTGGATCTGATAATGCCTGATAAGACCGGGATCAACCTCTTCAGGGATCTGAAAAAGGACGAGCGGTACAAAGACATCCCAGTAGTGTTGATCACGGGGATCAAGGAGGTGATGGGAGGAGACCACAAGAAGTTCTTTGAGGGGCTTCGCACCAGAGTGCCTGCCGCATACCTTGAGAAGCCCGTGGATCCTAAGGCTCTTGTGAAAACCGTTGGCAACATCTTGGGGCCTGGAGCCTGAGTTGAGCCTCCTGAAAATAATGGAAGGGCCCTGAGAGAAAAACCCCTCTTTTCTCTGGAAGGCTCTTTCCAAGGGCAGGGCAAAAGGGATCGGAAACGGAACTGGTGCCCCATTTAGGCCAAGGTGGATCTATTGCCACACCTATTTCAAGGGGTGAGGGTGTGTTTCTCTTGTTTCCCGGCTGGAGGATAGCTTTGCTGCTCCCATCTGAGGCAAACTCCGCATGAGGTTCCCAATAAAAGAGAAGGAAGTTCAGCTAAGTCTCAAGAAAAGTTTGAGTTTTAAGCTGTGTCTTTTCCTGGGCGTGGGGATCGGGGCCTGCGTGGGACTGTTTTGTTTGTACTTTCTCTACTACGAGTTCGAATCACTGCGGGAAGCTGTGAAGAAAGAGCTGGTGGAGCTAAGTGGCATTGTACTTAGAAACAGTGTGAGGAGCATGCAGGCCAACCATCCCGAGGGAATCGAGGACATAATAAAGACGGCTGGTGAGCAAAAAAATGTGCTAAGCGTTAGGATATACAGCCGAGAGGGCACTGTAAGATACGCCAGTGACGCTGGTTCTCTAGGGCTCAGCCTAGGCAAGGATGCGACTTCCTGTAGGGTCTGTCATACCCCTCAGAGCACGGAAATCCCTGCTCAAGTAAGGGACAGAATCTTCATGGTCAAGGATGGAGGAATCGGAGCCCTTGCAATAGTTGCCCCCATCTTCGGGGAGCGAAGCTGTTATGAGGCCCCCTGCCATAGACACCCCCCTGAGCACAGGGTGTTGGGGGTCTTGGAGATTCATCGTTCCCTGGAAGATGTGCATGGTGAAGTGGCCAAGGGCCTGAGACATGCCCTGGCCTTTGGCCTCGTGCTTTTTACAGCAGCCTCCTGCCTGGGATTCTTTTTTCTCATCAGGTTCGTTCACAGGCCAGTGCGTTATCTGGTGGACTCTGCGGTGCGCATGGGCAAGGGGGACTATGGGCTGCAAATTCCGGTTCGGGGGCAAGATGAGCTAAGCCAGCTCACCAAGATCTTCAATGAGATGAGCAGGCAGATAGAAGACAGGCAGAAAAAGCTTCTCCAGAGCCGGGAGGAGTTCCGCACCCTGTTCCACGAGGTGCCGGTGCACATCATGGTTCTGGATCAGGAGCTGAGGATAAAGAAGCTCAACAGAAGCTACATGGATACCTTCGGGGACAACACAGGTAAGCTTTGCAGGGAAACCCCCTTGGGCGGAGAGGAACTGTGTAAGGATTGTCCCACCCTGAGGAGCTTTGCCGATGGTCAGGTTCACGGCCTGGAGAGGATGAGGAGGCTGGCAGATGGGAAAGAACACAGTTTCCTGGTCCACTCAGCTCCCATCCGGGGGGAAGGGGGAAGGATCCAGGCTGTCATGGAGATCTTTGTCGATATCACCCAGATCAAAGAGCTTCAAAAGGAACTGGTTCTGTTGGGTGAGACAGTGGCGGGGATTTCCCACACCATAAAGAATATCTTGGGCGGACTGGAAGGCGGCCTTTATGTGGTGGACGCTGCCCTTGGGAAGAACAACCAGGAGTTGCTGGCCAAGGGCTGGAACATGGTGAAGGGAAACGTGAATCGCATCTCGGCCCTGGTGAGGGACATACTTTTCTTGTCCAGGGAAAGGACTCCGGCCTTGGAAGAGATTGATCCTGGAGAGATCTGCCGGGAGGTAATGGAGCTGCTTTGCTGTCCTGCCAGGGAGGCGGGGGTGTGCATGGAGCTGGAGGCTGCGGGGGTCTGCAAAACCATTAGGGTGGATCCCAGGGGTCTCCATACTGTGCTCACGGACCTGTTGAGCAATGCCATAGAGGCCTGCCGTGGCTGGTGCGGATCCAGTCCAAGCCGGGTCTTGCTCAGGTATCAATGCCAAGAGGACGGAACAGCGGTCTTTGAGGTCCAGGACAACGGGCCTGGAATAGAACCGGAGATAATGGAGCTGCTCTTCAAGAAGTCGGTCTCCACCAAGGGCTCCAAGGGAAGCGGCCTGGGTTTGTTGGTGACAAAAAAAATAGTCGAGGAACATGGAGGAAGCATCCATGTGGAGTCCACCCCGGGTAGCGGTGCTCTCTTCAAGGTTGTAATCCCAGCCTTCAAGGATTGAATCCCTCTGTCCATGTATCTAACTGGGGATACCAGCCGGGGTGATCCCAGAGAAGCTGCAGTGTACCCCCTAACCTAAGAGATCCTGGTGAACAGTCCCGGAAGGGGGGTTTTTCCCTTTAACCTGAGTCATTTTCTGCCACCTGCCCAGCAGGATGGACTCCAATAAGGCCGCAAGCCCAAAGGAAAAAACACTCAGGACCAATGGGATACCCCTGGCTTGAAGCAGGTCGAACATGAAGACCTTGACGGCCCCGACCATGGTCAGCAAAATGGCCAGGTTTCTTGAGCGCTGGTCAGCCCTCAGATAGGCATAGAGCATGAGCACTGCGGCAGAAAAATTTATAAGAATGCTTTGGGCGCACCCAAAGGAGTTGCTAAAATCCCCTGGGGCCAGATGGAGTGTTTCTTCAATTAGAAGCCTAAGCACGAAAAAGCCGCTCAAGAAAGATCCTGCAAGGGGCAAAATGGCGCTATTGTGCTTCTTGTCGTAGCGGGAAAAGAAATTGGAGGAAACATGAAGGGGAGGCCTCCTTAGACACCAAAGATAGTGCACAATTCCCAAGAAGCTCACAAATGCTCCGGGGAGCGCCTGGGCCACCACATGAGCAGGGTGCGATGAACTCCAAAGGAGAAGCCCCACCCCGGAGCCTGCGTACAGTTGGAGCAGGTAGGACATGATGCGCACCCCAGCGCTTTCCCAAAGCTCTGAAAGCAAAAAGAGTCCCCAAGCCATTCCAGAGACAAAGACAAGCGCCACCAGCCCGCTTCCCGTAAGGGCAGGGAGGCTGAGCACCATGAGGAGGCAGGCCCCCAAGGCAAAAGAGTTAATACCTCCACGGTGTTTGGGGGCTCGGCAGCCAAGCATATGGGCAGCCAGCAACTGGGCTGCCCCCAAGAGAGCCCCGGCCAGCCCCAACAGAGCCACACCCACACTTGGAGCCCAGGACTCCAGCACCTGATATGCAATTCCAAAGGCCCACAAACCTGTGAGTCCTGGCACTGCGCTTTCCAGCCAGGAGGTTTTCTTGGGTTGCCCATGGAGCATGCCCAAGAGGCAGAGCAAGGGATACAAGAAACAAAAAGAACCCACCAAGACTAGGAACCAGGGTAAGGCCAGAAAGGAAAGCAGTTCCTGGTCGTTTCTGCCCAGGGCGATGGTCAGCCTGCCAGACCAAAATGTCATAAACGCCAAAGTGATGAACATGAGGGGCCACCTCACCCAGGAGGAGCCCTGGAGCCTCCTTAGGATGTAGCCCAGTGTGTTGGCAATGAAAAGAATTCCTGCCAGGGGTGGAAAAAACTGATTTGGATGCTCTAGAGCGATAGAGGCTGTGCAAACACTAATTAGGCCTATGGCAGCTGGCAGCCCTCTTTGGAATCTGAGTCCTGTGGCAAATGAGACAAGGCCAGCGGCCAACAAGACGCAGTAAGCTAAAGAGCTCTCAAGGGAATGGAATCTCCGGTGTGACTCCAGCACAATGGAACACAGAAGAAGAACTCCACATATGGAAAAAACCCCTGCCAGCCTGTCTGCTTTCCCATACCTCCAGTATCCTGTGAACATGAGGGCTGCGGCATAGCCAATGCCTGTGAGGGAGCCCAGGTTGGTGTCCAGCACATGGTTGTCCGTGAGGGTTCGCAGGACAAGGGCTATCACAAGGATGAAACAGATGGTGGAGAGCCCGGGAAGCAGGGATGTCTTGTGAGCCCACCAGATTATCTGCTCTTCTGTACTGCCCGATGAGGCACTGGGCTGGCTGCCGAGCCTGCCTGTATTGCGGGGAGGAATCCTGAGGTAGGAATAGAGATGATCCACTCTTGAGCTCAACTCTTCCAGCCTTTGAGTCAGGTTCTCCAATCTGGCCTCCAAAAGCTCATCCTCACGTGCCACGGCTCCCTCACCTCCCAAAGGTGGAAACCTTCTGACGCCCGGCCTCTTTGGTCATTCCCAAGTAGAACCTATCACATAGTGATATGGAGGGCAACAAACTTATTTGCCAGAAGAGAAGATCTGCACCTCTGGGCTGTACCCAAGAGAATTTCTTATTACAAA
The DNA here is from genome assembly GCA_037481695.1 of bacterium. Lineage (NCBI taxonomy): Bacteria > bacterium. The sequence goes on along the minus strand of JBBFLE010000003.1, from coordinate 110,741 downwards.
GGGGCTCATTTTGGCCTGAAGATGCTCAGATGGAGCCTGACCTTCCACTGGGAGCGTGCCAGGATCTGTGCCAGAAAATGGATAAAGGTGCACAAGGCGATCCTTGAGAGCAATCCGGGTCTCTAAGATCAAATGGATTGGGGCCCGGTTCTGGGCAGGCAATGAGGGCAGAAAAAAAAGTCTTGACACTCTATATCACAGCGTGATATATACATCACATCAAAAGGAACCTGGAAGGGGGGTGGGCACATGGAAATGGACATGCAAGGCTGTGCTGACATGCGCCAGGGGCCGGCGGATGGTTTGAGGGTTCCTATGGTGCGGGTCTTGGCACACCCAAAGGGCAGTGAATCGGAGCGTACCTTTCAAGTCAGACTGCCTAGAGAGCCCCGATCCTCCCTCGGGGTAGTTCCAGCCTAGAGCCTGCCTACCTAGAAGAAACCCTCCGAGATTCCGCCTCTAAGATCAGCAGGAAAATCATACTTGTTTTGTTCAGAAAGGAGCTGTTTGCCATGGGCTATGTGACGGGGCTTGTTTGCCGTGTTTGTGGCAGGAACTATTCAGAAGCACCAATTTACGTGTGTGAAGATTGTTTTGGACCTCTGGAGGTGCTCTACGACTACGAGCAAATCGCCAGAAGGAGCTCTCCTCAAAAGATCTCTTCGGGTCCCAAGAGCATGTGGCGTTATCAAGCCCTGCTTCCTCTCCAAGGCGAGCCTAAGGCAGGGCTTCAGGCAGGGTACACTCCCTTGATACACGCTCGAAGGCTGGGAGATGTACTAGGGCTAAGCCGTCTGTACATCAAAAATGACACCGTGAATGTGCCTTCCCTCTCTTTCAAGGACAGAGTTGTCTCGGTGGCTGTTTCCAAGGCTTCGGAATTCGGCTTCGACACCGTGGCCTGCGCCTCCACCGGCAACCTGGCCAACTCCTTGGCCTCCCAGGCCGCAGCAGCCGGGCTCAGAAGCTTTATCTTCATTCCAGCCAATCTGGAGGCAGCCAAGATAACGGGCACCTTAGTTTATGATGCCAGGGTGGTGGCAGTGGACGGGAACTACGATGAGGTGAACCGCCTCTGTTCAGAGGTGGCATCACTGTACCCATGGGCCTTCGTGAACATAAATCTAAGGCCTTACTATTCCGAGGGATCCAAGACCATGGGCTTCGAGATAGCCGAGCAGTTGGGCTGGGAGTCTCCTGATCACATAGTGATCCCAGTGGCCGGCTGCTCCCTTCTTACCAAGATCTGGAAGGCCTTCAAGGAACTGGAAAGGATCGGATGGATAAGAAAAAACAAGGCCAGGCTCTATGCAGCCCAGGCCAGCGGCTGTGCGCCTGTTTCCACGGCCATCAAGAAAGGCTGGGATGCAGTAAAGCCTGTGAAACCTGACACCATAGTCAAGTCCCTGGCCATAGGCAACCCGGCCGACGGTTACTTCGGGCTTCAGGCAGTGAGGGAAACAGGCGGATATGGAGAGGATGTCTCTGACAAGGAGGTCCTGGAGGGCATATTACTCCTAGCCCGAACAGAAGGGATCTTTGCCGAGACAGCCGGAGGGGTGGTGGTGGCCGTGACCCGAAAGCTGGTGCAACAGGGCAGGATAGGCAGAGATGATCTCACGGTGTTGGCCATAACAGGAAATGGCCTGAAGACTCAGGAAATACTCACCGGCAAGACACAAAATCCCATGAGAATAGGAGCATCCCTAGAGCAGTTCATAGAGCAGGTGGAGGAAACAGAAAGGAGGTTGGAATATGGCAGTGCTGGTTAGGATTCCCACACCCCTTAGACGATTCGTGGAAGGCAGGCCCGTGGTGGAGGCCCGTGGAAATACCATCTCCCAGGTGCTGGGAGACCTGGGCTCCAGGTACCCTGGGGTACAACAGAGACTATATGATGGCTCAGCCTTAAGACCCTTTGTGAATATCTACCTAAACGACGAGGACATCAGATTCCTGGCAGGGGAAGCTACTCCCGTGAAGGACGGGGATCTGATTTCAGTGGTTCCTGCCATAGCAGGAGGTTGAGGAGGTCTAAGCCATGTTTCCCTTTACAGAGGAGCAGATCCGTCGTTACAGCAGGCACATCATACTGCCCGAGGTGGGTGGAAAAGGTCAGAGAAAGCTTCTTTCTTCAAGGGTTCTCTTGGTGGGCTTGGGAGGCTTGGGGTCTCCGGCCGCTCTTTATCTGGCAGCTGCTGGAGTAGGAACCCTGGGCCTCGTGGATTTCGACTCCGTGGAGCTCAGCAACCTTCAAAGACAGGTGATCCACACCACTTCTGATCTGGGAAAGCCCAAAGTCACCTCTGCCAGGCAGACCATAGAGGCCATCAATCCCGAGGTGAAGGTAGTGGAACATGGACAAAGATTGAGCTCGGCCAATGTCCTGGAAATCATCCGGGAATATGACCTGGTACTGGACGGAACAGACAATTTCCCCACACGATTTCTCCTCAACGACGCATGTGTGCTGTCAGCAAAACCCTGCATCTATGGGGCTGTTTTTCGATTCGAGGGGCAGGTGAGCGTCTTTTATCCCGGCCGTGGGCCTTGCTACAGGTGCTTTGTGCCCGAGATGCCCCCCCCGGGATCTGTACCCAGTTGTCAAGAGGCCGGTGTGTTGGGGGTTCTTCCAGGCACCATCGGTCTATTGCAGGCCACAGAGGCCATCAAGCTGATCCTGGGCATTGGTAGGCCCCTCGTAGGAAGGCTACTGCTTTTTGACGCTTTGGAAATGGAGACCCACGAGGTGAGGCTTCGAAAAAACCCCAATTGCCCTGCCTGCGGGCAAGAGGCAAGCCTGGTAGAACCGAGGGAGTATTTGTATGTTTGCGAATCCTCAGGGTAAGACAGCAGGAAGAAAACTGGGGATCCTGGTGCTTTCCAGGCAAAGCCCTGGTGATCTCAAGATCATATGTGCCATTGCCCAGGCCGCAGCCAACAAAGGTGTCCACGTGCAGGTATTCCTCATGGGTGAAGGGGTGCTGCACCTTGGGGAGTCCTGCTTGCAAAAGGCCCTCAAGGAAGGGGTAAGGGTCAGCTTCTGCGCCCTCAATGCCATGCAAAGGGGTATGGATCAGCATCCCCAATACCCCTGGGGGGCTGATGAGAGCAGCCAATACGAGTTGGCTTGCATGGTGGAGGGCTCGGATCGGTTCCTGGCCTTTACCTGAGAGACAAGAACCACAAGGAGCTACCAGAAGGGATTTACAAAATGAAAAACAAGCAAAAGAAAATAGCCGTCTTGTTGGCCGGATCCTCTCCTGCCAATGGGAAAGTCACAGAGGCCATGCGCATGGCTGTGGGTTTGACCTTGAGGAACCCAGGGGTACAGCTGTTTCTCATGCACAAAGGTATTAAACTCCTGGAAACCCGAGAGCCATGCTCGGATCAGCAGGCCTCCTTCATGGAGCATCTCAACGCGTACCTGGATCTGGGTTGCCCTGTGGTGGTGGAGCAAGGAGTTGGGGGAAGATCCAGACACCTCATGGAGGGCTCAGGCATGGAGGCCATGACCAGGGTGGAGATGATAAGTTGCATCACCGACTCTGATGTGGTGATTCTCCTGGATGAACAGGCTCTGGAAAGTGGGCTTGGGGAAGAACCCCAGAGCCTTCTCCAAGGGGAGGCGGCTCTATGAAAATACTTCATCTACTTCGTAAGGCTCCAGGAAGTCTCTTCCATGAGGTCTTGGAATCCCAGAGGAGAGCACATCAGTTGACCATAGTGCTTTTCCCTGAGGCTGTTGTGGGGAAGCTAGAGCTGCCCGGTGAGATCCTGGAGCTGGCTCCTCAGTGGGGGGGGGTGGACGGGCCCAGGCTCTATCCTAGAATAGATTGCCTCAGGCTCCTGGAGCTTATCTTTTGTCACGACAGGGTCTTTTGCTGGTAAGTCCTTTCAAATCAGATGGATTCCAACCCAGAGACCCTGTTAAGAAAGAGCCTTGTTCTTTATGCCATCAAGAGGAGGGGAAACCGTGGAGGAGCAAACCCCAAGACTGCTGGATCTGCGAGGGGAGGTATGTCCCTACACATTTGTGAAATCCAAGCTCTTAATGGAGGAGATGGAGCCCGGGCAGCTCTTGGAGCTGATCCTGGACTTTCCGCCAGCAGTCAAGAATGTATCCAGGAGCATGGAGATGGAAGGTCACCAGGTGGTAGAGGTCCAGGAGGTGGACACGAGGGTCTGGAAGATCCTGCTTCGCAAAAAAGAACATGAGCCCTGATAATGGCCCCAAGACCACAGATGTAATTTTTTGTGGGCCTTGTGAATGGCTTGGTCTTCTACCCATTCTCCAGGAAGATTTGATGGAACACCTGGCAGCCGCGGCATATGGCTATCTTGTTCTTCCAGCTTCCCTGAGGAGTCCCCTGGCAAATGGTGCCTGTGATGAACCAACAGAAGTGTCCGGCATGGAACTCCCACGCCGGGCAGGCTTCCCGGAGTTCTTGGGGGCAGTCTTTGAGGGCCCAGCAGGGCTCTCCCCTGTGAGCTTCTTTCATGGCCACCAGAAAAAGCATCTGGCGTTCCACATGCACTGGGACCGAACGCCACCCCTGCTCGAAACTCTGCACTGCCCTCAAAGAAGTTCCCAGCAGATTGGCCATCTCGCTCTGGGATTTACCAAGCTTTCGGCGCAGGCTTTGAAATTCCTTGGCATCCATGATGAGTCACTCCCCACTGGGGCCCTCACACAAAAAACCATTGCTGGCGATCTTAGATCTTTGGTTCCCCTGAAACCCAACAAAGACCCTTGGGCCACCATGTCACTTGGTGATATTTTCCTGTGAAGAGCCTGCCAAGACAAGAGCGGTCTTGGAGGGCAACCTGACTCCAGTTGACGATCCATTGGGCATCCAGCCTGGATTAGAGTGTTCCCATGGCTCCACATGAACCTCAGGTTTGCATCCTGGCCTCCTGTGTCACACATTGGGCCCAGCAATCCAGCCCAGGTTTGTGCTTGACGCTTGGCGCCATTTGCTGTTACTTGTGATCTAATGTGCACGGGCTGGCGGGCACCCCTCTGCTTTTCAAGCAGATACAATCCAAGAAGCATTTCACATGGCCTGCCAGCAGCACCCGGTACCTTGGGAGGGGATCTTGGGACAGGAGGTGCAGTTTCCACCATGGCTTATACCCTTGGCTCTTTACGGTGCCATAGTATTGGGCCTCATGGCATTGCTCCTGGCCCTTTGCCGCTTTCTAGGGGAGAAGAGGCCCTCTTCAGAGAAACTCCGGCCTTATGAATGCGGCATAGTGCCCACAGGCTCCGCCAGATTGGCCTACCCATTGCCCTTTTACCTGGTGGCCATACTTTTTCTAATATTCGATGTGGAGGCCATATATGTTTTGAGCTGGGCTGTGGTGGCCCGCAGACTCGGCAAGCCTGGCTGGGTCGTGATGTTTCTCTTTCTGGGAATTCTTCTTCTGGGCCTGGGATACGTCTGGCGAAAGGGAGGTTTGGATTGGGGGGTATCAAGAAGAAATCGCCTGGGGGAGCCCCAGGGCCCTTGTTGAGAAGCCTAGACACCATCATAAATTGGGCCCGCCAAAGAAGCCTCTGGCCTATGTTCTTTGGGCTTTCCTGTTGTTTTGTGGAAGAAGCGGCCGCTTTCACATCCAGGTACGACTTAGCCAGGTTCGGCTCAGAGGTCTTGAGAGGTTCTCCACGCCAGGCCGACCTGCTCATTGTCTCAGGGACCGTGTTCAAGAAGGTGGCCCCTGTGGTGTTGAGACTCTACGAGCAGATGCCAGAGCCCAAGTGGGTGATTTCCATGGGCTCATGTTCCAATTCCGGGGGAATGTACGACGTGTACAGCGTGGTGCAGGGCGTGGACCAGATCCTGCCTGTGGACCTCTACATACCGGGTTGTCCGCCTAGGCCTGAGGCAGTGCTCCATGGCCTGGTGCAGCTGCAGGAGAAAATCCTGGAGGAGCGGCCGGCCAGGAGGGTTTTGGGCCTCAGGGGCGGAAGTCAGGGGACCCAGACCCAGGTGCTCCTAGATGGCCTCACAAAAACCAGGGATCCCAGGGGTACTGGCTATCAAGGAACCCGTGTGAGAGGAGACTCGGCCTCTCCTCCCCGATTCAGTGGAAATCGTTCACCGCTCATCTGGACTCCGCAGGCTCCCTGCTTGGAAATGAAACACACCCATCAGGCTCTAAGCACACAGCTCCAGGAGCGCTTCCAGGGACTCATTGTCCCCGAGGCGCCCACGGTGGATATGTGCTGTTTCAAAGTGGGCAAAGAGGTAATTCTTGATGTGCTCAGATTTCTCAAGGAGCAGGCAACCCCCAGATTCCAGAGGCTGGATGATCTTACGGTACTGGATGAATCCATGCGTCAGGAGGGCAGATGCGGCTCTGGGAGATTCACCCTGGTTTATCACTTGCTGTCCTTTGATCCCCCAAAGAGGCTTAGGCTCAAGGTGGGGCTGGAGGGAGATGAGCCTTCGGCTCCTTCGGCCACTTCTGTGTGGCCCTCGGCAAACTGGTATGAAAGGGAAGCCTACGACATGTTCGGGGTGGAGTTCCAAGGCCACCCGGACCTGCGCAGGTTGCTCATGCCCCATGATTGGAAAGGCCACCCCTTGCGCAAGGATTACCCGGGCCGGGCCACCGAGATGCCTCCTTACACCACAGAAGACGCTCTGAGGCATCAACCCCTGGAGGCAGCAGATGTGCTCCCACCCCGAAGGGGGGGAGAAGAAAGCCTGATCCTGAACCTGGGGCCACATCATTTGGGTACCCACGGCCTCATGAGATTCGTGTTGAGACTAAAGGGCGAGGAGATACTGGATCTGGGCATGGACATCGGGTATCACCACAGGGGAGTGGAAAAGATAGGGGAAAGACAGACCTGGCACCAATTCATCCCGTATACAGACCGGGTGGACTACTTAAGCGGCGCTGCCAACAACCTCTCCTACCTCCAGGCCGTGGAGACTCTGGCCGGCATAGATGTGCCTGCCAGAGCCAAGTTCATAAGAGTCATGCTGGCCGAGTTCTTTCGCATCAGCAACCACCTGGTCTGGTTTGCCACCTTTGCCCATGATGTGGGAGCCATGACCCCTAATTTTTACGCTTTCAGGGAAAGGGAAAAGTTGCTGGACATAGTGGAGTTCATAACAGGAGGCAGGCTTCATCCCTCCTGGTTCCGCATAGGGGGAGTGGCCCAGGACCTGCCCCAAGGCTGGAAGGAGGCAGTGGATTCGTTCCTGAAAGAGTTCCCCCAACGCCTGGCAGAGTACGAGGCCCTCATAACCAGGAATCCCATCTTTCGGGCCCGCACAGTGGGTGTGGGACGCCTGAGCCTCAAAGATGCAGTGGAGTGGGGAGTAAGCGGCCCCAATTTGAGGGCCTGTGGACTCGCCTGGGATCTAAGAAAGGCCTTCCCTTACAGCGGTTATGAGGATTTCGAGTTCGATGTGCCCACTGCCTCCGATGGGGATTGCTACGCCAGGTACCTGGTGAGGGTGGAAGAAATGAGGCAGAGCCTCAAGATCATAGGGCAGGCAGTGGCCCACATGCCCTCAGGCAGGTGGATCAGCCAGGACTATAGGTATTGCATCCCAGAAAGAAAGGACTCCCTTCAGGACATAGAAAGCCTCATTCACCACTTCATAAATGTGACTCAGGGCCCCCGCCTCCCCATAGGGGAAGCCTATGCAGCCACAGAGTGCCCCAGGGGGGAGCAGGGTTACTATCTGGTGAGCGACGGACTTGGTTATCCTTACAGGGTTCGCATCAGGGCTCCAGGCTTTGCCAACATGCAGGTGATGCCCCTTATGGCCAAAGGAGCATTTGTAGCGGATCTCCTGGCCATAATAGGCTCCATAGACTACATACTGCCGGACATAGACAGGTAGGAGCTGTAATTGAAAGAACCAGGATTCCATATGGGGATCAAGGGGTTGGCTGCCTAGAGGGCAACAGGCCATCTGCTCTCAAGGCTCTGCAAGGGCTAAGGTCGATTTTGGGGTAAAGGGCAGAAAATGGAAGCAACAAACCAGAAGACCGGCCTCTTGAAGGAATTGGAACAAAGGATACGCAGGGCCGAGCATCCGCGGGAGCTGGTGGTGGACGTGATGCTGGCCCTCCAAGAGCAGTACGGATACTTGAGCGATGATGCCCTCGAAGAGGCGGCACGGCTGTTGGGAATGAGCCTCTTGGAGCTGGAAGAGCTGGCCAGCTTTTACGATTTTATCTACAGGAGGCCTGTGGGCCGTTTTGTCATAAGAGTGTGCGACAGCGTGGTTTGCTGGCTTGAGGAAGGAGAGAAACTGGGGGAACACCTGGAGGCAAGACTTGGGATTCGCATGGGGGAGACCACCCCCGACGGGCTTTTCACCCTCCTGCCCGTTTGCTGCATAGGTTACTGCGACATGGCTCCTGCCATGCTGGTTAACAGGAGAGTCTACGGAAACCTCAACCAAGAGAAGATAGACAAGATACTGGAAGAACTGCGCACAGGGGATGAGCGCAAGGGGCTACCAAGATGAAAGACCTCCCCATGGTGTTGCTGAGGAACCGAAAAGCAGACAGAACCACTGGCCTTCAGGAATACCGGACCTCGGGCGGGTACAGGGCTCTGGAGCTGGCCCTGAAGGAGTTATCCCCCAAAGATCTATGCGGAATGGTTGTGGACAGCGGGCTTCAAGGCAGAGGTGGGGCCGGATTCCCAGCAGGTCGCAAGTGGATGGGCGTGGCCGAAGACGCACCCCATCCCAGGTACCTGGTAGCCAATGCCGATGAGATGGAACCAGGCACATTCAAAGACAGGGTGCTGATACATGCAGATCCCCACCAGCTCATAGAGGGCATGCTCTTGGCGGGCTACGCGGTGGGGGCCTCCAAGGGAGTAATCTTTGTAAGGCCTGCATATGGCCGCATGGCTGAAATCCTGGAGAGGGAGATCAGCAAGGCCCGGGAAGCCCACCTGGTAGGGCAGCATATACTTGGAAGCGAGTTTTCCATGGAGCTGGAGGTGCACAGAAGCGGGGGCCGCTACATTTGTGGGGAGGGCACTGCCCAGATAAACGCCATAATGGGGCTCAGACCCCAGCCCCGGGAAACTCCGCCCAGGACAACCGAGAAAGGCCTCTGGAACATGCCCACGGTGCTCCACAATGTGGAGACCCTGGCCTGCGTGCCGCACATAATCTTAAACGGGCCCGACTGGTTCAAGGGCCTGGCCAGAAGCCAGACAGGTGCAGGGACCAAGCTCTATTGCGTAAGCGGTAAGGTTCAAAGGCCAGGTTGCTACGAGCTTCCCATGGGTACTGCCTTGAGGGAGATCCTGGAGGTTCATGCTGGCGGGATGCGCCCTGGCAGCAGGTTCAAGGCCTGTCTTCCAGGAGGAGCTTCCACCAGGTTTATGAGCCCGGAATTTCTGGATGCTGAGATGGACTATGAGGCCCTCAGAAGAATGGGACACAGGCTGGGCACAGGCGCCATCATAGTTTTTGATGAGACCACCTGTCTTTTGAGGGCCACGGTGAACCTCATACGTTTTTTCGCAAGGGAATCCTGCGGATGGTGCACACCCTGCAGGGAGGGGCTTCCCTTTGTGGAGGAACTTCTGGATGGCCTGGAGCAGGGCAGGGGAACTCGGGAACATGTGGAGATGCTGAGGTCCATGGCCGATGCCTTATGCAATGCTTTCTGCCCCTTGGCTCCCGGGGCAGCTCAACCTCTGGAGAGCCTCCTGAGTTGTTTTGAAGACGAGGTCTTGGAGCACTTGAGGCTCGGGAGATGCCCGTACCAAACCCGTTAGGGAAGAATCCAGCATGCCCCAGATAGTCATAGACGGCCGCTCCATAGAAGTGGCCTCCGGCACAAAGGTGATCGAGGCAGCTCAGCAGCTGGGCATATATATCCCAAGGCTCTGTTACCATCCAGCCCTGGGTTCTGCAGGAGCCTGCAGGCTTTGTGCCGTGAGTTTCCTGGAGGGACCCGTAAGAGGCCTTCTCATGAGCTGTATGGTGGAGGCCAAGGAGGGCATGGTGGTATCCACCCAACACCCGGATGCCTTGCAATTCAGAAAGCAGATCATGGAGTGGCTCATGATGAACCACCCTCACGACTGCCCGGTCTGCGATGAGGGTGGACACTGCGTCTTGCAGGAGATGACGGTGGCTGGGGGTCACTCCATGAGGAGATTCCCGGGCTCCAAACGCACCTATGAGGACCAGGACCTGGGTCCTTTTGTGCAGCACGAGATGAACCGCTGTATCCACTGCTGGCGATGCAGGCGCTTCTACCAAGAGTACTCGGGTTACAAGGACATGGGGGTCATGGGCCTGGCCAGCAGGACCTATTTTGGAAGAGCAGTGCCAGGGCCCCTGGAAAGCCCCTTTGCAGGAAACCTCATAGACATCTGTCCCACAGGGGTCTTCACAGACAAGCCTTCACGTTTCAAGGCCAGACGATGGGAGTGCCAGAGAGCCCCCTCCCTTTGCATTCACTGCTGCCTGGGTTGTTCCATTGTCGTCAACAGTAGGTACAGGGAGGTGCTAAGAATAGAGGCAGGACACAACCCTGAGGTCAACGGCCACTTCATATGCGACAGGGGCCGATACGGATTTGATTATGTCAATCATCCCAGCAGGCCCAGATGGCCTCTGGTGGAGGGCAGGGCCTGTTCTTGGCAGGAGGCCCTGGCGTACGCTGGGGGGAGGCTGCGGGAAATAATAGAAAAGCACGGTCCCTCTTCAGCGGCTGTGGTGGGCTCTTCCAGGGCAAGCCTGGAGAGCCTGGGCGCCCTCAGGCTATTTTGCGAGAAACATGCTGTTTCAGGTCCATTTCTCTGGATGGAGACACAGGAATTGAAATGTGTGCGTAGGCTCTTGCAAGGCCAAGAGCTCTTTGTGAGCATGAAGCAGGTTGAAGAGGCTGACACGATCCTTGTGGTGGGGCTTGATCCCGTCCAGGAGGCTCCCATGTTGGCCCTGGCACTTCGTCAGGCCTGGAGAAAGGGAGGCTGGGTGGGTGTGGTGGATCCAAGAGGGGTGGAGCTACCCTTTTGCTTTTCCCATTGGGTGGTACATCCCAGGGAGATGGGCATGGCCCTGGAATATCTGGCAGGCAAGCCCAAGAGCCCTTATGAAGGGTTTGATGACCAGGGGTTCCTCAAGGCCTGGAGGCAGGCCCTGGCCCGAGGGAAAAGACCAGTCATGGCCTGCGGCACTCTCCTGGCCAAGGCAGACTTCATGGGCGCATGTTTGGAACTGGCTCATTTCCTCAGAAAGGAGAAGGGCTGTGGGGGCCTTTTCCCGGTTCTGCGCGGGGCCAATTCCTTGGGGGCAGTGGCTGTTTCTGGTTCGGAAGCCTCTGGTTTGGAGGAACTCCTGGAGGCAATAGAAAGAGGTGAGCTCAAGGCCCTGGTGCTTGTGGAAACGGATCCTCTTTTCTCCTTTTGGGGAAAGGCAAGGCTCAAGGAGGGATTCAAGGGCCTAGAGTTGATCCTGGTAATGGATTACCTGCCTTCGGGGGTTTCAAAGCAGGCCTCTGTGGTAATGCCTTGCAAGAGTCTATTTGAATCATCTTGCCTGTTTGTTAACAATGAAGGCAGATTGCAGGAGGCCACGGCAGTCCACCATGGGGGAATTCCCATATCACAGATGTTGGAAGAGGCAAATCCTCCCAGGACTTTTGGGACCGAGATCCCAGGGGGTGGCACCTGTGCTGGCTGGGAGGCTCTGGCCAAGCTCTCGGAAGCCATGGGTGAATCCCTTGGGTTTTCGGATCTGCCGGGGCTGAGGAATGTGCTGCGGCAGAGGTTCGGATGGCTGCGTGAGGTAAGACCAGGCCAGAGGATCCTGGCCCTGGAACCTGAAGGGGGCAAGAGGTGGGAAGAAATTTTTCATTCCCAGAAGGAGGAAGGCCAGGGGGCTTTGAGTTTGCTTTTGGTGCAGGCCACATTTGGCACAGAGGAGCTTTCCTCCTATTCAAGACATAGCTGCAAGATGGAGGCAGGGCCCATGGGTTTCCTACATCCTGAGACAGCAGCCTGCCTGGGCCTAAAACAAGGAGACTTGGTGCGCCTGGGCTGGGAACAAGGGGAGCTTGAGTTCTTGCTTGAGACCAAAGAGAACATGCACAAAGAACTCTTGGTGGTCCAGGCCCATAGGCTCCTGGATTGGGACAAGGCAGGGCGGCCTCCCGAGGTGGTCAACTCAGGGCAGCTTGAAAAAATAATTTGAGGGATTGGCTGGGACAATAAAGCAGCGGAGACGAGCCTGAGCTCGGGAAAACTTAGAAAACAATGGCCCAATGGACAGAGGCCGTCTTTCTGGCGGCAATAAAATCAGCACTTGTTATCTTGGTGCTCCTTGGGATAGCGGCTTACCTGGTCCTGGCCGAGAGGAAAATCCTGGCCCGGCTGCAGGTCAGGTACGGGCCCAACCGGGCAGGCCCCAGGGGAGTGCTCCAACCTTTGGCAGACATGATAAAACTCCTGACCAAAGAGGACACGATCCCGGCCGGAGCCGACAAGGTGCTCTTTCTGATGGCCCCGGCTGTTGTGGCTGCCACTGTGCTCATGAGCTTTGCAGTTGTACCCTGGGGCCCGGAGTTCGCCTTTGGTGACACGAAGATCAAAGGAATCGTGGCAGATGTGCCAGTGGGGGTCCTGTACCTGTTCGCCATGTCCTCCCTGGCAGTATACGGTGTGGCCCTGGGCGGGTGGGCTTCCAATTCCAAGTACAGCCTCTTGGGCGGGGTCAGGGGAGCTGCCCAGATGATAAGCTACGAACTTTCCATGGGTCTGTCTCTGGCGCCGGTGGTGATGATCTCTGGCTCCTTCAGCCTGGTGAGCATAGTCGAGGCGCAGCAAGGCATTCCCTTTGCCCTTGTCCAGCCGGTGTCCTTGGTACTTTTTTTCCTGAGCTCCATGGCCGAGACTAGGAGAATTCCCTTTGATTTGCCCGAGGCCGAAAATGAACTGGTGGCTGGGTACCACACCGAGTACAGCGGCATGCGCTTTGGTTTGTTTTTCCTGGGGGAATATGTAAACATTCTGGTCTTGGGAGCCTTGGTTGCCACCATGTTCCTGGGGGGATGGAAGGGACCTGTCCTTCCTCCAGCAATCTGGTTCCTACTGAAAGTGACGGCTGTAGCCTTCCTGCTCATCTGGATCAGGGGGACTCTCCCGAGATTTCGTTATGATCAGTTGATGCATCTGGGATGGAAGCTCCTGCTTCCTGCTTCCATATTGAACGTGCTGGCCACCGGAGCGATTCTGGCCTTTTGGGAGTCCTGAGCCGGTGTCATGGGAGAGGTCATGGAGAAAAAAGGGGCCATCAAAGAGCTTTGGAAAGGGCTCCAAGCTCTGGCTTGGGGCTTCTCCACCACCTTCATACATCTTTTCAAAAAACCCGTAACCGAGCAATATCCAGAACAGAAAAGGAGTCTTCCCCACAGAAGCAGGGGCCGCATCATTCTGACAAGAGACCCGGACGGGCAGGAAAGGTGCGTGGCCTGCTACCTTTGTTCGGCCGTTTGTCCTGTGAGTTGTATTTCCATGCAGTCTGCACAGCGGCAGGACGGTAGGCGCTATGCCCTCTGGTTCAGGATAAACTTTGCAAGATGCATATTTTGCGGCCTGTGCGAAGAGGCATGTCCCACCCTGGCCATACAGCTCACCCCGGATTTCGAGATGACGAGGCGTAACCCCATGGATCTGCTTTACGAAAAGGAGGACTTGCTGGTGGAGCACGGGGGCAAGGACAAGGAATACAACTACTACAGGTTAGCCGGAGTCCAGGTGACGGGTCCCAAGGGTAGCCACCAGGGGGAAAAGCCACCGGTGGATCCCATGAGCAACATGCCTTGAGGAAACAAATGGTTTCTAAAAAGAAAGTGGCCGTTGGAATCGATTTGGGAGGAACCAAGTTGGAGGCCGCCCTGGTGGACAGCCTCGGGTTGGTGCTGGCAAGTACGAGAGTTGCCACAGACGTGGCAGGAGGGCCCAGGGCAGTGACATCCCAGATCATTGAATCGGTGCGGGAGGTCTTGAAGCACAAGGATCCCGGCCACTTTGTCTCTGGGGTAGGCCTTGGAGTGGCAGGCCAGATAGAGGCGAATAGCGGGAAGGTGATCTTTGGACCCAATTTGGGCTGGAAAGAGGTTCCCCTGGGTGACTGGATCCAAGAGGAACTGGGGCTGGAGGTTCTTGTTACCAACGACGTGCGGGCAGCCGCTTTTGGAGAATGGCGTTTCGGGGCTGGCAAGGGTGTGGAGGACCTGGTTTGTCTTTTCTTGGGCACTGGAATAGGAGGGGGGATTGTATCGGGGGGCAGACTGCTTCATGGCACATCCAACACCGCAGGGGAGCTGGGCCATATGGTGGTGGAACTCTCAGGCCCTGTGTGCGACTGTGGAGGCCGGGGCTGTCTGGAGGCTTTGGCAGGAGGCCGGGCATTGGCAAGACAGGCCAGGAGGGCAGTGCAAGCCTATCCAGCAGCCGGATCCAGACTTCTTAGCCTAGCTGGGGGGACCCTGGAGGGGATAACCGCCCAGACCCTAGTATTGGCAGCCAGAAAAGGCGACCGCCTGGCAGGAGAGATCCTTGGGAAGGCCAAAGAGGCCCTGGCCGCAGGGTTGGTAAGCGTGGTGCACTGCTTCAATCCTCAAAGGATAGTTCTGGGAGGCGGTATTGTCCAGGGCATGCCTGAACTGGTGGAGGAGATGGAGCAAAGGGTGAGGCACAGGGCAATGAAGGCGGCTCTGGGGCAGCTCAAGATAGTCCAAGCAAAGCTGGGTGGAGTTGCCGGAGCGGTGGGTGCTGCGGCCATGCTTCTGTTGAGGGATGAGAAGGAAATACTTGCATGATCCAAAGCAACTGGCACGAGTTATTTGGTCTTAGGCCTGACTGTCCTCTTCGAGCATCTTGCTTATCTTGCGAAAGTAAGGAATTTTTTTCTTTAGCCTGCCAAAGAGAATTCTGGCTCCTATGTAACAGATGAGAAAGGCCACAACATAGTTGCTCTCCCAATACGTACCCGGGATGAGAGGCTCCTGGGGGCCGTATTTTCCTTGGAGCCACTCTAGGGCAAAGAATATGGGCCAGAGGGAGGCAGCGGAAAGGGCAATCTTGTAAAAAAAGAGTCTTCCAAAGGCCTCGTTGCCCTCCCTGTTGACTATTCTATAGGTCTCGGAGTCTGCCACGACCGAGGCCTCTTGTGAGAGACGTTGATATTCTTGTACCTCTTGGTTGAGATTTCTAAGATAACCTCTGTTGACCCGGTAAGCCATGGAGATGGTCAGCTCCCCAAGGATTACCGACACCGAGGCTGCCAGAAAACAGTGTGAAATGTATTCCAAGAAACTCATTTGTCTTACCAGATATAGGCAAGGGAGGGGCCTTTGCCCCTCCCCCTTTGAGGCCAATCCATCACATGGGCACCCAGGCCGTGCCGAAGAAGCCTTTGCTGAAGTAGCCAAGGCCCACGTACAGGGCCAACACCACGAAAAGCCTCTTGAGCCAGATGTCGGGGATGTATTTCTGGGTTCGAGGCCCGATCATGGAGCCCACAAAGATTCCCACAAGCTGTATGCCCACCAATCCCCAGTCCATGCCGGCTTTGGCCACGGTGATATAGCCGGCTATGCTGGTGATCATGCTAAGAAGCACTGCCATGGCCGAGGTGCCGGCCACAACGTACATGGGGGCTCCCACAAAAGTCGTTAGAAAAGGAACATACAGGAACCCCCCTCCCACCCCCAGGAAGGAGGAGATGGCCGCTATAACTACGCCTCCAATGAAGACCACTATGGGATTGAACTTGAACTCGATTCCGAAAAAGGAAAACGTGGCCTTGGTCAGGGAGAAACTCTTGAAACTTATCCCCTCGCTAGCCTTGCCTTCCTTTCGGGCCTTGGCAAAGGCCTGGGCAGCCTCTTTGGCAGCCTTCTTTTTCTGCTGGCCTTTGGGAGTGGTCTCGTAGAAGAGAAAGGCCCCTACCACGAAAACAAAGAGCCCGAACCAGCCCTGATACTGCCTGAAGCTGATCTTTCCCCCTGTGAGCCATGGGATGAAAAGGGCGCCGGCTATGGAGCCCAGGGCCAAGGCAATACCTACAGGCCAGGCGAGTTGTTTGCTTTTTAGGTAATTAATGCTACTGACCAAAGAGGAAAGCCCCACCAGGAACTGATTCGAGGTGCGGATGCTGTCGGTGAGGGTCTTGCCCAGACCCGGTGCTGTCTTTCCAAAGGATCTGGCGTAATCCCCAAGGCCATAGACAGTCATATGGCCCACACCTGCCATAATGCCCCCGAAGGCTCCCACTGTGGAGAATATCCAACCCACCCATATGGCCCAAACGATGGCCAATATGTAATTCACCCTGGGAGCCCCTGGTATCCCAAAGGCACCTCGAGGCGCCTGGGGGTCTATGTGGCCGGGTTCTTTTCCCACAGGGGCCTTGGCCACCTCCTGGCCGATCTTTCCCGGCAATCCCAGGTCGCTTCCCACCTTGGGCTTTTCTGCTGCTGGCTTTTCTGCTGCCTGCGGGGGCTGAGCAGCCTGTGGGCTCTGCCCCTGGGCCCAGGATGTGGCGAAAAAGGCCATGCCAGCCACCAGTGCCAAAACAACAAAAACCAACCTCCATCCTCTCTTTTCCCTCATGTCCACCTCCTCCTTTGCATTGGGATTCTCCAATTGAGACCGCCTTGCCCCAAGCCCTCAATAAGAGGTCTCTGGAACCCGAGGCCCCTCACCTTTGTTTTCTTCTGGAGTCTTTGCTGCGGGGGTCTCATCAAGTGCTTTTCGCACCATGGCCTCAAGACTCTCCAGTGCCTGGGGGGAGCTGAAGATCTCCCGCACCCTCTGGCCGAATCTACCCCGTAGAAACTCCAAAGCATCGGCCCTGGCCCCAAGGAGCACCCGAGAGCCACTGACCCCGCGGCGAGCCAGGACCTCCAACCTCTCAGAAGCCAGCTCGCCGTGCCTGCCTCCCCCTACTATCACCAGATCCGGCTGATGGCTCTTGAGCCAAATGTCAGCCTCGGAACCATGCTCCAGGCACACTACGGTGTGGCCTAGCCGCATGAGCAGCCTTCGCACAAGCCCGCAGGCATCCTCCTGGTCCTCGATCACCAATATCAGTGGCAAGGCAGTTTTCTCCCTGAGGGTTTTACATGTGCAATTGCAATCAAGAGCTGTGCCAAGATCTGCGCGGTGAGGCCAAAGTCGTTTCTTCTGCGCTCAGGGGGCTTTTGGGAGGTAAGGGTAGGCCTAGATCAAACCTGTAGGCGCAAGTCTTTTGTTGCAGTAGGGTCAAGCCCAATTTTTGGAGGAGAATGAGTGATGCTTAGGATTGCGGCAAAAATCTCTCTCGGCTTAAATTATAGCGCCTCAGAAGCTGCTGGAGTGCCTGGCGCTCCAGACCGCATGCTTCAGCTGCCCGGGTAACATTGCCCTTGTTTTGCTCCAAGACTCTAGATAGGTACTCCTTGTGAAAGTGGCCCAACACCCTTGACTTGGCTTCCCGGTAAGAGAGGTGGAAAACTGCGGGCCAGCCGCTTTTTCTTTGGCTCAACTCCTGGGCCAGGTCCTCCCTGGAGATGCTTCCAGAACGAGCCAGGATCAGGGCCCTCTGGATCGTGTTTTCCAGCTCCCTCACGTTTCCAGGCCAGTTGTGGCTGAGCAATGCCTCCATTGCTTCGGGGGATATCTGCACGTCGGTTTTGCCAAGCCTGGAGCCATGCCTCTGGAGGAAATGATGGGCCAGAACAGGTACATCCTCCATCCTTTCCCTAAGGGGCGGCAGGTGTATGGAGACCACGTTTAGCCTGTAATACAGGTCCTCCCTGAATTTGCCCCCTGCCATCTGGGTCTTCAGGTCCTGGTTGGTGGATGCCAGGACCCTCACATCCACCTTGAAGGCTCGGCTGTGGCCCAGGGGTTTTATCTCCTTTTCCTGAAGAACCCTAAGGAGCTTTGCCTGAAGGTCAGGGGGCAGATCCCCTATCTCATCCAGAAAAATGGTTCCTCCGTCTGCCTCCTGGAAGAGTCCCTTTCTGTCATACCTGGCATCTGTGAAGGCGCCTTTGACAAAGCCGAACAATTCGCTCTCCAGCACGTTGGCAGGGAGGGTCGGGCAGTTCACGGCCACGAAGGAGCCTTCCATGCGCCTAGAGAGTTTGTGGATGGCCCTGGCCACAAGCTCCTTTCCTGTGCCTGACTCCCCTGTGATCAACACCGTGGCATCTGTTGGGGCCACCATCTGGATGGTCTCGAAAACGCGCTTCATTACAGGGGAGGCGCCAACTATGTCCTGAAAACCCTCCTTTTGCTTCACCAGGCGCTGAAGAGCCAGATTCTCCATAACGAGCCTTCGGTGTTCCCAGGCCTGACGGAGACTGTGGACCAGACGGGCATAGTCAAAGGGTTTGGTGATGAAATCATAGGCCCCCTGCCTTATGGACTCTACGGCCAGATCTATGACCCCGTAGGCGGTCATCATTATTATGGTAGGAGGATCAGGCCTTTGGCTTACGATTCTGAGAACTTCCATTCCATCCATGTCAGGCATCTTTATGTCCAGGAGCACCAGATCCAAAGAGCCTTCCTCTATCATCTCCATAGCATCTTTTCCGCAGCCTGCTGTAAAAACTTTCCAGCCCAACTCCCTGGAAACAGTGCGCCTGAGAAGCTCCACCATGTCAGGCTCGTCGTCAACTATTAGGATGGAAACATCGGAGTTCTTCACCTGCCATTCCCTTCTGCATCCAAAGGCAATTCCACTGTGAAGGTAGAGCCCTTTCCCAAAGAGGTTTCCACCCTTATTTCACCCTCATGGTCCCTCACGATGCCGTAACTGACGGACAATCCAAGCCCGGTTCCCACTCCCACGGGCTTTGTGGTGAAAAAGGGATCGAAGATCCTGTGCTGTATCTCCGGGGGGATGCCGCACCCCGTGTCCTGAAAACAAACCAGTATCCTCTTTCTCTTCTTCTCCAGCACGGTTTGCACCTCGATCTTACCTGGCCCTGAGATGGCCTGCCTTGCATTCATCAGGAGGTTCATGAAAACCTGTTTCAGCTTGTCACCATCCACCGTTACAGGAGGTAGATCAGGGGTCAGAAGCTCCACCACCTCAACCCTTTCCAGCTCGAACTTGCTTCGCACCACGGCCAGTACCTCCTTGAGAAGTGCGTTTAGATCTTGGCGGGTCTTGGTGGTTCCGGAAGATCGTGAGAACTTAAGGAGATCCTCAACTATGCGCTTGCAATGCACTGCATGCTTCTCGATGACCCTTAGATCCTGGGCAATGGGAGACTGGGAGTCCAGGTCCCGAAGAAGCAACTGGGTGTACCCCAGGATGAGGCCCAAGGGGTTGTTTATCTCGTGGGCAACGCCTGCCGAAAGCTGGCCTAGGGAAGCCAGCTTGTCGGCCTGAAGCAGCTGGCGTTCCATCCACCTGCGGGAGGATATGTCCTTGAGAATCCCCTCTATGCGTTCGGGGATCCCGGCCGGGCCCCTTCGCACAGTGGCGGCAAGCAGCCCCACTGCATCCTCCCCACCGAGCCTATGGAGGGAAACCTCCAGATCCATGACAAAGTCCCTCTGTTGAAGGCGTTCCAGGAGCAACCCCTGGTTGTCCGTGGGATGGAACTGGCTCAATAGTTCCTGGCCCAGAAGCTCTTGGCGGTCCTCCACTCCCAGCAGCTGAGCCCCTGCCTGATTTATGTCCAGAAGCCTTCCGCTACCATCACAGATGAAGACCATGTCCCTGGAGCCCTCGAAGAGGCGGCGGTACTTTTCCTCGGAGGCCGAGAGCTCTCTGGTGCGCTCTTCCACCATGCGCTCCAGGTTGGCGTTGAGCTCCAGGATTTCCCTGTGGGCCTTGTGTATCAGGGCCTTGTCCTGGCCCATACGCTGGTATGTGGAATAGATCTGACTGAAAAACAGGGTTATGGCCCCTACCAAAACAAAGGAAAGGCTGTTGAGGGAGCCTGTGACTGGACGGATCTGGATCCATACCTGATCCAACTGCAAGGCCAAGAGAAGGTACTTCACCAGGTGGCTTCCCGAACGGGAAAGGGAAAACACAAGCAGCCCAGCTGAAAGCCAAAGCAGATATGTCCACAAGAGATTCTCGGGATCCTTTCGGCGAAGCCCCCTGGTCATGGCCACGCACATGGCCGAAAGCAAAATCATGAGGCCTGCCCCCAAAATGTCCACAACATATATGGGTGCAAGGGGGATCTGCGTGGGGGGACTCATGGGGCCTGAGCCTTCTGTTTTATCTTTCTAAGCCCCAAATAGAGAAACAAAATGGCCGGCACACAGGTGAGATGATCCATCTTGAGGAACAAGTAAATCAAGGGGGAGGCCAGACCCTGGACCAGAAGGGCTCTGGACCAGCCCTTTCCCACAAAAGATTCCTCCTTCATGTCTGCCTCCACGGCATGACCTATGAAGGCCGCCGCATTCCAGACTATGAACATGATGCAGGCCCATTGCACAAAGCCCCATCCTGGCTCCAGGATCAGATTCCTCTTCCTCAACCAGAAGACCAGTATGGCCATACTCAAGATAAAAAAAAGATGGGCTATCTGGTGACTGTAGAGACCCTCGGGCTCGGGATGCACTTGTAGAGCCCAGGCTTGCTGCCCTGCTCCCCCAAACAAGACAAAGGCCCAGGCTAGCAAAAACATGGCCCTGGGATGAAAAAAACGTCCTACAAACCGGGTGCAAGGAAAAATTTGCGCCAAGGGATTCGCCTCTGCTAGCTGCCAGACTGCCAAATCATTCTATTCTTTTTGTCCCACAACTGCAACATTTTTCTTGCACCAATAAACCATCACACCAACCATGGCCTTTCTAAAAAGAACCGGCAATGGCCCTTTTGCCTCCAGGCCCCAGGTTTTGGGACGGGCTTGGTAATTCCCACTGACATACTTTCTGGATAAGCACCCAAAAGGTATTTCCCGGCCAGGCATGCTCAATGATATTTTGTGGTGGGGGTATATTAGCCAGCGGTATTGAGCCCTAGAGGCCAAGAGGCACAATAGTTGCTTTGCTGTTTTGGAGCCGATGGGTTTTTGATATCCACACAATCTTAGGAGGCCAGGGATGCACAAAGAGGTTTACAGCATCTGTTTCATGTGTACCGTGCGTTGCCCCATAAAGGTCACGGTAGAAGACGGGGCTGTGCGTTGGATAGAGGGTAACCCCCACCAACTCAAGGGGGCCCTTTGTGCCAAAGGAAGTGCCGGCACTGCGCTTCTCAACGATTCAGAAAGGCTTCGTTACCCCATGATAAGGGTGGGAGCAAGGGGAGAGGGAAGGTGGAAAAGGGTCAGCTGGGAGGAGGCCCTTGCTTATTCAGCGGAAAAGCTTCAGGAGGTGATCTCGAAGCACGGTCCTGAAAGCGTGGTTTTCGGGGAAAGACAGAATCTCAACACCCACCTGAGCAAGACCTTCATGAGAGCCTTGGGGTCTCCCAATCACTATACCCACGATGCTCTTTGCAAGGGGTCTGTGAACACCGCGTTTAGAACCCTCACCGGTTACACGGACGCCCAGGTCACCATAGATTATGCCAACTGCAAGCATATAGTGCTTTATGGACGCAATATCTTCGAGTCCTTGGAGCTCAAACCCATACAGGCCTTGATGGATGCCATGGAAAAAGGAAGCCGCATCACCTACATTGACACTAGAGCCACCATTACAGCCAGCAAGGCCCACCGTTTCTGGCTGATCCGCCCAGGCACGGATCTGGCCCTCAACTATGCCCTCATGAACGTGATCTTGCGGGAGAACCTTTACGACGAAACGTACGTGAACCGTTGGGTAAGCGGGCTCAATGAGCTGCGGGGCTTCGTGGAAGCCATGACACCAGAGTGGGCCGAGGAAGAGACAGGAATACCGGCCGAGGAGATAGTGGCGCTGGCCAGGGAAATAAGCAGGGACAAGCCTCAGGTTGTGTTCCATTACGGGTACCGCGGGGCCAACCATACCAATGAGATTTACTTCCGCCGCTCCATAATCATGCTCAACGCCCTGATGGGGAGCATCGAGAGCAAAGGGGGGCTGATCATAAAGAAAACAGCCAAGGATGCTGGCTATGGCGCCTTTGCCAAGTTGGTGGACCAAGAAGGGCTTCCCAAACCCAAGGCCCCCCGGTTCGACGGGGTGGGGGGCGATCTTCTTCCCATATGCGATCCTGCCCACGGCGTGGGCCAGCAGCTTCCTCTGGCCATCCTAAAGGAGCAACCCTATCCCATAAAGGCGGCCATAAGCTACAGGTTCGATCCATTGCTCTCCATACCAGATTACAATCAGAACAAGAGGGCCTTTGACAAACTAGACTTCATTCTGACCATAGATGTGAATTTCAGCGAGACGGCCTGGTACTCTGATGTGGTGCTTCCCGAATCCATGTACCTGGAGCGCTCGGATTCCCTTCAGATGGCAGATGGCCCAAGACCCACCATCTACATGCGCAGGCAATGCGTGCCTCCCCGCTATGACACCAAGCCTTACTGGGAGATCATCAAGCTCTTGGCCGAGAACCTGGGAGTAGGGAAATTCTTCCCATACAACACCATCGAGGACATCTGGAACTACCAGTTAAAGGACATGGGAATCCCCCTGGAGAAGTTTGAGGCCAAGGGGTTCGTGGCCCTTTCGGACAAGCCCATAATTTGGGATCGCAAAGATGGCATCAAGTTCAAGACGCCTTCTGGCAAGATAGAGTTCATATCCAGCCTCATGGAGGAAAAGGGATTTGCATCCCTGGAACCCTACCAGAGCCCCAGTGCACCCCCCGAGGGCATGTTCAGACTAACGGTGGGAAGAAACGCTGTGCACACCCATGTTTCCACCCAGAACAACCCTTATTTGAACGAGCTTGTGCCTACCAACGTGCTGTGGATCAACACGGTGGAGGCAGCCAAACTTGGAATCAGCGATGGCCAATATGTGGAAGTATCTTCGGACCAGGGTTGGGGAAGAATAAAGGCCTTTGTCACGGATCTGATTCATCCGGAAGCTGTGTTCATGCTTCACGGTTTCGGCCGCCAGGTGCCGGTCACCACGAGGTGTTATAACAAAGGGGCCAGCGACACAGCCCTTCAGAAAAACATCACCGACATGGTGGGGGGAAGCCCGGGTCTTCACGATACATTCGTGAGGGTGAGGCCAGCGTAGAAGTTCAGAACTCAGAGAGTCCAGAGTCTTGAGAGTGTTCTTAAGGAGATGCACAGATGAGCGAATACTACCTGTTTCATGACAGCAGCAAGTGCATAGGATGCCTGTCCTGCGAGGTGCACTGCAAAGAGAACAAGAGGCTTCCCGTGGGACCAAGGCTCTGCAGGGTCATGACCGTGGGTCCCAAAATGGTGGGTGGGCTTCCCAAGGTGGACTTCATCTTCATGCCCTGCTTTCACTGTGAAAGACCCTGGTGCGTGGCGGCATGTCCCACCGGGGCAATGCAGAAGAGGGCCGAAGACGGCATAGTTTTCGTGAACGAGGAGCTTTGTGTTGGCTGCAAGGCCTGCATGCGAGCCTGCCCCTGGGGGGTGCCCCAATGGAACCCAGAGACAGGAAAGGCCGTCAAGTGTGACTACTGTAAAGACAGGGTGGACAAGGGGCTGGAACCTGCATGTGTTGCCAAGTGCGTCACCAAGTGTCTCCACTTCGGGAGACCTGAGCAAATGGTGGATTCCCGCAGGGAACGTCATGCCAAGGCCATGGCTGCTGTGGGCTGGGAGGTGACCTTGAGGCAACCCACAGCCCCGGCCTCCAAACCCAGGAAGCCTCCTGTGCGAAAACAGGCTGAATAAGGTTGCCGGGGGGTTCCTAGAATCATGGCCCAAGAAAGCACTTGCCCCGTAAGGGAGATCCGGCAAGAGGTGGCCTCGGCCTTGGCCCAAGAAAGCATCAAGGAGCCCAGGGCCCGCATGCGGGCAGAGAAGCTCTTGGTGTTGCTGGAGGATATAGCCCAGGGAAGGGCCGGCTCGGAGCATCTGGCCGACCTAAAGGCAGTGGCCAGGTCCCTGACAGAGAGGCAGGATGCTCATGGAGCAGATCTTGGACAGAGGATCCTGAGTTTACTGGAAAGCCAAGGGGAGATATTCCAGAGTCATATTCTCACCCGCAATTGTGCTTCCGGTGCATGCGACATGCTGGCTCCGGCCCCATGCCAGATGGCTTGTCCTTCCGGCATAGATGTGCCCAGCTACGTGGCCCTCATAGGCCAGGGGCGCTACCAAGAGGCAGTGAATCTCATCCGCCAGGACAACCCCTTTCCATGGGTCTGCGGGCTGGTTTGCACACATCCATGCGAGTTTGTATGCGTAAGGGGCCAAGTGGACTCCCCAGTTGCCATAAAGGAGTTGAAGGCCTTTGCTGCGGAAAAGGCGCTTTCAGAGGGCAGGTACCTTAATCCTCCCAAGGAGCCCGCTACCGGCCACATGGTATGCGTGGTGGGGGCAGGTCCGGCAGGGCTCACGGCAGCTTATTTTCTGGCCCTCAAGGGCCATAAGGTGACTGTCATAGAGGCGCTTCCCATGGCAGGCGGGATGATGATGGTGGGAATCCCCCGCTTCAGACTTCCCAGGGAGGTCATAGACAGGGAGGTGGCCTTCATAGAAGAGCTGGGGGTGGAGTTTCGATTCAACACCAGACTGGGCGTGGAGGTGACTCTCCAGTCTCTGAGAAAGGAAGGTTTCGAGGCATTTTTCATAGCCGTGGGGGCCCACGCCTCCCACAGGCTGGCAGTGCCCGGAGAGGACTTGCCCCAGGTGCTGGATGCGGTGCGATTCCTAAGGGATGTGGCCATGGGCGCCAGAAAAAGGCCTGGGGAAAGGGTCCTGGTGGTGGGAGGTGGCAACGTGGCCATAGACGCAGCCAGAACTCTGGTGAGGCTGGGCTGCCGAGAAGTGACCTTACTTTACAGGCGTTCCCGCTCCGAGATGCCGGCTAACGTAGAGGAGGTGCGCCAGGCAGAGGAAGAAGGGGTTCGCCTGGTCTTCCTGACCATTCCCGTGGAGGTGATGGGGGAGAAAGGTCGGGTTGTGGGGCTTAGATGCCTCAGGGCCCGCCTGAGCGAGCCTGATGCAAGAGGCCGCAGGAGGCCTGTGCCCATAGAAGGCAGTGACCACATCATGGCGGCCGATGCTGTTGTGACGGCCATAGGCCAAAGGGTACTGACAGAAGGGCTCGAACACCTGGATTTACGCTGGAGCAGTTGGGACACCATAGTGGCGGATACCATCACGGCAGGGGCAGGCCGGGAAGGCATCTTTGCGGGCGGAGACGTGGTACTGGGACCAGCCACGGTGGTAGAGGCCATAGGGGCCGGGAAAAGAGCGGCTGAGGGGATAGACAGGTTCTTAAAAGGCCTGCCCCAGCCAACCATGCCAGCAGTGCCTGTCAGAAGGGCCAGGCTGGAGCCCTGGGAGATGGCTGCCTCGCTCAAGATGGATCTCAAGAGGTGCGAGATGCCGCTTCTGGGGCCTGAACGGCGTCGCATAACCTTTCAACAGGTGGAGCTGGGTCTGGGGGAGGAACAGGCCAGAAGGGAAGCTCACAGGTGCCTTCGCTGTGACATATGCAAACGCTGCGGCCGATGCGTGGTGGTTTGCCGTGACCGAATGGAAATAGACGCCTTGAAACTGGGATATGTGGGCCAGCCAGGGGAATCGCCTACAGACTTCCGGATGACCTCGGAAAGATGTATCCTCTGTGGGGCCTGTGCAGCCAACTGTCCCACGGGTGCCATGCAGATGGAGGACAGGGGTGAAGAGAGGCTCCTGATCTTGGGAGGAACCATATTGCAGCGAGAGCGCCTGGAAAGATGCCAAGGCTGCGGAGATTATCTGGGACCTTCCAGGTACCTGGACTTTGTCAGGAAGCGCACCTCGGGGCTGGCCCAGGCCTTTGCAGGAAGGCTCCTATGTGAGAAATGTGCACGCAGGGCCACTGCAGAATCCAAGAGCGGGATGTCTGTCCCGCAGGGGTGAAGGAAGATGGAGTCCATGGAGCAGCAAGGAGCTCTTCGCCAGGGAGATCGTGTGGAGATCTACCGGGCTTCAGGGGATCAGCGCTGGGAGTCATACATGGCCCGATACATAGGGATGAAAGGGGTTGTGACAGACCCAGATGTGGTCATAAATGACCCTGATGCACTGGTGGAGGTGACATTGGAGGGCACAGGGGGCACCCATCGCTTCCCACAGGATTGTTTGAGAAGGCTGGGGACCGGATCGTAGAGGTTCTCATCAACACTGTAGCATCAGGATATGGGAATAAAAAAAGAGCCCGGGCTATCTACT
Source organism: bacterium (assembly GCA_037481695.1). Lineage (NCBI taxonomy): Bacteria > bacterium. Next base: position 84,449 of record JBBFLE010000003.1, on the reverse strand, counting down.
CTTGTCCGGGCTCTTTCTGCTCATGGCTCCAGCTATTTATTGTAACCTTTCCAATTCTCACAGTTTGGGCGAAGGGAATATGTAACCTCCGAAAATCAGGTAAGCCAGTATCAGCGTCCAGATAATGTTGACCCCTTGACCTATGACAAATGCCAATGCAGGTTTGCCTCCGCCTAGCTCGGCCAGATCCTTGAACCTGGTCTCCAGTCCTATACAGGTGAAGGCCAGAGCGAACCACCAGGTCCTGAGACCTCCCAAAACTCCCTTTGTGGCAGAGACCACCTTGGGATCCAGCAAGAATGAGAATACCACCGAGGCCACCATGAACCCCAGCACGAACTTGGGGAACCTGTACCAGATCTCTATGATGCCTGGCTTCTCTCCTTCGGGAAGCCCTTCTGTTTTCTTGAAGGTCCAGATTATGGAGAGAATGAAGGCCGCGACCCCGATGAGCACGTTCTGGGACATCTTCACTATGACCCCTGTCTTCATGGCCGTTTCGCTAATGAGGGCGCCGGCGGCCACCACTGAGCCGCTGGTATCCAGGGTCCCCCCCAGCCACGCTCCGGCCACCACATCGGGCATGCCCACACCCTTGGCTATGAGAGGCTGGCCCACCAGCATGGGGATGGCGCAGATGAGCACAAGGGAGGTGACATAGCTAAGTTTCTTGGGATCCCCTTTTACAGCACCCGATGTGGCTATGGCAGCTGAAACCCCGCATATGGAAACCCCACTTGAAAGGATGGCTGCAAACTCATCATCCACTCCCATCTTCTTGGCCACCCAAAAAGTGAAATACCATATGCATGCAACCACCAGCACAGCCTGCACTATGCCGTAAGCTCCAGCCTGCACTATCTCTCCGAAAAGAATTCCGGAGCCCAAGATCACGAGACCTGTTTTTATGAAAAACTCTGTCTTCACAGCCACCTTGAGCCAGCCTGGCACTCCCAGCACATTGCTCACAAATAGCCCCAGGGCCAGACACCAAAGCACATACTCGAGTCCATACTCCAGTATGGTGTAGTTGCCTGCTATGAATTGAGCCACCCAGGCAATCACAAATACCACAACAAAACCGGGGATGAAGGCCCCAACCCTCTCTCCCATCAAAGCCATGGCTATTATGCTCAGGATCAGATAGGCTATACCGATCTGTATGGCCCGCCAGATGTTATCCCAGGAAAAGACCTTGCCTGTCAGGTTGCCTGCCTGGCCTCCCAGGTCTTTTCCTACATCAGAGGCTTTTTTCTTGATCCCAGCATCCTTGGCATCTTTAGATGCTGCCTCCAGATCCTTACCGGCCTTACCGATGGCTGCCCTTTCTCCCTTGGAGATGGCCCCCAGAAGGGCCTGAGCCTTCTCCTGAACCCCTTTCTCCCCCTTCTGTTCCGCATCTTTGGCCAGTTTTTCCACCACAGGAGTCATGGCCTTTACATGTCCCTGAAACTCCCCGTCGGTGGTCCACTTAAATGAAGGGATTTTCACTGGAAGCCCTGCCAGCACAAGCACGATGATCAAGAAACCCAACCATACTGCCATCCATTCATCCTTTTTCCAGAGACTGGACCAGTCAATGCCTTGCTTCTGAGCCATGCTCACCTCCTTGTGGTTTAGGGGTTGAAAAAACCGAGAAGGAGCCTTCCCATCTGCCCGGGGATTCTCCAAGCAGGAGCTCCCTGCTTGAAATTCTCTATTTTCATCAAGGGACCCCTGGTTTGGGGAAAAGGGAAAAGACACATTCAAAACACAACCTGGGGGGTATAATATCAATGAAGAAAGAGCTGTCAAGGGTTTGGAAGGAAATGGTGTTGATTCCGTGGAAAAGATGGGTGAAAAGACCTATCTGGGACTGGATCCAGGTGGAGGTGACCACTCGCTGCAATGCCTCTTGCTCGTACTGCCCCCGCACCCTGGCAGGAAAGAGCTGGCCCCAGCGTGATCTAAACATGCAGCTTTTTCGAAGGCTTCTTCCCCACTTGGCCAAGGCCCGTCATGTGCATCTTCAGGGCTGGGGTGAGCCCTTGTTACATCCAGAGCTTTTCCAGATGGCCAAGCTTTCCCGGGAGGCGGGGTGCCGGGTGGGCACCACTACAAACGGAACCTTGATGGATCTGGAAATGGCCCGGCAGATGGTCAGGGCAGGATTTCACGTGGTGGCCTTCTCCATGGCCGGCACAGGCCCCCAAAATGACCGTATAAGAAAAGGGGCGCCCCTGGAGAGGGTCTTGCATGCCATGCGCCTTGTTGCAAGAGCGAGGGCAGAGGCTGGAGCAGATGTGCCCGAGATCCACGTGGCTTATATGCTTCTTGCCTCTGCCTGGGAGGAATTTCCCAGACTGCCAGAGATTCTGGATGAAATACCAGTGAGCCAAGTGGTTGTGAGCACACTGGATTGCGTGCTGGAGAAGAGCCTGGAAGGTGAGCTGATGCCCCACGGGGATAAAGCTCTCTTGTCATGTTTGGCCGAGGTAAGTAAGAAGCTTGCTCTCAAGGGCACACTCTTGCATCACCATCTGGGAGATGTGGCTGGGGGAGGTTTTGCCCCTTGTACCGAAAACGTGCTTAGGGCCCTGGTGGTGGGCGCTCAAGGGGATGTGGGTCCCTGCGTTTACACCAACATGAGCTTGCCTGAGATCCCGCAGTGGAGAAAAGGGGAAAAGAGGCCTTTGCACAGGCTCTCCTTTGGGAACCTGGCTCAGAAGTCTCTCATGGAGATATGGGAAGATCCAGCCTATGTGAAATTCAGAGATTCATTTTCCACGGTTTCTTGGGAGCCTGCTTGTGTGGATTGTCCCAAGAAGTGTGGCCTCTGATTTTTCTGTGCTGTTAAAATGTTGCCTGTGCCCAAAGTCAGCAAACAGGAGGATTCCATGTCCTTGAGGGTGGTGGTGCTTGGCGGGGGGCCTGGTGGTTATGTGGCGGCCATCCGGGCCTCGCAATTGGGGGCCAGGGTAAGCCTGGTGGAAAAAGACCGCGTAGGTGGTACATGCCTTCACTGGGGATGTATACCCACAAAGGTTCTCAAGGTGACGGCCCAACTCATGGAAGCCCTGAAAAGGAGGGAAGAGCTGGGCATAGAGCTGGATGGAGACCCTAAGCTTCGGCTGGATAGACTCATGGCCAGGAAGCGCAAGGTGGTGGAGATCCAGGAAAGCGCCATAGTCAAGATGCTGGGCCGCCTGGGTGTGAATCTGGTGAAGGGATTAGGCCGAGTGAGAAGCCCGGGGTTTCTGGAAGTTGAGTCAGCCTCAGGTGAGAGTACAAAACTTGAGTGGGACAGGCTCATCCTGGCCACGGGCTCCAGGCCTTTGTCCTTGCCATACTTGCCTTTTGACGGGAAAAGGATTCTTTCCAGCTCCCATGTGCTGGAGCTTCAAGAGCTGCCCTCGCGGATCTTGATCGTGGGCGGGGGTGTTGTGGGCTGCGAGCTAGCCTGCATCCTAAGAGGCCTGGGCTCTCAGGTGACGGTGGTGGAGGCCTTGGACAGAATCCTTCCATTGCCTTCCTTGGATCCTGATACCTCAATTGTCCTGGAGCGGGAGATGAGGAAACGGGGTATTCAGGTTTGTCTGAGGCAGGTGGTGGAGCAGATACAAGAGAGAAACGGGGAACTGGAGGTCCTGCTGGGGGCCTCTCCACTGGTGGAGCCCTTGGGCGGGAACCTCCAGGCTTCAAAACTGCTTGGTGTTGATAGGGTGGTGGTATGCGTGGGAAGGGAGGCTGCAAGCCAGGCCCTGGGCCTGGAGAAGCTGGGGCTTACACTGGAAGAAAAGGGTTGGATCCGGGTGGGACCAGACCTCCAGACATCTGTGCCCCATGTTTTTGCCGTGGGGGATGCACTGGGGCCAGGGCGCCCCATGCTGGCCCATGTGGCCTCGGCCGAGGGGCTGGTGGCTGCGGAAAATGCCATGGGAGGCAAGGAGACATTGCAATATGAAGCCGTGCCATCAGCCATATTCACATGCCCTGAGGTGGCATTTGTGGGTTTGAGCCAGATGCAGGCCGAGGCTTCTGGTCTGGAAACGGGCTCCCAAACTTACTTGATGCGCGCCGTGGGCAAGGCTCAGATCCTCGGGGAAATAGCGGGTCAGGCCAAGGTGGTCTGGGAAAAAGGGAGTAATCGGATAGTGGGAATGCAGCTCATGGGTCCCCATGTGACAGAACTGGTGGGGGAGTGCACCCTGGCCTTGAAGATGGGTGCCAGACTGCAAGACCTGGCTGGAACCATCCATCCCCATCCCACTGTTTCCGAGCTCTTGGGAGAGCTCTCCCACACGGCTCTGGGCAGGCCTGTGCACGCAATTCTGGGGCCCTGAATCATTTCATGGGAGGGAACCTGGGCCTGCTCGGCCCCCAGGAGTTCATCCAGAACTTGGCCTGCCCTGGGTGCAAAACCAGGTCAGACTAGTTGGGCTTGCCCAAGTGCTTTGGAACTCTTGCCATCTCCGAGGATGGATGGAAGATCAGGGCTTGGTTTCCCCCTCTGGCTTTGGCCTGATAGAGAGCCTGATCCGCTCTTTGCAATAAAACCTCAGGGGAGCCTCCATGGTCCGGGAAAATGGCCACCCCTAGGCTGGAGCTCATGTACAGATTCTGCCCATGGATGCAGAAGGGCTTGCGGATGGCCTCCAGGATTCTCTTGGCCACCTTATAAGCCTCCCTTGCCCGGGGAATCTCCGGCAGAACCACCACGAATTCGTCTCCCCCCAGGCGTGCCACCGTGTCACCGCCCCTGACCAGGGCGCAGAGCCTTCTGCCCAACTCCACCAACAACTCATCGCCTGCCAGGTGGCCCAACTTGTCGTTGACTTCCTTGAAATTGTCCAGGTCCATCAAGATCAGGCCCACACTCAGATTCTTCCTTGAAGCCTGGGCCAAGGCCATCTTGAGGCGGTCCTCCAGGAGTCTTCGGTTGGGAAGAGCGGTGAGGGGGTCAAGGGTGGCGTTTAGCCTCAGCTCCTCTTCCTGTTGTTTACGCTCCGTTATGTCGAAGGAGGCCCCGATATAGCCTGAGAACTCACCGTTTAGTCCATGGAAGGGCTTGCCGATCTTCAAGACCCATCTCCAAACACCATCTCTTCTACGAGCTCGAAGCTCGGCGCAGAAGGGCTCCTGCTGTGAAAGGGCCTTGGCCAGCAGTGCTTTGAATCCTTCCAGATCTTCGGGGTGGATCACCTCCAACCAGCCCTCACCCTTGTCCTGCTGCAGGGTTCTACCTGTGAAGTCCAACCATGCCCTATTGAGGTAATCGCAATGGCCGTCCACCCCCAATCTCCAGATCATTGTCGGAAATTCTTCAAAGAGGGTGAGGTAGAAGTCACGGGAACGTTGCAGAGCCTCTTCCATCCACTTTCTTTCGGTAATGTCCCGGACATAAACCAGGGAGACAGGCTCCCCTCTGTAGCTGGTTCTTGTGGCCGAGACCTCCACATAGATGGGTGCCCCGTTTTCCCTGATGCCCTTGACTTCATACCTTGAGGGCACCGGCTCTCCTTTCTGTCTTCGAAGATTCATCTCCATGACCCTTTGGCGGTCTTCGGGGTGGACCACCATGGAGATGGGCTTGCCCACAACCTCTTCTGGCCTTTCGTACCCGAAGATGTCAAGAAACCTCTGGTTCACATAGATATGCTGCTCGCCCCTGACCATGGCCACTCCATCGCTGGCATGTTCGATGGCCGTGCGGTACCTTTCCTCAGAGGCTCGAAGGTCTTCCTCCAAGCAGCGTTGGCGAGTCATGTCAATGATGCAATAAAGAAAGGCCTGCTCTCCCTCCCAGGTTATGGGAACCCCCTGCATTCGGACCCAATGAAGCTTTCCATCCCGTCCCAGGAGCCTAAGCAAGGAATGCTGCTTTAGAGCAGCTTGCTGAAAAGACTCTTCCAGGCCGCTCCACCCTGAGTCTTCTTGGATCTGGATGAAATCCTCCAGGCATATATCCTTATCTTGTTGGACTCCCAAGAGCTGCTGGGCCCTGGGATTCATGAACAGGACCTTGGCGCCTCTTGCTACGCAAAGGGCCTCAGGAAGCTGCTCCACTATCAAGCGGAATCTGTCCATTTTGGACGGCCTCGTATCTTCTAAAGAAGAGAGATCAAGTGATGGATCATTCCAAAGCCAAGGCCTCCTGCCAGGGGAGCTCTGATCCCGGCCGAATGCTAGGACAAAAAATACATGAATTCAAGCCCTGTCAAGGAGAAATCCCTGGGAGCCATCTGTGGCTGGGTTTGGTGTTGAGCTTTGGTGAGAGAGGCGGCTATAATAATTTTATGTGCGATGGTCTGGTGATGCTTTATGAGCCGAGCCTTAGAAGCCCGGCTCTTGTAGCAGGCTTCGGGGGGTGGCCCAATGCTGGGGAGGTTTCCAGCTGGGTCATCACTTTCCTCATTCAGAATCTGGGCGGGGCCAGATTCGCAGAAATCCGCCCAGAGTCTTTCTTCGACCTCATACAACAAAGGCCCATAGTCACAATAGAGGGAGGCAAGGTACGTTCGGTACAGTTTCCCTGCGGCACTTTTTACGCTGCAGGCCCGGTGGCGGGTTCCTCCAGGGATTTGGTCCTCTTTTTGGGCCAGGAACCTCACCTGTTGTGGCCTCGTTTCTCGGAGCTGTTCCTGGAAGTAGTAAAAAGATTAGGCATCACAGAGGTGCTCACCGTTGGGGGGCTTTATGACAATATCCCACATACCGTGGAGCCCAGGGTCAGCGGCATAACCAACGACGACCAGAGGCTGGAGCGTTTTTCCGAATTGCGCATAAGACCAGCCCATTACGAGGGCCCCATGAGCATACACACTCACCTGCTTGTGCAGGCTGCAAGCATGGGGCTTCCGGCAACCAGTATCTGGGGGCATGTGCCTTACTACATCCAATCCAACAACGCCAAGACTTCATTGGCTATTCTGGAACGCCTCCAGAGCCTTCTGGGGATCAGACTTGACCTCAGGGAGGTTCGCCGCGCTTCCCAGATACTGGACGAGGAGGTGGAACGTATAGTGCAGGACAAACCAGAACTGCGCCAGTATATCCAAAGCCTGGAAAAAGAGTATTTTGCAGATGAAAATCTACCTCCCTCCTTCCAAAGACCCATCCGAAGGGCTCCTGCAGCAGGTGACAAGGTGATTCACATTGATCCTTTTCTGCGCAAAGGCTAAAAAACTAAGGCCCAAGACAGGCCCCTTTTCCTTTCATGTGTTCAAGGCGCTGATCATATGGGCTGGGGTGCTTGCGACATGTTTTTGCTTTCCGCCAGCCGCTCCGGGGGATGCCAAGAAACCTCTGGGTTCTGGCCTTCTTTTGCCCAGGGATGATGCCTGGCTGGGGGCGGACGGGGCCATTTCGGTCCCTTTGGCTGAAAACCTCAGGCTTTGGCTCTTCGGGGATACCTGGCTAAGACACCAAGATGGAACCCTAAAGCTGGTTCCCAATTCTGTGGGCGTACAAGAGGGTGAGTGCTCTGATGCTTTTGAACCCCACTGGGGGCAGGCATCCACAGCAGCCTTTGGCAGCACAGAACCCAAGGGAAGGTGGCTTTGGCCAGCCGGGGGGGTCTTGCTTCAAAAAGGGATTTTTCTTGTCTTTCACCACATGGAGAGAAGGGGCCCGGGCCCCTGGGACTTCGCAGTCTTGGGCTCTCAGTTGGTAAGTATAGCGGATGCCAGGGCCCCACCTTGCTCATGGCACATGCGCTCCAAGAGACTTCCGTGGACAGCAGAGGACTTCCTGCCGGCCTGTTCTCCTGTGATCCAAGGCGGTTACGTGCTGATATTTGGTACCAGGTCTCTGGGGGCACAAAGAGGGCTTTTTCTGGCAAGGTTGGAAAAGCGTTTCTTTGCTGGCCTGGAGTTGGAGACAGGTTGGGAGTTTTGGGCAGGAGAAAAGGGTTGGAGTGTTCTTCTCAAGGAAGCTCAACCTCTTCTGGAGGGAGTGGGCACAGAGGTCACGGTGGCAAGTGATCCCCGGGGGCAGGGATGGATAATTGTTTACAGCCCAGGAGGCATCTCACCCCAAATTGTCTTGCGCAGGGCTCCGGCTCCCCAAGGGCCCTGGGGTAAACCACAAGACCTTTTTACCTGCCCCGAGGCTGCTTCCCAAAGCCTTTATTGTTACGGAGCCAAATTCCACCCGGGCTGTTCATCTGTGGGCTTATGGGTAACCTATAGCGTAAATTCCAAAGACGGGCTATTCCCGGGCCCGGATACTGCCAAGCCTCGTTGGCTTCTGTTGCCCCATCCTTGATCCATGTCACCTCATACAAACTGACTTGACCTGTCGAAGATCGGTAAATCCTTGTAAGACCTTGGCGATTCCATCCTGGAGAAGGGTGCTCATCCCCTCTTGCATGGCCATGCGCCGTATTTCCTCCACCGGCGCCCTTCTCTGGACAGCCTCCTTGATACTGTCTGTGGCCACCAGCAGCTCATGGATGGCCATGCGACCCCTGTAACCTGTGTGATGGCATTTCTCACAGCCCTTTGCATTGAACAAGCGCAGATCCGGTCCATAGTGAACCCCTAGCTCCTGGAACCTGGAAGCCCCATAAGCCTCCAGCATCTCTTGGAAATCTTTTTCAGAAGGATGGTACGGGATCTTGCAATCCTGACATATGGTCCTTACTAGCCTCTGGGCCAAAACACCCAATAGGGAATCGGCAAAGTTGAAAGGATCCATGCCCATCTCCAGCAGACGGGTGATGGTCTCCGGAGCACTGTTTGTGTGCAGCGTGCTCAGAACCAGATGGCCTGTGAGGGAGGCCTCTATGGCGATCTCGGCCGTTTCCCTGTCGCGCATCTCCCCCACCATGATCACATCCGGATCTGCCCTGAGGAAGGAGCGCATGGCTGCTGCGAAGGTGAGCCCGATCTTGGGGTGGACCTGTACCTGCCTGAGCCCTTTTTGAGTTATCTCCACAGGGTCCTCAGCAGTCCAAATCTTTCTCTCTGGCGTATTGATGTGCCCCAGGGCTGAATGAAGGGTCGTGCTCTTGCCGCTTCCCGTGGGGCCCACCACCAGTACCATTCCATATGGCTTTGTTATCATCTCCAAGAATACCTTGTAATTTCTGGGGCTTAAGCCCAGCTCTTCCAGTGGGATGGGTTTACCGGCAGCCAGAATCCGCATGACCAGATCTTCATTTCCTCCAGCAGTTGGCAATGTGGCCACCCTGAGTTCGATTTCCCTGTCCGGCAGGTGAAACTTTATCTTTCCATCCTGGGGCCTGCGTCGCTCGGCTATGTCCAAGGAGGCCATTATCTTGTAGCGGGCTACCAAGGCCCTGGCATAGTTGGCAGGGACCGTCAGATAGTTCATGCAAAGACCGTCTACTCGAAGTCTCACAACCGTGTCCTGTCTGCCGTAGGGCTCTATGTGTATGTCCGAGGCTCCCATTCCAAAGGCTTCCCTTATGATTTGGTTGGCCAGACGAACCACGCTGGAGTCTGCCTCGCTGACCTCTGCAGTAAGCCCGTTTTCTTCAAGCTCCAGCTGGAGTCCTTCCCCTTTGAGGCTGCTTAAGATCTCCTCCGTAGAAGAGCTGTGGGTTGTGCTGCTCGAGACCGGGGCTTGTTGAGAAACCAATCCCAGGTTCCTGAGATGGGCCTGGATGAATTTCAGAATATCCTGTTTCAAGGCCACTCGTATTTCACAGTTTCGCAACTGTTTGTGGGTGCGGATCTCGTCCAGCTTGGCCAGATCCTTGGGATCGTCCACCAATACCAACACCTTTTCCCCTACCTTGCACACAGGGACCCACATCCGATGCATCAGATAATCAGGCCTGATTCCTTGCATCAATGCGGAATCTAGCGGTATGTTTTCCTCGAAAAGCAAGTAGCCGCACCCGTAGAAAGCCCCCAGACTCCGGAGCAGATCTTCCCTGGTTATCTCGTGTTCGGTCATCAATATGAGTTCTGGGTCCAGTTTTTGGGCCTTGGCTTTTCCTATGGCTTGGTCCAGCTCCTCCTCTTTCAAGAGCCCGCGTTCTAGAAGCTGGTCGTATCTGGTTGAGATACGTGGCAGCATGCGCTTCTGGTTGGTGAAGGCTATGCCCAGAGCCTCTGCCACTGTTTCCAGGTTCTTCTGATCCTGCTCTGTGAAGGCCTCTTGGGATCGTTTGTTCATGAGCTGAACCACGCCGGCAAATACCCTCTTGCCCCCTTTCTTGAACACAATGGGTACGGCCAGCACTTGCTTGGTTCTAAAGCCTGTCTTTTGATCCCAACTCTTGTCAAAGTGAAGCACCGGCACCTTTCTGGAGAGCTCGGCCTCGTCATATGCATCCGAGATGTTAACGGGTTTCTTGCTCATGGCCACAAAACCAGCCAGGCTCTGGCCATCTATGGGAAGCCTTATCTCTTTAACTTCTGTGCCTTGCTTGTACTTGGAGAATATTTGGTTAGCCCTGGCATCCACGCCGTAGATGGTTATCCTGTCGGCTTCGAAGAACTCCAGGATCTTGTCCCTTACCTCCAGAAAGATTTCATTCAGGTCACGGGCACTGTGGATTAGGGTGGTGATTTCCTGGAGGCGCTCCTGCAAAAAAAGCTTTCTTCTCAGTTCTTCGAGTCCCATTGGGCTTTCTGCTTCTTGGGAATCCATGGCCAGCTGCCTCCGGCTCGGGTGTAAAGTGGGGAAGCCTAAAAGCCGCTCGTATTCTATCAACCAGAAAGTTTCTCCATCATGGCCTCAAAACCTTGCTGTACCTCCTTGATAAGGGGTGAGGGATCAGGACCGTACTTGGGAGAGAAGTGAAAGGGTATTACCTTGCCCACTCCTGCCAAGGCAGCCACTTCGCCTGCCTTGCGGGCTGTCAAATGTGCCCTTTGTGTTGCCCTGGTCAGCTCCCTGTCAAGGAAAGGAGCTTCCACAAACAACAAATCCGCCCCCTGGATCAGTCTTGCTATTTTTCCCAGGTTTTCCTGGGTGGGAGCCGCGTCCACCACGTAGCCTATTTTTTGTCCCTTGGAGCAGCGGACAAGGTTTTGTTGGAGCCAGGACAGAGGTAATGGGCCTTTTTCCCTGGGGCTTACCTCCAACAATGTTTCAGGGCAAACCCCTTCCATGATTTTCTCTCTGAGGGTCCTCAACCAGGCTCCTGGTTTGAGGCCATTTTCTTCCAACCTTCCCCTGAGCACTTCCACGTGGAGAGGCTCTTCCAGGCTGAAGGCCATGGAGGGCACCTTATGATCCAGGAGAACAGCCCTTACTCTCAAGCCTGGTTCCTCCCACAGAACACCCTGGAAAAGCTCTACCTCCCTCAGGCCTCTGTCACGAAACTTCTCCCGGCAGTCCAGAGAAGCCTTTTCCAGAAAATTGCCTCTTAGCTGTGTGATTTCCAGCACAAGACGTTCCTTGTAATCTTGGACCAGGTTCCAGGTATAAGAACCAAGCCTTTGAGCCGTCTGTTCCAATATGGGTGAAGGACCGAAGATCCTGAGTTTCCTGTTCCTGCCTAGGGTGAGACGTATTAATCTGTCAAGCCCCATGAAATGATCCATGTGGGTGTGGGAAACGAAAACGTGGGAGATCTTGAGCAGCTCTTTTGTCTGAAGAGGAGCAAGCTCTGGCAGATCGAACAGGACCGCCCTCCTCTTGTGCATCCAGGCAACATAGAGCCCTGGATCCCCGAAAGGGCCATGTACAAGCCTGGGATGGAAAAGCGGTCTCAAGCTCAGACCCCTAGCATACAAATTCCGGATCAGGACACCGGGAGCACCTCCACCCTGACCTCCTGGATTCCAGAAATCCCCGAAAGGGCACCATGTATTTCCTTTCGAACCCTCTCCTCATTCCCGCGAGGAGAACGTGTGTCCACCCGCACCTTTCCTTTTTCAGCATGCACCAGAAACTCCAGTCCCATCTCCCCCAAAGCTATTCTCACCTCGGCTTCCAGAAGGAGGTCCTGTATCCTCTGCAATGCCTCTGGTGTAGTCCTGAATTCTGGCAAGGAGACTGCCTGGCAAATGAGGTCTACTGCCCCTTCCACAGAGAGCTGCCTTATGTTGAAGATGAGATCGTACAGAGCCGGATCCGCAGGATCCATGTTGTACAGAGCCAGGCTCCAGCGAGTTCTCTGTTCGTCCAATTTCTCTATGGTTCTGGCCGCCTCTCCCCAGTTGAGGCCGTCTCTATCCATGACTATGCGTATTCTTTCCTCCAGGTCTGCCAAGATCCTCACCTTTATCACATTGGGCACTGTACGGAGGAAAAAATGCCCGGCAAAGCCGTGGTACACAACGTTGTCGGCCTGGACCTTTCTCAGGAGTGCTGCTTGAATATAGGCCACAAAACGCCTCTTCTTGTGTGTCAGTGGATCGAAGGCTGAAGGGGCCACCTCTATGGCCTCTATGAGCTGCACCTCGGGCACATTGAACTGCTGGGAGGCTTCCAACAAAACCTCCCGCGCTATGCATTCGTAGCCAAGCCTCTGGGCTACCCTCTCGGCTACTTCCTTGCCATGGCTATAAGAACCCCTGGAGATGGTAACTATGGGCATGGGGGACCTCCTGTAGGCTTATTCAACATTTTTCAAAAAAACTGATGACATGGGCCGACCAAATGACATGTCCAGCGTGTTTTCCTGATCCCAAGAGCACCCCATTGTTTCCCAGGTCTCTGGTAAGGGAACTCAGGCCTGATAGATGAAGCATCCACCAGCATAGGGCCCAGCCACCGGAGGATGATCCTGGTTGTCTCAATTGTCCTTCTTCATAAGATGTGTCACCGCGGCCTCCAGGCCATCCAGAGTGAGCTCGAACATGGGAAAGATCTCCCTGATGTATCTGATGGTGGCCGTGTAGTTCCACTCCCTGGAGTCCACGGGGTTTAGCCAAGCCTTGTGCCTAAAGGTCTCTGCTATGAACTTAAGCCTTTCTATGCTTGGCCGTCCTGAACGTTCTTCCACGTGGATGGATCCATCGGTGGCCATGAGTTCGTACGGGGCCATGCTGGCATCCCCCACAACGATGAATCGGGTCTGAGGATCCAGCCGTACCAGTTGATCCACTGGGAAAGGCTTGTACCTCCTGGGAGGATCCTCCCAGAGGTAGTCGTAAATGGTGTTGTGAAAAAAGAAAGTCTTGAGGTCCTTGAATTGAGCTCTGGCATAGTTGAAAAGGGTTTGGACCAAATCTATGTAAGGCTCCATGGACCAGCCACCATTATCTATGGCCAGTATGACCTTCAACCGGTCCCTGAGACTCCGCTCGAAAACTATTTCTATCTCCCCGGCGTTTTTCATGGTTTGATATATGGTGCCTTCCACGTTTACCTGGTCTTTGGGGCCCGAAGGTACCATGTGTCTTAAGCGTTTCAAAGCTTCCCCCATCTGGGAGGGGGTCAAAGGCCCCTCCAGGGAGTAGTCTTTGTATCGGCGGTCCATGGCCACCTTGACTGCCGATCGGTTGCGGGACACACCTCCCACCCTCATTCCTCCCGGATGATACCCTGAATGGCCTACCGGAGAGGTTCCCCCTGTGCCTATCCATTTGCTGCCGCCGTGGTGAGCCTCTGTTTGTTCTTTGAGACGATCCAGGAAGTACTGAATAAGCTCTTCAGGGCTTAGCTTGGAGAGTTCCTCTGGGTTCAATCCCATGGCCTGAGCCAGAGCTTGGGGATCCCTTAACCACTCTTCTAGGAGGGCTCGGGCCACCTCTCCCAGCTCTATTTCTGTGGGCTCTTTTAGTTCGATCCCCCTGAACACATGGGCGAAGATCTGGTCGTAAAGATCGAAGTAGCGCTCGCTTTTGATCAGAATGGCTCTTGCAGCCGTGTAAAAATCCTCCAGGGAATTGATGAGGCCCAGACTCATGGCCTTGTGCAAACGCAGGAAAGACGTGGGAGAAACAGGAATCCCCACCTTCCTCAGGGAAAAGAAGAAGTCAACGAACATGGGACCTCCGGAAACTCATTCCATAAGGCTCACCCAGCACCCCACCTCCCTATATCCTGAAACGCCCCACAGCAGCCTGTGCCACAGAATAATCCGGGCTTTTCTTGAACAACACTCCCAGGTAAGGTACCTGACCCTTCTGCAAGTCCCGCAGACGGAAATCCGGATCTGACCGGAGGGCTCTGATCCAGTTGATGAGCTCACGAGTGGCGGGCTTTTTTTCTATGTTTCGGATCTCCCTGAGCCTGTAGAAGGTGGCAACTGCACTTTCCAACAAATCTTTCTCGATGTCCGGGAAATGTACCCTGACGATTCTTCTCATCATTTCCTGGTCGGGAAAGGCTATGTGGTGAAAATTGCATCGGCCCAGAAAGGGATCCGAAAGGTCCTTCTTGGCGTTGGAAGTTATCACCACCACCGGCCTGTGTTTGGCCTTGATGGTCTTGTCTATCTCGATTATGTCAAAGGACATCTGGTCCAAGACATCCAGCATATCGTCCTGGAAGTCGGTGTCGGCCTTGTCTATTTCGTCTATGAGCAGGACCACCCTTTCATCCGATACAAAGGCCTGCCCGATCTTGCCCATGCGGATATATTCCTCTATGTTGCTGACATCCCTTTTTGAGTCCCCAAATCTGCTGTCATTAAGACGGGTAAGGGTATCATATTGATACAAGGCATCTACGAGCTTCATGCTGGACTTCACATTGAGCACGATAAGAGGCATGTGAAGTGACTCGGCTATGGCGTGGGCCAGCATGGTTTTGCCCGTGCCGGGCTCTCCCTTTAGAAGCAGGGGCATCTCCAAGGCCATGGAGATGTTGACTATCTTGGCCAACTCCTCATCCAGCACATACTTGGAGCCGCCGGTGAAGACCATGCGCTGCTTTTCCACTGCCATGTAACTTCCTCCTCAATGGGAATCTGCGTTGCAGAATGAAAGCTCCTTCCAGGCTCCCAATCCTGCCCCTTGGGCTTGAAAATCATTGTTTACTATAAAAGATCGTGGTTTGGGTTGCAATGGAGCTCCTTGCGCCAGCCAAGCCAAGGGTTCAGGCTTCTTGGCTTGCCTTCTGAAAGAAAGAGGATCTATCCCAAGACAAAGCAGAATAAGAGCTTAAGTCGAATTGACTTATCAGCAATACCGATGTAATTTGAAAAAAAAGCAGGCCGGAGGAGCATTGATGGAAAAAAAGCTCTTGGATTGCAGGGGGTTTTCCTGTCCTCAGCCGGTCATAATGACCCGTCAAGCTCTGGAGGAGATGGCAGAGAGCCACCTAGAGGTGCTCTTGGACAACGAGGCCTCCATGACAAATGTGATGCGTTTTGCCCAAAGCCAGGGCCACAAGGTAATGAAGGACAGCTCTGAGATGGGCCAATACAGGGTCTTGATAGAGAAGGCCGAGGGCCTAACAAAGACTGTCTCCGAACCCTCTTCCACAGCATGCCAAATCATGGAGGCCCCCAGGTCCCTGGTAATCTATGTCTCATCAGAGAGCTTGGGGAGGGGTGATGAGGAGCTGGGGCGGGTTCTGATGAGAGCGTACCTGGATACCCTTGCCCAGTTCGCCAAAGAGATCTCCCATGTTATCTTCATCAACTCCGGGGTCAAGCTGGCGGTTGAAGGCTCTCCAGTCTTGGAGCAGATTCAAGCCCTGGAACGAATGGGAGCCCAGGTGCTTTGCTGCGGCACCTGTTTGAATCATTTTCAGTTGGCCGACAAGCTACAAGTGGGCTCCATATCCAACATGCTTGCCATTTTGGAGGTGCTTTCAAAGGCTGCTAGGGTGATGAGCCTGTGATGATCTTTTGAACAGCATTCAATGGTGCAAGGTTTCCAAATGATATCCTAAGATGAACAGATTTTTGCTTGAGTCCAATTTGATTTTCCTTTTTTTAGTGCCTCGGGTGGACTTGTGAAAAGAGGAGCAGCTGATGGAAAAACAACAGGAATCAAAGATAAGGCTCTCTGAGGGCGTTAGGGCTGCTGGGTGAGCCAGTAAGCTCCCTCCAGGGGACCTGGAGGAGATTCTCAGGGATTTGCCTGTTCAGAGCAGCGCAGATCTCTTAGTGGGGTGGGAGAAGGCGGATGATGCAGGTGTGGTCCGCATCAGGGAGGATCTGGCCCTTATCCAGACAGTGGATTTCTTTACCCCCATTGTGAATGACCCCAGGGACTTCGGTAGAATATCAGCCGCCAATGCCTTGAGTGATGTTTATGCCATGGGTGGCAGGCCCATCACGGCCATGAACCTGGTGTGTTTCCCAAGAGATCGGCTTCCCAAAGACGTGCTCAAAGAGATCCTGTTGGGCGGGATGGAGGTGATCCATGAGGCCGGGGCCTTGCTGGTGGGGGGCCACAGCGTGGACGACCCGGAATTGAAGTACGGCCTTAGCGTAACCGGTGTGGTGGACCCCCGCCGAGTAGTCACCAACGGGGGGGCCAAACCCGGAGATCAACTGGTTCTCACCAAGCCCCTGGGCACAGGGATCCTGGCAACGGCCATCAAGGCCAGGATGGTCTCCGAGGCAGCTGAGAAAGAAGCCATATTCTGGATGAGTACCTTGAACAGAAAGGCCTCAGAGGCAATGCAGGAGGTGGGCGTCAATGCCTGCACGGACATAACCGGCTTTGGGCTTTTGGGACATGCGTTGGAGATGGCCAGGGCTTCCCAAGTGGAGCTGATAATCACAGTTTCCCAGGTGCCCATCCTGGAGTCTGCCTTGATGCTGGCTAAACAGGGATTGGTTCCAGGAGGCACCTTTGCCAACCGCTCCTATTGCGAGAAGTCCTTGTCCCAAGAAGGGGAAATATCTCCTTTTGTCCTGGACTGTCTGGCCGATGCCCAGACCTCTGGAGGGCTGCTTATTGCGGTTCCTGAGGCCTCACGTGAGGATCTGGACAAGGCCATGGAAACAAGGGGGGTTTTTCATGCCTGGATAGGCCAGGTGGGAAGTCCCTCTGAAGGCTCCATCAGGCTTATTGGGCAAAGGACTTGAGGCCATTCAAGAAAGAGATGGGGCCTATGCAAATGCAAGATGACCTCACAAGATCCTGGGATGTACCGGTTTGTATGGGCCCTTGTTTCCTAGGTGCTCAGCGAGTTCAGAGCTAAAAAACGGCTGAATGTGAAGGGCTTGGGGGCCTAGCTCCCAAGCCCAGAGTTTTGGGCGAGTGACGAGGGTCAATGTTCGGCCATGCTGGCCAGCTCGAAAAGCAATGCTGCCGAAGCCCTGGTGCCTGCATGGAAGCTCCCCAGAGAAAACCTCTCATTGGGGGAATGGGCTCCGTCCTCGGGGCTTCCCCAGCCCAAAAGCAATATGGCCTCTATGCCCAGGAGCTCTTTCAACATGTTCACCACGGGGATGGAGCCCCCCTCTCTTATGAAGACAGGGGCCTTCCCGAAGCCTGCCTCCACGGCCCTGGCCGCTGCCTTGATCTGAGGAAGGTTTCTGTCTACCAAGACCGGCTGGGCCCCCTTGAAATCCGTGATTTCTACCTTGACTCCAGGAGGAGAGATCTCCATCACAAATTTCCTTAGCAAATGGTTTATGGCGACTGGATCCTGCTGTGGCACCAGACGCATGCTCACCTTGGCCCCAGCCCTGGAAGGGATTACGGTCTTGGATCCATGTCCGGAGAATCCCCCCCAGATTCCGTTTACGTCCAAGGTGGGTCTTGCCCACCTTCTCTCCAGAGGGCTGTAACCTGATTCCCCTGTCAGGAATTCCACTCCAAGATATTCCTTCAGGCTTTCCTCCTCAAAAGGCAGCCTGAGGATCTCTTCCCGTTCCCAAGACTCCAACGGTTTAACATCTTGATAGAAGCCTGGTATGG
The DNA here is from genome assembly GCA_037481695.1 of bacterium. Taxonomy (NCBI): domain Bacteria; species bacterium. The sequence continues at coordinate 66,717 of JBBFLE010000003.1, read as the reverse complement.
CCACTGTGCCGTCAGGGCTCCTCAGAGAGCAAAGGATCTGGCACAGGGCCTGAATCGGATTGGTGACAAGACCTCCAAAGGAGCCTGAATGTAAGTCCAGTCGAGGCCCTATCACGTCTATCTGTGCATGAGCCAATCCTCTCAGGCCGTAGGTTATGGCAGGAATCCCCGGTGCCAGTTGTGAACCATCGGAGATCACCACTGCCTGAGCTTCCAGCTCTCGGGCCCTTTGGCTCAGCACCTGAGGGAGGCTGGGGCTGCCTATCTCCTCCTCACCCTCCAAGAGCACCTTCACGTTAAGGGGAAGCTCTCCTTGAGTTCTCAGGACTGCCTCCATGGCATGGAGGTGAGTCAGGAGTTGGCCCTTGTCGTCGCTGGCTCCCCTGGCGTAAACATAGTCTCCCCAAATCCTGGGGACAAAAGGAGGACTTATCCATTCATCATAGGGATCTGCAGGCTGAACATCGTAATGACCGTAGATCAAGAGGGTGGGTCTTTGAGCATGGAAAACTCTTTGGGCCAGGACCACAGGGTGTCTTTCAGTCTCCAAGAACTCCACCTCAAAGCCCATGGCCTCCAGCCTTTCAGCCAGCCACCTGGCTGCTCTTTGGACATCCGCAGCATGTTCAGGAGAGGTGCTAACACTGGGTATGCTCAAGAGATTCACCAAATCTTGCACACGCCTTGAGCTGTTGACTTCCAGGTCCCTCAAAACAGCCTCAGGTAACATCTTTTCTCCTCAAAAAAACTTTTTACAAGACCTCATGGCAACATGATACTGCATCTTGGCTTCTTGTCCAAAGATCCAGGACTCAACACCTGGTGCCTTACAGGCAATGAGAGCCCCATGGTCCAGGGCATTGCAGAAAAGACCAGATGGGTCATCGTGACCCAAATTCTGACAAAAACAGCTCGCCTTCAAGTGTCATGTGCATGGAAGCAATACCACAATGGCTTTGCCTGGCCGGATGCCTTTTTAGGATCTGGGAGCACAACAAAAGGAACTTCTCAGGGGCTTCCCATCATGATCCCATGGTGCAGTTTTGTCAGAAGGGATCATCCTGACTAGAGTTCCACCACGCAGTCATCCCCTATCATAAGACAAAGAGACTCTGTAAGGGCCTGATCCCTCCTTCGGATCACCGAGTTTCTTCCCACCACCGAGTCCTCAAGCCTTTGTATTTTCTCTATTCGGCAGTTCTCCAAGAGCACCACATGCTCTACCGCGGAGTGGGCTATATGACAACCGTCTCCTATGCTGGAGAAGGGCCCCACAAAGGAACGCTCCACCACCACTTCTTCCCCCAGAACCACCGGACCTCTTATCACGCTGTCTCTTATAACGGCCGAGGCGGGCACCACCACCCTGCCTGTCACATCTGAACTGCCCTGCACAACACCCTTCACATCCCTGCGAACCCATTCGTCCAAAACAACCCGGTTGGCCTTGAGCAGGTCATCCTTTTTCCCTGTGTCCAGCCACCACTCCTGAATCACTTCGCTCAAGACAGGGCTCCCCCAATCTATGAGCTTCTGGATGGCATCTGTTATTTCCAGTTCTCCTCGCCAAGACGGGGTTATCTGCTCTATGGCCTGAAAGATCCTAGGCGAAAAAATGTAGATTCCCACCAGGGCAAGGTTGGACCGCGGTTCTTTGGGCTTCTCCACCAGACGAACCACTTGGCCCTCCCCGTCCACCTCGGCGATGCCGAAGGCCGAAGGATTCTCCACAGGCTTGAGCAGAATCTGAGCCTCAGGGCCCTCCTTGCGGAAACGTTCCACAAACCTTTGAATTCCTCGGCCAATGAGGTTGTCCCCCAGATACATCACGAAAGAGGAATCCCCCAAGAAATCCCTGGCGGTTTGCACAGCATGCGCAAGCCCTCCGGGCCTTTCCTGCAGGATGTAGGTGATATGAGCCTCCCAACGACTCCCATCCCCCACAACCCTTTGGACCTCCCGGCCAGTTTCAGGGGATATGATGATCCCAATGTCTCTTATGCCAGCGGATATTATGTTTTCCAGCACATAAAACAGAATGGGCTTGTTGGCCACAGGGACCAACTGCTTGGCTCCAGTGTGGGTAAGAGGCCTGAGCCTGGTGCCTGCTCCCCCGCTCAAAACCAGTGCCTTCATGCCGCTCCCCCATAATGAGTCTTGATCCACCGCAGATATTCTCCACTGCTTACCTGTGATACCCACTCGGGATTTTCCAGATACCATCGCACCGTCTCTTGGAGCCCTTCATCCAAAGTACGTTTGGGCTTCCACCCGAGTTCCCTTTTGATCTTGCTTGCATCTATTGCATAGCGACGATCATGGCCCGGACGATCTTCCACGAAGGTGATCAGCTCCTGGCGACTCCTGCCTTCCTGGGATGGAACCAAGCTGTCCAATATCTGGCAGATGCGTTTCACCAAAGCAAGGTTCTCAACCTCCCCCTGGGCCCCCACGTTGTATGTTTCACCAGGCCGGCCTCCATGGAGTATCATCCAGATTGCCTCACAATGATCCTCCACGTGGATCCAATCGCGCACGTTGCGGCCGTCTCCATATACTGGAAGAGGTTCCCACCCAAGACCCCGAAGAATCATAAGGGGGATGAGCTTTTCCGGGAATTGATAAGGTCCGTAGTTGTTGGAGCAGTTGGATATGGTAACCTCCAAGCCATATGTCCTGTGGTACGCCCTAACAAGATGATCCGAGGCTGCCTTGGAGGCGGAATAAGGGCTGTTGGGGCGATAAGGACTCTCTTCGGTGAAGGCCCCTGTGGGCCCGAGACTTCCATATACCTCATCTGTGCTTACATGATGGAACCTGGAAACTCCGTGGGCCCTGGCCATTTCCAAGAGCTGGAAAGTGCCCATGACATTGGTTTCCAAAAAGGCCCTGGGGCTTCTTATGGAGCGGTCCACGTGGGATTCGGCCGCCAGGTGGCAAATGACATCAATGCCATGGGACTCAAAAATCTCAGATAGGGCCCTGTGGTCACAGATGTCCACACGATAAAAAAGATATCTGTCTTTGAAACGCTCTGCTATGTCCTCAAGGTTTCTTGGATTGGCTGCATAGGTGAGCTTATCCAAGTTTATGAGCCTTCCTGTGAACTGGGTCTTCTCCAGCAGAAAGCGGATCAAATTTGTGCCTATGAACCCACATCCCCCTGTAATTAGTATGGTTTCCAAAGGACTCTCCTTTGACTCAGGCCGTTGCCTTTAGTTCTTGCAAAAGAGCCTGGCCATGACACCTCACGAACTGTTCCAAACCCTCTTCCCAGGTGTTCATGCGGTCCAGGCCTAGATCCATGAGGCGGCGTTTTTCCAGTATGGAATTGGCAGGCCTCTTGGCTGGTCTGGGAAACTCGGCGCTGGTGCAAGGCCGGATCTCCACACTCATTCCCACCAGTTGCATCAATCGGCAAGCAAAATCGAACCAGCTGCAGTATCCGTGTGCTGTGACGTGCACGGTTCCTGTGACCCTGGCCTTGATCAGGGTGCTCATCTGAGAGCCCAGAGTCCTGCTCCAGGTGGGTGATCCAAATTGATCCTGGACCACCTTCAGGGGGCCTCCCTTCAAGGCCTGGGCCAGGATGGCCCTGGGAAAAGACCTGCCATTGATTCCGTAGAGCCATCCCGTTCTCAAGATGAGATGATCGGGGTTGGCCTTCCGTACCAATTGCTCCCCCTCCCACTTGGTTCTTCCATAAACATTCTGTGGAGAGGCGGGATCCTCCTCAAAGTAACCCCAGGGCACAGTCTTTTCTCCGTCAAAAATGTAGTCCGTGGAAATGTGAACAAGATAGGCTCCCAAATCCCTGGTGACCTCTGCCAGCAGGCCTGGCCCAAGGGCATTGACCAGATGAGCCCACTGTGGCCTAGACTCGCATCCGTCTACGTCTGTGTACGCAGCGCAGTTGACCACAATGCCAGGATGGAGCTCCCCAAGTAGGGTCCTGACTTCTCGGTGTTGGGTGAGATCCAGCCTTCCATGATCCAAGGGGATCAACTCCCCCAGCTCTGCAAGGGATTCCTGAGCATCTCTTGCCAGAAGGCCTCCAGCGCCCAAAAGCACTATTCTGGGCTTTGAAGTGCTCACCAGTAGTGCTCCCGATGGGCCCTGTAGAACTCCACAGTGAGGCCAAGGCCCTGTTCAAGAGGGATCTTGGGGGACCAGCCGGTGTCTCCCCGGAGTTTTGAGTCATCTGTGCGCACGTCGCCCACCTCTATGATTTCTCTTTCCTTGGGCCAAGGCACGTGCCGGTATGATCCTGAGCCTGCTGCCTGGATGATGGCCTGCACCAGTTCCAGGAAGGAGACCCTTTCCAGGGCTCCAATACAATAGACTTCCCCTATGCATCCGTCGTGCCTGGCCAATCTCAGCATGGCTTCCACGGTGTCATCCACGTAAAGCAGCTCTCTTATCTGGTGGCCGTCTCCATACACGGTTATTTCCTTGCCTTCCATGGCCAGGCGCAGAAGATAGTTTTGAACTCCGTACTGGGCGTGGCGCATCTGGTGGCGTGGTCCATAGGTGTTGCCCAGACGAAGACTGGTGACCTGAAGCCCACATATGCTGGAATACTGGAAGTGATACCACTCCACGGCTTGTTTGGACACCGCGTAAACGTCCCTTGGATTGGGAGGCGTATCCTCGTTTATGGGGAACATGGTGACCCGCCCGAATTGAGCCCTGGAGCCCACATAGAGCACCCTGGCCTCGGGATTGTTGGCCCTCAGACTCTCCAGGAACTGTATCTGAGACACAACATTGTTCTCCACGTCATATAGGGGATTGGTCATGGAGGCCACATGGCTGGGCTGCATGGCTATGTTGAAGATGACCTCCTGTCCTTTGACGCAAGGATCCACCTTTCTACGATCCGCCAGGTGAGCTACCACCACCTCCACCTGATCCTGGACCGGCGAGATGTTGAACCAGTTGCCCCCAAGCCCTTCCAGGAGTCCGTCCAATATGGTTACCTTGCTGCCCAACTCGACCAGCCTGATAGCCAGGTTGCTGCCCAAAAACCCCAGACCTCCAGTTATTAGCACCCGTTTGTTTGCATAAAAGCTTTTGAGAGACTCCCCCATTTCATATCAGCTCCGGTTCCAAAATAATGCGCATACACCTCGGCAATAACACCCATCAGCAAGGATCATCACCTGTTGCACCGTGAAACTTATCCCAAAAAAAGCCTGTTTTCAATATGTGGCCTTGACACCTCAGTGCTTAAGTCCTAACGTACGATCCTCGACTAGAGCTCTCATATAGGGACCGGGGAGGAAAAGGGCATGAAAAACCCCAAAGCATCAAGGTTTTACTGCTGGCTTGCGTTGTGCCTCCTGGCCCTGCCCCATTGGGCTCATGCGGCCATGAGCCTGGATCAAGCCATTGAAGTGGCATTGGAGAACAACTTTGCGGTCTTGACCGCCCGGGAGGCCGTGCAAGGGGCCGAGCATCAAAGAAAAAGCGCCATGGCCGACTTTCTACCCAAATTGAAGGCCGAGGGCAACTATACCCATTTGAATGAAACACCCACCGTGACCCAGGGGCCCACGCCCAAGATTCCGGTTTTCATGAATCCCGGCAATCCATGGGGGCCTCCCCCCAATCCCGCTCAACCCATAGGGTTTATCCCGGCAACACCTGCTGTCAGCAGGCCTTTGGGTGAGCAGGATTCCTGGAACGCAAGAGGCTCCCTGGTCCAGCCCGTCTTCACAGGAGGGGCTCTCTTGAACAGATACCGGTTGGCGCAAATCGGGGTAGAGTCTGCCCAAACTGCCCTGAGCCGCATCAGACAGGACATTTCCCTTGCAGTGGTTCAGGTTTACTTCGGAGTGCTCACGGCAATAGAACTGAAGAAAGTAGCAGATCAGGCCGTGCTCCTTCTGGAAAATCAAAGACAGGTTTCCCAGGAATACTACGATGTGGGCATGATTCCCAAGAACGACCTGCTAAGGACCGAGGTGCAACTGGCGCAGAGAATCCGAGAACAGACAGTGGCTGGCAACAACATAGAACTGGCCAAGAGCCAATTCAACTTGGTCCTCCAAAGGCCCTTGCAGACCCCGGTGGATCTGGTGGACATGCTCTCCTATGAGCCAGTAGCTCTGGATCTGGAAGAATGCATTAGGGTGGGTCATGAGAATCGCCTGGAACTCAAAGAGGCGGCTTTGCGGGTGAAGGCCAGCGAGCGCCAAGTGGATTTGGCCAGGAGTGCTTACTTCCCCCAGGTGCAGGTCTCGCTCAATGCATTTAAAAGCGAGGGGGGCTCCACCTCGGCATTGGAAGAGGGCTGGAGTTTTGTGGCAGGGGCCACCTGGAACATATTCGAGTGGGGAAAAACCAGAGAGGATGTTTCAGCTGCCCGCTCCCAGCTCAAGAGAGATGAATTGGGCCGGTTGCAGCTCAAGGATCAAATAGCCTTGGAGGTAAAGGAAGCATTTCTGGCGCTCAAGGTGGCTGAAAAGAATATCTTCGTGGCAAAGAAGGCTGTGGAGCAAGGTGAAGAAAGCTTCAGAATGGCGCAGGAAAGGTACAAGGAGCAAGTGGGGACCATCACCGACGTTTTGGATTCCCAGACTCTCCTGACCCAGGCGCAGACGGATTATTACAATGCTTTGAGCAATTACAATGTGGCCAAGGCTGCCCTAAATCGTGCCATGGGTTTGGCAGTGTACCAGGCAGCCTCCAAGCCGTGAACATGAGCTCATGTCCAGACCCTGGTGGGAGAGAGCTGATTTCTAAGGCTTAGCCGCAAGAGCCCCTGTATACCTGAGACATCCCTGCCCAGGTGATATCATGGTCATTGTGGGAATATGAGGGTCTTTGGGCAGCTCGAGGCTTTCTCAATATGGTGGGGTCTTGGAAAGCCAGGGTTTGTACATGAAAGAATCAGGGTTGGGGAATCCTCCCAGCCCAATTTGAGAGGGCAAGAGTGTCAAGACCGAAATGCAGAAGGGTTCTGGAGAGGTTGGAGCATTATGTTCCTGGAAAACCCGTGGAGGAAGTAAAGGCCAGATATGGGCTTTCCAGGGTGATCAAGATGGCCTCCAACGAAAACCCCTGGGGTCCCTCACCCAAGGCCTTGGAGGCTGCCAGACAGGAACTAGAGCAAGTGGCCATGTATCCAGAAGGCTCCTGTGCTGAATTAAGAAGGGCTTTGGCTGAGCGCCTTGGAGTCAGCCAAGAGATGATCACCGTTTCCAATGGCGGTGACAATGTCTTGATGATGATAGCTCAGGCCTTCTTGGAGCCCGGGGACCGTGTGGTAATGGCAAACCCCACATTTCCAGTGTATCGCACGGCCTGCCTCTTGATGGGAGGGGAACCCGTGGAAGTTCCTTTGAAGGAATTCACCCACGACCTGCATGCCATGTCCAAGGCTGCCGCAGCAGGGGCCAGAATGGTGGTGATATGCAATCCCAACAATCCCACGGGTACCATCGTAAGCAGCAAGGAGCTGAAAGATTTCCTGAACAATTTGCCAGATGAAGTGCTGGTTGTTTTGGACGAAGTATATGGGGACTTCGCGGATGTAGAAGACTTTCCCGACGGGGTAGAACTCATCATGCAAGGAAAACCGGTCATTTCAGTGAGGAGCTTCTCTAAACTTTATGGACTGGCCGGGTTGAGGGTAGGCTATGGGATAGGACCCGAGGAGCTCATTGGAGCCCTGAACAAGGTCAGGGAACCTTTTCCGGTCAACAGGGTGGCACAGGCGGCTGCCATGGGAGCCTTGGAAGACAGAGAGTTCAGGGAAAAGGTCCTCAGGAAAACCCGAGAAGGTAGGGCCGAGCTGGCTTCGGCTCTGAGGAAAATGGGCTTGCGCTGCTTGGATTCGCATACCAACTTTCTCTTTGTGGATTTGGGAAAGGACTCAGAAGAAGTGTTCCAGGCGCTCTTGGCCCGAGGCATAATCATCAGGCCTGGCAAGATGTGGAATACTCCCACCTGGTGCCGTATAACAGTGGGAAGGCCAGAAGAAAACAAGGAGTTGGTAAAGGCTCTTTATGAGATATTGAACAACTGACATAAGAAGTGAACTTGCCTTATACTGAACTGGAAGAGTAGGGGGCCTGGCTCCGGGTGGGCGTGAAGTGGGGCTGGTTACCCCGAGCATCAGGGATATGGTGCTCATAGCAGTCAGATCTTCCATGGAAGGGCAAGACCAGAGCGTAACCATAAGAATAGGAGGTCGTGGGAAATGGCCGGCAAGGCTTCCAAGAAGACTAAGAAATTTCACATAGAGGCTGATCGGGAACGTTGTAAGGCCTGTTACATCTGTTTGGAGAACTGCCCCAAACAGGTATTCGAGAAAGAAGAAGGCTTCAACGCCAAGGGCTACCAGCCTGTGAGGGTGGCTCGAGAACAGGAGTGTATAGGCTGCCGTTCCTGCACCATAGTTTGCCCCGATATGGTCTTCGAATTATACGAGATTCAGCAAAGCGCCTGAGGAATCCTCAGAAACACCATGGGGTTCATCAGGGGCTATCGGGTAATAGGCCTTTAACAGGCTGGTACCTGTAGCTAATCTAAGCTGTTCTTGAACCAAGCACTGGCATGGATGGCCAAGCTTTCCATTTCATGAACCCTTGGCCATTTCCAGGTTCAAACTCCAGCTGGTTTCCAAATGCTGAAGCAAGGTGCGTTGGGTCACCAACTGGTTTGTGCTTAGATGTGGCAGGTTACTATACGTTCCTCACAAATGATGTGCTCAGTTCATTTTCAAGAGCAGTTTTCTTCCCAAAGGGATTTGAACAAGACAAGTGGAAGCCCGCCCAGGCCTTGGGGCTTTTCTTAACGAGCTCCTTTGGCTTGGTGGCCCATCCGGGTCAGTGGGGGTGCGCCTTGCGTTTGAGGACCTTGGATTTGCTTTGAGAAGCACGTTTCTTGCTTGCCTTTTTTCTTTGCTTCAGGAAGGCATCCCTAAGCTTGAAGATGCAGTACATGATGGTGGCTTCCCCCCGCACTATGTCGTCGGCCAGCGCCTTGCAATTGGGAGCCCCACAGGAGCCGCAGTCGATTCCGGGCAGACTTTCCAAGATCTTGGCCTTCTGGGCCATCTTCTCTATGGCTCTGGATGGGTCAGGGTCCAGACCTTCCACAGAAAGGGGCTTCATTCTGCGATCGAAATGATGCTGAAACTTTTCGAAATTCTCTCTGGCCCAAGTCTCTTTTGTATGGGAGAGTTCGGGGAACATGCGGCAAAGCCTTTGTATCTTGGATCTTCCGCGATAGGGATTGTCCACCATCAGCGGGCCTCCCGCACAACCTGCATAGCAGGCTCTGCACTCCACAAACTCGATGTCGGTTAGGGTATGGTTGTCAATCTCCTCCATTATGCGAACCAGATGCTTCATGTCAGAGACGGCGATGGCGTTCTCCAGGCCCAGGGCCTCCACCTCCCCCCAAAGGGTGCCCCAACGAAGCCCCAGGGAAGATGAGCTGTGGAGTTGAGGAGGTTTGAGACCACTGCGTTGTCTTCGTCTAATGGCGAACATAAGATCCTTGTATATTTCTGCCACGGATATGGCCCCGTCCAGGTGGGTTTTCCCTCCGGTATAGGGATGGTGAATTGTGGTAATGCGGGCTGGGCACCCAACCAAATAAAAGGCTCCTACTTTTTCCACGGGAATTCCTTTTTCCCTGGCACGTTCCTCCTTTAGGTTCTTGATGGCCAATTCCAAGGTTGAGTCTATGGGTATCACCAGGTCCACCAAATCCGGGAACCTGAGCTGTATGAGGCGAAGTACCACCGGGCAAAAGGAGGTCATCAGAGGCTTAGGACCGTGATATCTGTCCATGTATTCTCGAAGCAACAAGCTGGCCCTTTCCGTGGCCAAGGCTGCTTCGAACACCTCGTGGAAGCCCAGATCCAGAATCCCGGCCAGGATGTCATTGGGGAGAATAGCGGGTATGAATTGCCCATACAGGGAAGCCTCGGGCACTGCTATCCTGTATTGAAAGTTTTGGATGGCAGAAATGGGATCTGAGAGTATTATACCAGCATTGTGCTCACAGACCCTCACACACTCCCCGCAGTCTATGCAAAGTTGCGGCCTTATGACCGCCTTACCATTTCTGATTCTTATGGCTTCAGTGGGACATACTCTCATGCAGGCCGCACAACCCACACACATTCTGGGGTCCAATCTGACGCTGGATTTGGGGACTTCAGAGACGAACCTGGAAGAGCTGGGCAAAGATGGCTCATCCAGATCCTCCAGAAGTGATCCCAAATCAGAGTTGGAATCCTTCATCCCGCCACCTCCCTTGAGGGAAAATCCTACCACCGGTTGGAGCATAGCCGGGGAAAGACACCAGGTCAACGCCCCAAGCGGTCTTTTCACGGGCCTGCTAAATCCAGGCAGATGGGTTGAGCCTGATTCTAGGCTTCCATTGTCAGTGATTATAGGCTGATTCAGGTGCTTTTAAAGTCCAAGTGCCACAAGAAAGGCTCATTGCTCAAGACCGGATAATTTAAGGCACATCCTTGGAGGTGCCTTACACATCATTTCCTGAGGCTCAAGATCTGGCCTGCAAACCATCCGGGCTTGGCCAAAGGCCTCAAAGCCCATTGAGATCCAAGACAAACAAACTGGCAATAGTACTTACCTTCCGCCTTGGCATTAGACTGAGCATGAGGAAACATCACTCAGATGAGGAGAGCTTCTTGAGTGCAGCTTGGAAGGCATTGTAGCTTTCTTGGCCGAACAAGCAAAATACCACCCGATCCAGGCCTGTGGTACCTTTCAAGTAATCCATTACAGCCCCCAGCATGATCTCTGCGCAGCGATCCACCGGAAAGCCAAAGATGCCCGTGGAAATGGCGGGGAAGGCTATACTTTTCAAGCCGTGGGAGTCAGCCAGGCGCAGACTGCTGAGGGTTGCGGAGAGAAGTTTTTGGTCTTCGTTCCCTTCTCCCATCCTGGGGCCCACTGCATGAATTACGTATCTGGCCTTGAGTTGTCCGGCCCCTGTTATGGCTGCTTGGCCAACCTGAATCGGGCCTATCCTGTTACACTCTTCCTGAATGGAGGGCCCGCCTTTGGATCGGATGGCTCCTGCCACCCCGGCTCCCAGGATGAGCTGAGCATTGGCCGCATTGACTATGGCATCTGTGTCCATTTCGGTTATATCCCCCTGGACTAAATCCAGGGAGCGTCCGTTGATCTCCAACCTCACCTCTTGCCCTCCTTACGAGCTGTTGCGGGCTTCATGTCCACCCTTTCTTTGAGTTCCTTGCCCACTTTGAAAAAAGGCAGTTTCTTGGCGGGGACTTTTATACTCTGGCCGGTCTTGGGGTTTCTGCCGGTATAAGAGGCATAGTTTTTAACCTTGATGCTGCCAAATCCGCGTATTTCTATGCGATCACCACGTACCAGGGCATCTTTCATGCTCTGAAATACCGTGTTGACCACCACCTCCGCCACCTTGGTGGTGATACCATTGACCCTTTGTGCCAAGGTTTCTATGAGCTCTGATTTGGTCATTCCAAGCCTCCTGCCCTTTGGGCCCCGAATATGGACAAATGCGCCTGTCATAGCGCAAGAAACTTTATAATGAGATTCCAGGGCCTTGTCAACACGCTGGCCTTTTCAACAAACTCCTGGCTCAAGAAATGTCAGGGTTCCTTTTTCATCCAGCCGAGTCCAGGCTCCCAGGCTCAGAGTCAGGTTCTGGGGACCGTGCCCGCACGGAAGCCCGGCCAGCACAGGTATCCGAGTTCCTACTGCTTCCAAGACCACTTCCCGAAGGATTCTCTTGCCCTGGCGATGGGTTCCCAGATGTCCCAAGGCCATCCCTGAAATCCGCTCCAGAATCCCCCCGAGCTTCAATTGATGAAGCATCCTGTCCAGCCTGTAAAGGGGTTCACCCACGTCTTCCAAGAAGAGGATGCAGCCTTCCAACTCAGGGAAGTAATCAGTGCCCATGAGCGCACAGAGCAAGGAAAGACATCCTCCCATGAGAGGTCCCTCTGCTTCTCCTGGTTGCCAGATTTCCCCACTCATGGGCTCCTGGGGAACAGCTTCCATGAGCACCCTGTGAAGAGCCCTGGCAGTACCTGAATCCGGTTGGCTGGCCAAGGAGGAGCTGGCCAGTGTGGGACCGTGGAAAGTAACCACACCAGCCTTGGCCCCCAGGCCCAAGAGCAGAGCTGTCAGGTCGCTGAAGCCCACCAAGACCTTTGGATCCTTTCTGAACAACTGCACATCCAGAAAGGACAGGATGCGCATGGCTCCATATCCACCCCTAAGGCAAAAAACGCCTTTAATCCCAGGGGTGGCCAGAGCCTGGTTAAGCTGTGAGGCCCTGCTTTGGTCCGACCCGGAAAGATAAGGAATTGGGCATGGTTGGAGTTCTTGGCAGGAAGGCTCCAATCCCCAAGTGCGGAGCAATTCCAAAGATTTTTGAACTGCTTCTTGCTCCTTGGGTCTCAGAGGTCCCGAAGGGGACACCACCGCAACCCTGTCTCCTGGTTGCAGCCTGGGGGGAAGCAAGAATCCGGCCTTGTTTTTTTTGATCCGAAGATCTTGAGCTGTCATTTCTCCAGCCCGTGCATTTCAACCCACATCACCTCTTGGCATGGAGATGTGAGCCTAAGATTGTTCATATTACTCTGAGATGTAGGGGAGGGGCCATATGCGAAAGTAATCCCTGATCCTCAACCACACTCCTACCAGACCCACAGGCTCGAATATTATGAAGAGCACTATGAGCAGGCCAAAAACAAAGTCCTTGACTGGGCCCAGCAGAATCGTGACATTGGGATCATAGACTCTTGCCAGCCAGCTCACGGCCGCATCCAGCCCAAAGGGAATCAGGGTTATGAAAAGCACCCCAAACACAGTGCCCAATATGCTGCCAAGCCCTCCCACCAAGACCATTGCCAGGAACATCACCGAGTGGAGAAAGGTGAAGTCTCCGGGCATGGCTGCCCTTTGGAGCCCGGCAAAGAGCGCTCCTGCCACCCCTGCATAAAAAGATGCAAAGGCGAAGGAAAGAAGCTTGTAACCAAATACCGGAATCCCTATGATCTCAGCCGAAACATCATTATCTCGAATTGCCACGAAACTCCTACCGATCTTGGATCGCAGCAGGTTCTTGGCCCCCCAGCTCAGAAGTGCAGCCAGCAGGAAGGAAAAGAAGAAAAAGCTCTGATTCTTTTGAAGAGAGATGCCCAAGACCGAGGGGGTAGGAAGCTCTATGCCTCTCATTCCCCTGGTCAGAGCTTCCCAATGAATAATGGTGTAATCGATGATGAACTGAAAGGCCAGTGTAGCCACCATAAGATAAAATCCCTTGATTCTAAGGGAGGGAAACCCCACCAGAATGCCCATGAGAGCTGACATGGCCCCAGCACAAATCAAAGAGACCATGAAGGGCAAACCTAGCTTTGTTACCACTATGGCCGAAGTATAAGCTCCTACCCCCACGAAGGCTGCATGCCCCAAAGAAAGCAGGCCTGTGAATCCCACCAGGAGGTTGAGCCCAACGGCAGCTATCAAATTCACCAGGGCCAGATTCAATATGAAATAATCCCCCTCATTGAGAAAAAGGGGAGAGGCTGCAACCAGTGCCAGGAAAAGAGCAAAGCAGAGCCTCTTGAATCTGGTTCTGAAGATCCTCTCGTCCTGTCTATATGAAAAAACCGCATTGCAGGCCAGGTAACGATTGTAGAGTTCTGAAAATCCGCTCACCTCAATCCACCCTTTCTCAAAACTGCCTTCTGCCACAGGGGCATCTCATGTCTCCTGCAGACGTATCTTTCCTTGAAACGAAGAGCGCCTTCCGTCCTCATAACGTATTTGAATGTCCAAATGATGAAACTCCTTGGAAGAGTAAAGATCCTGGATGAGTCCTTGGTAGCGCTCGTTGACGAAACCCCGTCTCACCTTGCGGGTGCGGGTCAGCTCCCCGTCGTCCGGATGCAGCTCCTTGAGAAGTACAGCAAAGCGACGAACTCGGATGTTTTCCGGAAAGCGCTGGCATAGCTTCCTTATCTCTTCTCTTATGAGAGCATAAGTCTCAGGCCTCTGGGAGAGATCCTGCAAGGTGGTGTAGGAGATACCCCTTCGCTTGGCCCAGTTACCCACGTTTTCCAAATCGATGCTCACTATGGCAGCCACAAAGGGACGATCCGCCCCGCATACAACGGCCTCCTTTATGTAGGGACTGAACTTGAGCCTGGTTTCAATATCCTGAGGGGCGAATCGCGTGCCGTCCTGAAGAACCATTAGGTCTTTAAACCTATCGAATACGTACAGGTGCCCATCCTCCCCCATGTATCCTGCATCCCCTGTACGCCAGAATCCGTCATGGGTGAACCCCTCCCGGGTGGCAGTTTCGTTCTTGTAATAACCCAGGTGCACATTGGGTCCCTTCACCTGGATCTCGCCCTCAGGAGAAATCCTCACCTGCACTCCCGGAATGGGCACTCCCACTGTCTCTGGCCTCACATCCTCAGCCCTGTGGGTTGTGGCAATGCCCGCGCACTCACTTTGCCCGTACACCTGACGGAGGTCTATACCCAGGGCTTTGAAATATCTGAAGACCTCTGGGGAAATAGCTCCTCCTCCTGTGACAGCCATTTTCACCCTTCCCAAGCCCACACGGTTCTTCAGAGGCCTGATGACAAAGAAATTGAGCACCGAACGCAATGATTTTCTCCAGAGGCTTAGGCACTGGCCTGCCAGCTCGGCCTCTGTGCAGCTCAATGCCACTTCCATGGCCCAATGGTAGAGGTTCTTCTTTAAGGGATCTGCGTTGTCCATGGCAGCCTGGATAGTTGAAATGAGAAGCTCCCAAGTGGCAGGGGTTCCACCGAAATAGAAAGGCTGTAGCTCCAGAAGATCCCGCCGTACTGTCTCTGTTTCCTCAGGGAAATTGTATCGAGCCCCCACCATTAGAAAACGAGTCACGTTGTAGAGCTGTTCTCCGATCCATGGGAGGGGGGCCAAGGAAAGAAGTTCGTCTCCTTTTTTCATGGTGACCATTTCACCGTAACTTGTGGCCGCAAAAATCAGATTTTGATGGCTCAGCATGGAGAGCTTGGGCAGGGCTGTTGTGCCTGAAGTGGTGAGCATCAGGGCTGGGGCACTGGGGTTCAAGGCTGCCACTGCCCTTTCCAGAAGGCCCTGTTCTTCTTTTAGTTTTTCCCGTGCCTCCTGGATCAACTGTTGGAACCTCAACAAGAAGGGATGCTCTTGGTAGTAATGGCTCATGCCCCTGGAATCCCAGACAATGACTCTTAGCACTTGATTTTTCAGGGACTCCCAAACCTTGAGAAGCTTGTCTACCTGCTCCTGGTCTCTGAGTACCAAGAACCTGGCATCAGAATGTCTTACCAAATAGAGCATCTCCTCGGGAAGGCAGTCCGCATACATTCCGGTCACAATGCCCCCGGCAGCTATTGCCCCCAATTGGGCGATTATCCACTCAGGCTTGTTATCCCCTATGATGGCTACCTTATCCCCCTGGCCAAGCCCTATGCATTGGAGTCCTAAGGCGAAACATTCCACCCGGTCCCTGAACTGCTCCCAGGTGATAGGGTTCCAGATCCCGAAGCGTTTCTCGCGCATAGCCACTTCATGGGGCATCAGATGGGCTTTCTCCAGTATCAGGTGAAGCAGAGTGCGGCCCCAAGTGCTGTCTTGAGGGGAAGTAGTATTGCTCTCCTTCATTTCAGGCTCCTGGTTCTCTGCAATGGCACCTGTCTCAACTGTGAGCCGCATCCTTGAATCCCCCAGCACTTTTACCTTTACCAAGGTAGGCCTCGATCACCTGGGGATGTGCCTGAACCTCTTGGGGCAGACCCTCGGCTATCTTGTAACCGAAGTTCAAAACACAAACCCTGTCCGAGAGGTCCATGACCGCAGCCAAGTCATGTTCTATCCAGATGATGGTGACCCCCAGGTCCCTGTGAACATCCATTATGTAACTGGCTATGTCTTCCTTCTCCTCCACGGCCATTCCTGCCATGATCTCATCCAGCAAGAGTACCTTAGGCCTCATGGCCAAGGCGCGAGCCATATCCACCCGCTTGCGTACCCCTATGGGAAGCATGGCCACAGGGTGATACCGATAACCCGAGAGGCCCATGAAATCTATTATTTCCTCCTCGATTTCCTTGCGATGCCTGATTTCTTCCTTTACCACATGGGGCATCCTCAAAAGGCTCCCCAGGGGGGAAAAGTGCATGAGGCAGTGGCGACCCAGCTTTATGTTGTCCAGAACCGTCATGCCATGGAAAAGCTCCACCTTTTGGAAGGTCCTGGCCACGCCCATGGATGCTATTTTGTGAGGCTTCAAGGAGGTGATGTCTTGGCCTTGGAAAAAAATCCGTCCCTTCTGGGGCTTGTAATGACCATTGATGCAATTAAGAAGGCTTGTCTTGCCGGCTCCGTTGGGCCCTATGATGCAATAGATCTCCCCGGCCATAACCGAGAAGCTTACTCCGCTGAGGACCTGGATGCCTGCAAAGGATAGATAAAGATTTTGTACCTCTAGAATCCCAGGTTTCTTTTTCTCCTCCATGGGGTCAGCCTTCACTGCCAAAGGATTTTGCAATCATATTCCAAATCAGAGGCCTTTGGGCTCAGAGCCATCTTTTTCTTCTCTTGTATCGTCTTGCATCTCTGTAGCTTTTTCTCTCCTTTTCCCCTGAACCCAGGTAGAATTCCCGCACATCTTGGTTTTCCAAGAGCTCCGAAGCCTTGCCTTCCAGGACCACCCTCCCTGTTTCCATCACGTAACCTCGATCTCCTATTCCCAAAGCTGCATTGGCATTTTGCTCCACCAGAGCCACTGTTACCCCTTTTTCCTTGTTGAGTCTCGCAACTATTTGGAAGAGCTCTTGGGTCACCAAAGGGGCAAGCCCCAAAGAGGGTTCATCCAAGAGCAGTACTCTTGGCCTCGTCATGAGAGCCATGGCTATGGCTAGCATCTGCTGCTCGCCCCCAGAGGCCAATCCCGCCCTTTTCTCCCTGAGTCTCCTCAAGACCGGAAAATAATCATAGACCTCCTCCATGTCCGAGGCCACCTGGTTGTCCCAGCGTACATGGGCGGCTGCCAGAAGGTTCTCCTCCACCGTGAGGTACCAGAAGACCGGTCTGTCTTCCATGACAAAGGTCAACCTGTGCTTTTTCAATATTTCCGTTGTGTGTAGTGACTTGATGGACTTGCCTCCAAGCTTGACATCTCCTTCTACAACCTTCCCATCGTAGAAATCTATCATGCCGCATATGGTTCTGAGCAAAGTTGTCTTTCCTGCTCCATTGGCACCTATGATCACCAAGAGTTCTCCTTCACTTACTCCCAGGGAAACCCCATGGAGCACTGAAATCACGTCATGATAGACCACCCTTAGGTTTTCGACCTTCAAAAGCATCAGACCCTCTCGATACGCACGGTTCCGAAAAGCCCGTAAGGCCTCACAAGAAGAACGAGCAGAAGAAGGATGTAAGGGGCGATGTTCTTGAAGCCTATGAGACCCATGGGTTCCAGGTAAGCTCCCACAAAGGCCTCGCACAGCCCCACAATGAGCCCCCCCACCAAAGCCCCTCCTATGCTGTCCATGCCCCCCACCAGAACAACGGGAATAGCCCTGAAGCCCACCATGGCCGTCAGATAGGTGAGGCTTCCGAAGTTGGAGATCATGATGCCAGCCACGGCAATGCAAACCCCACTAAGCCCCCAAACCACCAATAGAATGACCCGTGCGTTTATTCCATAAGCCATTGCCTTGGCCTGGCTCTCGGAAGTAGCCCGAATCGCCACGCCCCACCTGGTCTTGAAAAGAAAGAGAATCACCAGGCCGAATGCCAGAGCTGAAAGCAGCGAGGCCCAAAGCTGCTCGCTCAAAAAGATCATGTCTCCCAGCTCCAGGGTGATGTCAGGCAGGTCCAACACAAAAGAGTAAGAATGGGCCCCGAACACAAGCTGGACAGATGCCCTAAGCAGGCTGGCCAAGCCCAGGGTGACTATGGTCATGGAAATGGGGTTCCTGCCCAAGAGAGGCTGGATGGTCAATTTCTCCACCAAAGCCCCAAAAAGCCCTGCTGCCAGAAGCCCGACTGGAAATGCCACAACAAGGGGCAGACCAAGATCAAAAAAAAGGATAAAAAAAAGGAAAGCCCCGACCACGAGGAACTCCCCCACGGCAAAGTTGAAGGCTTCAGAGGCTCTGAAAACCACAACCACACCAAGCCCAAGCAAGGCGTAGACCATCCCCACCAGCAAGCCTGAGAAAACCACCTGCAAAACATCCATCATGGGATCACCCATTTCCCCTTTTATTCTCCTGGCTTAGCCCCTGAAGCCCCCCTAACGTATTACCACTTGATTTCGTTGACGTTTATCCAGTCGCCTATGGGAACTACTGCTCCTGTGGGCACTTCCTTGTCACCTATCTTTTTCATCTTCACCTGGGCCTTGAAGATCTGGACCATGGGAACCGTATGGAAGCGGTAATCGAACTTCTTGCCGTCAAAGAGGCCTTTGAAATCCCAGACCATCTCGTCCAGGGCTTTCTTGATGCCTTCCCTGGTTAGCTGCCCAGCCTTGTCAGCCCTGGAAAGCGCCTCCTGGATGATCAACGCGTAGGTTAAGCCTTCCATGTATAGAAACATGTCCTTGATCTTGCCCTCTTCGGCGTAATCATTGGGTCGGTATTTCTTTGCAAAATCGTGGGCCATTTTCACCATGGGGTTGGTCATGGGGGTTTGGGAGCGAGGAACTGCATCCACGAATGGTCTGGTGGCAACCCCCACATACCCATCATAGGATTCCTGACACACCAAGATGGGAAAACGGCCTGTGGTGTAATGGGTGCCCATGAGTTGCACATCTTTGAGAACTTTCTTGGCAGTCTTGAAGAATATGGCCGTATGGCTGGTGGCACCGGAGTAACCATGATAAATGACATACTGGGCCTTGGCCTTGCGAAGGGCCATGCACTCGTTGGTAGCATCCGTGGCAGTATATGGATACTCTATCTGGGCCACCACCTCCAGGCCCAGCTTCTTGGCATACTCCAGCCCCTCGGCAAGCCCGTCCTTGCCCCAAGCCGTGGGACTATAAACCAAGCCCACCCTGGGCTTTCCAGAGGCCTTATGGTTTTCTTTTATCCATTTCATAAGCACCTTTATTTGGTCCCCGTAAGTGGCTCCGAGGGAATAGTAGTAAGGGTACTTGGAGGGTCCCCCTTCAACTCCGAAGATCTCTGTGGAATAAGAGCCGTCCAGCCATGGTATCTTCTCTTCTACATTAACCTTTTCTATGAGGGGCTTTAGCCCGCCCGTTATATATCCGGTGGCCATCAAGAACTCTTCCCGGCTGTGCTCCGCACAGTACTTGTTGAAGTTGGCCACCTCCACTGTGGGATCATACCTGAAGTCTTCCAGGAAAAAGGTTATCTTTTTCCCGTTGACTCCTCCTCCTTCGCTGTTGATCCAATTCATTCCGTCTATATATCCCATGCCGAATTCAGGCAGGGTTCCCACAGGTCCGCTCATGGGGAATTGCGAAAGGACCTTGATCTCTCGCCCCCACACGGGTAGTGCCAGGAAAAGCAGCACTGCCGCTATGACACCGACTCTAAGAAGACCTCTAGTTTTCATGGCGACCTCCCTTGCAATAGAATCGAGCCCTTGATTAGGCTGGCCTAGAAAGTATGCCCAGGTCCCCGGGAAATATGACCACGATTTCGTGAGTATCTGGGCTTATCTCGAGCCTTAGGGAGATCTCAAGGAAGGGTAGCGGGGGGACAAGAAACAGGACTACAAGAAGCCAGCTTCACCAGATACGCACCTCAGGCACTAGAAGTCAGCTCCAGCGGTCCCGACATCCCTTCCAAGGGACTTATAGCATGATGGGCTAAAGCTAAAGAAGCCAAGGGTGCTTGTCAAGAGAAAACTTACTTCTACTTCCTTTGCAGGCCCAAGACCTATAGAATTGAGTGGATTTAGGCCGGATCCATGATCGAAACAGCTTGGCTCTGGGCCACAGTCCCCAGCTCCATTTGTGAAAGAAAGTGGCTTTATGCAGCAAATCTTTTGATGAGGGCTGAGGGGTTTTTAGAGGCTCAGAGCTTGGGACCAAGGCAGAGAAAAGAGTCGAGAAACAAAGGGGAATCAGGCGGGATCGTTTGGGAGCTGATTCAGTTTGCAGGCTTTACTCTTTTTTGGGGGATCCAGCTCAGGAGGCTCTAGATATGGAAAGGAGGAAAACATGGCGTCGAGGGGAGTTCTCTGCATTCTGGGATTGACGCTCTTAGCGCTTCCAGGTATAGAGGAAATCCAGGCGCAGCAGGTGGGAGCTGCTCCCGGTGGCTGCCAAAGCCGTTTTGCACGGCTGGACAAAGATCGTGACGGGCGATTGACCCTGGAGGAATTCAAGGCCATCCCAAACTTGGGCGGCACACCAGAGGGGTTGTTCAAACTAAGAGATCTCAACCAGGACGGGTTCTTGAGCAGGCAGGAGTACTGTGCTGGAAAGACCAAGAGGAAGAAGCCCGAGGCGGAAAAGAGCCCATAGAAGTAGGAAGCAATCTCAGACATGGATTTAGAAAAACAAAGCTCTTCAAGTAAAGTCTTTTATTTGGAAGGGCCGGTTTCGCAGGTACTTCTCGGTCTGTACCAGGCCACAGATGGAAAGCTTGTGCTCTTGGCGGGATTTGCCCAGAGCACAAGAGATTTCCAAAAAGGGCCAGCATGACTCAGAGGAGAGGCAGAAGGAGTGGGGGAAATGGCATATACTTTTAAGGAGCTGGAGGGAAAGACCGTTTCGGAGCTTCGAGAGATAGCTTCGGGCCTGGAACATGAGGCGGTCCAGGGCTACACTCAGATGAACAAGGAGCGGTTGCTTGCTGCCCTTTGCCGAGCCCTGGGAATTGAGATGAGGGAAAAGCATCAGGTGGTGGGTGTGGACAAGACCGCCATCAAGGCACAGATCCGAAGGCTTAGGGCTCAGAGGGATGCGGCCATGGCCGCCAAGGATAGGGCCAGCCTGAAATCCTATAGAACGGGGATTCGAAAGCTCAAAAGAAGGCTCAGAAAGGCCATGGTCTGAGAAGATCCGCGGTGCGAGTTTCCCGTCCAGAGGCTTGCCAGGGCAATTGGAAGGAGCAAGCGCCGGAGAAGGCCTGCAGCCTCTTGGCTTCTCAATTCTCTAATCTGTGCCGGATGGATTTCTTTTGCTCCAGAAGAGGAACTTTTCCCGCAGGCTAAAAGCAGCTGTGGTGTGTCATTGGAACAGCCTGCAGAGGCCACTTCTTGTGAACAAGCCTTGATGATATCTTTTTTAGTTGAGTGGAATCGCCCGAGCTTGAGTCTTGGGATAGGGGTGTGTGGAGATGGGGGTGTTTCGTCTGGTCAGCCATTTCAAGCCTGCGGGAGATCAGCCTCAGGCCATCCAGAAGCTCGTGGAAGGGGTGGAGGCAGGAGCTCAACACCAAGTGCTGCTTGGGGTAACGGGTTCAGGCAAGACCTTTACCATGGCCCATGTGATAGAGAGGGTGCAACGCCCCACACTGGTCATCTCTCATAACAAGACCCTGGCTGCCCAGCTTTACTCTGAGTTCAAGAGCCTGTTTCCTGAAAATGCAGTGGAATACTTTGTGAGTTACTACGATTACTACCAGCCGGAAGCATACATCCCTGCCACGGACACCTACATAGAGAAGGATGCCTCCATAAATGACGAGATAGACAAGATGCGACACTCGGCCACAAGAGCCCTGTTCGAGCGGCAAGACGTGATCATAGTGGCCAGTGTTTCTTGTATCTACGGTCTAGGCTCCCCAGAAGCCTACCAGGGCTGCCTGGTTTATCTCCAGGAAGGTGACCGCCTAGAGCGCAACGAGCTTTTAAGAAGACTGGTGGAGATCCAGTACCAGAGAAACGATCTGGATTTCCATAGGGGTACTTTTAGAGTGAGAGGAGATGTGGTGGAGGTCTTCCCTGCTCACGAAGAACGCCATGCCATACGCATAGAGTTCTTTGGAGACGAGATCGAGAGGATAAGCGAAGTAGACCCTCTGAGGGGAAGAGTTCTTCAGAGGCTTCACAAGGTACCCATCTACCCCGGCAGTCACTATGTCACTCCACCTGAGCGTCTGAGAAGGGCCATACATGGGATTCGGGAGGAACTAAGAGAGAGGCTGGAAGAGCTGCGCTCCCAGGGAAAACTCCTGGAGGCGCAGCGCCTGGAAACCAGGACCCGCTATGATCTGGAGATGCTCGAGGAGATGGGTTACTGCCCGGGAATAGAGAACTACTCGCGCCACTTGACAGGCAGGTTGCCAGGGGAGCCCCCTCCTACCCTCATGGACTATCTGCCCAAAGATGCCCTGGTGTTCATAGATGAAAGCCATGTGTCCATCCCCCAACTTCAGGGCATGTACAGGGGCGATCGTTCCAGAAAAGAAACTCTGGTGGAATATGGATTCAGGCTTCCCTCTGCCTTGGACAATCGGCCTTTGACTTTCGAGGAATTCGAGAAATGTGTTCCCCAGGTCATATATGTTTCGGCCACCCCGGGGGATTACGAGCTTGAAAGGGCGGGCTCCAGGGTGGTGGAGCAGATCATAAGGCCCACAGGGCTGATGGA
This sequence comes from bacterium, assembly GCA_037481695.1. Taxonomy (NCBI): domain Bacteria; species bacterium. The sequence continues at coordinate 44,106 of JBBFLE010000003.1, read as the reverse complement.
TCCTGAGATCCTGGTGCGGCCAGCCGAAACACAGGTGGATGATCTGCTTCATGAAATACGCAAAGCCGTGGCTGCTTCCGAGAGGGTCCTGGTTACTACCCTGACCAAGAAGATGGCCGAAGACCTCACCGAGCACTACACAGAACTTGGTGTCAAGGCACGCTATCTGCATTCGGACATTACCACCCTGGAAAGGGTGGAGATAGTCAGGGACCTGCGAAGAGGGGTTTTTGATGTGCTCATCGGCGTTAATCTGCTGAGGGAAGGTCTGGATCTGCCTGAGGTGGCCCTGGTGGCCATCTTGGATGCGGACAAAGAGGGTTTCCTACGATCCGAGCGTTCCTTGATCCAGACATGTGGGAGAGCAGCCCGAAACATCAAAGGAAGGGTGATAATGTATGCTGAGCGCATCACCCCTTCCATGGCGCGTGCCATACAAGAGACCAGAAGAAGGCGCAGAGTCCAGGCCAAGTACAACGAGGAAAATGGGATAACTCCCAGAGGGATACAAAAAGCCATCCCCGATCTATTGCGCACCGTGTATGAGGCTGATTACCCCAGCATTCCCAAGGTGGCCGAAAGGATTTCATTCCCCCAGGACCCCAGAGTCCTGGACAAGAGGATCAAGAAACTGCGCAAAGAGATGAGGGAAGCGGCAGAGCGCTTGGAGTTCGAGCGTGCAGCCGAACTAAGGGATCAAATAATAGAGCTGGAGCGCAGGGCCCTGGATTTGGCTGGATCTACTATGCCTTGAGAGAGGCTCCCAGCAATATGCGCTCACAAAGCTCAGGAAAATCTATCCCCACCCCACGGGCAATTTCTGGCAAAAGGCTCAAAGGAGTCATTCCCGGAAGGGTGTTGACTTCCAGTATGTAGAATCCACCACCATCCTCTAGCCTGAGGTCAACACGAGTACCCCCTTGACAGCCCAGAGCCTTGTGTGCGGCCAAAGAGATCTCCAATGCCTCTGCATACTGTGAGGGAGAAATCGGGGCAGGAAAAAGGTGCTCGGCAAGGCCATCAGTATACTTGGCCTTGTAGTCATAGAACTCTGACTTGGGCCTTATCTCTATTGCCCCTAAAGGTAAATCATCCAGGATTCCCACCTGTATTTCACGTCCAGCTATGTACCTCTCCACGATCACCGTGGGGCCGAAACTCAGGGCATCGGCAAGAGCCCCTTGCAGGAAGCTCTTCTCCCTCACGATGTGAACCCCTACGCTGGAGCCTTCCCTGGATGGTTTAACCACCATGGGAAAATCCATTCCATGCTCCTCAGGCACCCACGAGTCTGCCTCCTCTCGGTTCAGCACCTTGTAAGGAGGCACAGGCAACCCATGGTGTTGGAAGATCCATCGGGAGCGTACCTTGTCCATGCCCAAAGCGCTGGCCAGGACCCCTGATCCTGTATAAGGAATGCCCATGGCTTCCAAGAGACCCTGGATGACCCCGTCTTCCCCCCATCGGCCATGGAGCGCCACAAAGGCCACCTCAATGCCGGCCTCCACTATCTGTTGTGCCATGTTGGCCCCCAGCTCCAGAGCCACGACCCTGTATCCCTTCTGCTTGAGGGCTTTCAAGACGGCCTCACCGGTCTGAAGCGACACCTGGCGTTCAGCAGAAAGACCTCCCATCAAGACCCCCACATTCTTTTCCATTAGTTCTTCTTTGGTCATCATAGCCGCTCCGCAACAGATCCATGGCTCGCCCAAAGCAAGCCTTGGTTCATCAAGGCTGCCCGCCAGGGAGCCGCGCCCCATGGATTCTGAAGACTCATGAATGGTGTCCTTGCAGGTAAACCCTCGGCACCCTCTTGCCAAGCCGGCAAAAGATCTCATAGCAGACGGTTTCGGCCCACTGGGCAAGTTCTTCAGCGCGAATCTGCTCGCTGCCCTGTCTGCCCACCAAAACAACCTCGTCTCCCAGTTGCACTCCCTGGATGCCCGTGACATCGATTATGGTCATGTCCATGCAAATCATGCCCACGATGGGAGCTCGACGTCCCCTGACCAATACCTGCCCCCTGTTGCTAAGGTTTCTGGGTAGCCCATCGGCGTAACCCAAGGGCAAAACAGCCACCTTCATGGCCTCTTGGGCCACAAAGGTGCGGCCATAAGATATGGACTGCCCTGGATTCAGGTCTTTGAGATGGGTTACCCTGGTTTTCCAGGCCAAGGCTGCTCTGAGGGGAAGAGTATTTGGCATGCTGGGGTTAGGAAGGCAACCGTACAAGATTATTCCAGGCCTTACAAGGTCCAGGCAGCTCTGCTCCAAGCTGAGGAGCCCGGCGCTGTTGGCTGCGTGCCGAAAGGGTATCTTGATCCCACTTTCCCTGGCTTTTCGGTCTATCTCCAAAAATCTTTCCAACTGCTCCCTAGTGAAACGGGAGTCTGGATTCTCTGCAGTGGCGAAATGAGTGTAAAGACCCTCTATCCTGATGTGCCTGAGGGTGTTGAGTTGCCTCAAAAAGGCTGGAGCCTGATCCCCCGGCACCCCCAGACGGCCCATGCCTGTGTCCACCTTTACATGGACCCTTCCAATAAGGCCCCTGCGTCTGGCCTCCTGGTCCAGGGCCTTGGCCAAGTCCATGTGGGAGATGGATATGGCCAGATCTTTTTCCAGGGCCATGCTAACCTGCTGGGGGAGCAAAGGCCCCAGTACAACTATGGGAGCCGTGATCCGTGCATCCCTGAGCTCAGCCCCTTCTTCGGGGAAAGCCACCCCCAGATGATCCGCCCCGGCTCGCAAGGCCATGCCGGCCACGGCCTTTGCTCCATGGCCGTAAGCATCCGCTTTCACGATGGCCATTATGGATCTGTGTGGCCCTACCTTCTCTTTGATGAGCCTAATGTTGTGAGCTATGGCCTCCAAATCCACCTCGACCCAGGTGGGCCTGGCTTCAGGGGGTAGCATGCACTCAACGTGACTGTCCATGAAACTCCTTTGGCCCTGAGGGAAAAGCCATCATCTCACCATTTCTTGTAAAACCACTTCCTGTCCTAGAAGCTCCCAAATTCCAGCACCATTGTGTGCTGCTGCTTTGAAGCCCAGGTCTCCATGGTAATATCTAGAAGGATCCTGCTCAAGGTGTGTGCGGCACTTCTCTCAGCCCTTAATGAGCTTGACAAGCCTTTGTCTTAGCTCCACGGCCCTGTTTATGTATGCTTCGGTGAACTTTCGGTTGGCTTTGCGATAGAGGAGCGTCTCTTCCTTGGGACTCTTGGGCATCACTCGGAAGGATTCCATATCCACCAGAAGGGATCTTTGCTCATCAGGCAGATCCACCCCGGCCAGTCGGGCCAGCTCCAGCAAATCCTTTTCCTGGAGGGGATCTTCCACCCGTGCCATGACGCAGCAGGCCCTCAAGAGCTTTTCAATGGCAGCTCTGGCAGCCACCAAGGCCCACACGTGATGGCCCCTTGCAAAAAGAGTGTCCATGGCCTGGAAATCCACGTCAGAGGAGTAAAGCCAATGCCTGTTGAGCTGTTGCTCGTCCATAGGTGAAATCTCCGAAGACAGCCTTGGGCTCAAAAGGCTGCCAGGCGTTTTTTACATGATAGAAACCTTCCAAGTCAAGGACATGTCCTCAGGAGCCATTTTCCCCCCTTGAATCAGACAATAGGGGGGGTAGTCTAAAGCAGAACCTCGAGGCTAGGAGGTGAGGAAAATGGAAGAGACTTACAAATATGAAACCTTCGGCGCCGATGCCGGAGTGTTCGACAGGGAATTTACAGGCTATCTCAACAGAATGCGTCAAGAGGGTTGGAAGGTGAAGAGCTGCTCTTTCTGCCACGGTGGGGCAGATGGTAAGAGCTGGAGTTCGTGCATCTTCAAGAGACATGCATGAGCCATTTCTTGTCAGGAGCCTGGATTTCCATGGCTCCTGGCAGCAGATCATGGAGGAAGGAGAGGGTGAATCCCAATGTTGCCACAAACACAGAGCAAGGAGGAGTTCTATAGACTTTTCGGTCCAGATGCGTTTTCCCGGGCTGATGAAAGCGATGACAGCCTTTTTTATTCCGAGGATAGATTCGTGGAGCACCTGGACAGCCTGGCCTTGGAGACGGTGGAGCAATTGATAGGGCAGCTCATTGTGGAAGAAAATCCTGTCATCTTGGATCTCATGGCAGGATGGGATTCACATATTCCTCCCAAGATAACGCCGGCAAAGGTTGTGGGCTTGGGACTCAACGCCAATGAACTTTCAAGAAATTCTATTCTGACAGAAAGAGTCATTCATGATCTCAATGGGGATGCCAGGCTGCCCTTTGAAGACAAGTCCTTTGATGTGGTGCTTAACACTGTTTCAGTGGATTATATGACCCGACCCTTGGAAGTTTTTAGGGAAGTGGGAAGGATTCTCCGCCCTGGAGGGCTTTTTCTGGTCATATTTTCCAACAGGATGTTTCCTCAGAAGGTGATCCGTTTGTGGCGGGCAGCCAGCGAGGAAGAGCGTCTCATGTACGTGGAAGACCTCTTTCATTACTCTGGCTGCTTCCATGAGCCCAATACATTTGTTTCCAAAGGTAAGCCAAGACCTGCCCATGACAAATACGCCCATTTGGGTATTCCCAGTGATCCAATTTATGCTGTTTACGCAGAAAGATCAGGGGGGCGTGCAAAGCCATCTCTGAGGCCGAAACCCACCCTGGTGAACACTTCTCTGCCAGAGCAAGGGGAACTGCAAGAAAGGATGCAGAGTGTGCAGCGGACATTACGCTGCCCATACTGCCAGGAGCCTTTGCGGAAGTGGGCCGTGCCCCAAAATCCCTTCACCGAATGGGACACGGATTTCATGTATGTTTGCTTCAACGATGCCTGCCCTTACCTGGTAAGGGGGTGGCAAGTGATGGGTGAACAGGGCAATCGAGGTATGTCCTACAGGTGCATGTTCAATCCGGTAAATAATCGCTGTATGCCCATACCTGTCCCATCTCTCCAGGCTTTGAAGGATGGCATCCTGGAGTAAGGGTAATGATAAGGGGGCTCTGGTTTACTATCCCAGCCCCAAACACCTTTTATCTTGTGCCTCTGGAGCGGGGAAGCATCCCGTTGGGCAAGATCCAGCTTTTTAGACGTGGTTTCTTAGCTGCAATTCCAAGGGATGAGGCCTTAGATATACCTGGCGGCTTAGATAGGGCTGTTTGTACTTTCTCACATAGTGGTTCATGAGGGTTACGGGCACTATGAGGGGAAGCAGACCTTCACGATAGCTGCTCAAGAGTTCCAACATTTCTTGCTTTTCCTCACTCGATAGTTCTTTTTTGAAATAGCCCAGCATGTGCTCAAGCACATTACAATGTTTGGCCCGAGTCGCTCTGAGCCTCAAGGAATCCAGGAGAAGTCTCTCGTATTGCTCTATGAGTTGAGACAAAGAGCCCTTTCCAACTTGGGCCACAAGCTTGCCCATCTGGCTGTGGTGTTTGGGGCTGTGGGACAATATCAATAGCTTATGAGTGGTGTGGAATTCCACCAGGGCTGATGCTGATCCATCCAGATCCCTGAATTGTTTCCACCTTTTCATCACAAAAAGCCTCTCTATGAAATTCTCTCTTAAGCCTGGATCATGAAGCCTGCCGTCTTCTTCAACTGGCACAAGGGGGAAACGCTCCACAAAGGCCTTGGCAAATAGCCCCATGCCTCTTTGAGAGGGCATTCCAGTTGGGGTGTATACCTTCACCCTTTCCAATCCGCTGGAGGGAGACCCCCCCTTGAAAATGAAACCGCAAAGCCCAAGGCTTTGTAACTCCTCCAATCGCTTTTGGGCCCATGCCAGCATCTGGTCTGTTAGATCGCGACCTGTGCGAACCGTCATAAGTCTTGGGGATTCAGGGTTTCCCACCAGGCGCATGGCCTCCCTGGGGACTCCCAAACCGCATTCCACCTCTGGGCACACCGGTACGAACTCCAAGTACTGACCCAGAGTATCGCGGATATATTTGTCCAACTTGTGGCCCCCGTCGTAACGCACCTTGTGCCCCAAGAGGCAGGCACTGACTCCTACTCTTATCTTTTTGCTGTTCTCATCCCCCATTGATTGCCTCCGGGGACCAAAAATCCAAGTTCAGGAGCATCGACCGAGAACACCTTATGGGATTATACTTGAGATGTTGATGCCAAAAAAAACAAAAAAAGGCTAGAGGAGGGGATAATGGGTGAGAGCACAAGGCACTCTGGAGACATTAGGTCCTGAGAAATGCAGGTGCTAATTCCAACCCATCATCCATAACTGCTCAAATATAGAAGCTTTTTGGTGGCTGCAAGGTTAGGATCTGATCCTAGAGACTCCAAGACCTTGGCAAAATTCGGCCCCTGAGCCAAGAAAATTGTGCAAGTTGCTCAACTTATGTGCCTTTAGACAGATCATTCTTGAGGAGGCAGAGCTTGGATCCGAGAATAATGCAGGTAATACAATCTCAAAGACTTTGTGTGCTTGCCACATCATCCCCTGAGGGGCCCTACTGTTCTCTTATGGGGTACCTCTGGGAGGAGCATGCAAATGAGTTCTACATTGTCACAGATTCTGCCAGCAAGAAATTCTTGAATTTGATGCAAGACCCCAGAGTGAGTCTCTTGTTGGACACCCGCACAAGAGGGTCTCAGACTGAGAAGAATCCCATTCTGGCCCTGACCGTGCAGGGGACGGCTCAACCCTTACCAAGAGACGGTCTTGAGGATGGGATCCGAAAAAAAATGGTGGAGATCAATCCCCAATTGGCCCGCCTGATCCAGAAGCCCAATACAGTGGTGGTGCGCATCCGACCCAGCTCTTTCTTGTTTTTAGAAGGAGTGGAGAATGCTTACTTCGAGGAGCTGGAATGAATCCATATCCAGTAGAAGCCACATAAGAGGGTTCTGGGTGGGGCCCACAATATCAGGAGGTAGGTCATTGGACTGGAAAGTTTTTCTGGTGACTTTTGGGACCGTTTTCTTGGCAGAGATGGGGGACAAGACACAGCTTGCAGCTTTGAGCATGACGGCTGAGACCGGCTCGCCTTTGGCCGTGGCCGCCGGGGCATGTCTGGCTTTGGTTGTGGCTACGCTCATGGGTGTGGCCTTGGGAGGAGTGCTCAGCCATTTCATTGCTCCCCATGTTTTGAAGAAGGCCGCTGCCGTGGCCTTCATACTCATAGGGCTGATCATGCTTTGGGGCCGGTGGTAGACCTCATTTTCTTCACTTTACGAGGGAAGCTTCCTGGAGGCATTGATGGTGCTGCCTGGCCAAGTTATTGAGTTCATTGAATCAGGCCGAGTGGTCAGTGGAGTTTGTCTGGATTACAAGAAAAACCGCCTCAGGGCCCTGATTGAGACCCAAAAAGAAGTCCAAATTGCTGAGACGCGCCTGGTGCACCTGGAAGAAACGCGTCTGGAAACAAATCAAACCAGGGAGATGTTGGCTGCAGCCCTGAGGGACATCTCCACTCGCAGACAGGAGCTGAGTCAAAAAGTGGACGTAAAAGGATTGTGGGAGGTCTTGCAGGGCGAGGCAGAGGAGTTTTCTGCTCGGGAACTGGCTGAGTTGGCCTTTGGCCATGCTGTAGGCCATGACCATGTGTCGGCTGTGATCCGGGCCATGCTGGCTGACAGGCTATATTTCAGGTTCAGGCCTGAAGGGTTCAGACCCAATCCGCCCGAAACCGTGGAAAAGATATTGGTCCAAAGGGAGAGGGAGCGGCACAGGGAAAGAGTTCTTCAGGAGGGCAGCCGGTGGATAAGGTCCCTATGGGAAGGGCAAGGCTCAGAGGCTCCTGTTTTTCAAGAGGAAATTGTGGAGCTCTTGAAGGAATACGCCATCTTTGGCACTGGAGCTCCTCGGCAGGACAAAGCCGAGGAGCTGCTTCGTCGTGCCGGGATGAATCACCCGCTGGCAGCCTTCAACGTGCTGGTGCGTCTGGGCGTTTGGGACAGGGACGAGAATATCCTGAAGCATCGCTTGGGCATAAAAAAAGCATTTCCCCCTGAGGTGGAGGAAGAAGCCAGGCTTGTGGTAAATGTGGCGCAGGATGAGCCCTGGAGAGAGGACCTGACGGTTTTGGAGGTTTTCACCGTGGACAGCCCCCACGCCCAGGATTTAGACGATGGCTTGAGCGTGGAATCCATGCCCCATGGAAGGCTCCGGATAGGCATTCACATAACAGATGTGGCAAGCCGGGTGGCACTGCATTCCCTGCTGGACCAGGAAGCTCTTCGAAGAGGCACGTCCATATATCTTCCCGAGGAGCGTATCCCCATGTTCCCGGCTTGCATTTCAGAGGAATTTTGCAGCCTCAAGCAAGGGCAGAAGAGGCCTGCTGTGAGCCTCTTGATGGAGGTAAACCGAGAAGGAGAGATCCTGGCACACCGCTTTGCCCTATCCTGGTTGAGGGTGGCCAAAAGGCTTTCCTACGAGGATGTGGACAGTCTTCTGGAAAAAGGGGACCAGATCATGGCAAGTCTTTACCAAGTTGCCATGGCATGGAGGAACCAAAGGGTCCAAAGCGGTGCATTATTGTTGCCTCTACCAGAGGTGAATGTAAGGGTCAAGGATTCAGGAGAAATAATCCTGGAAAGGAGGGACAGGGAGAGCCCGGCCCAGATCCTGGTCAGTGAGATGATGATCAAAGCCAATTGGATAGCGGCCAGCTATATGAAAGAGGCAGGGGTGCCCTGCCTGTACAGGGTCCAGCCAGAGCCTCGGGAGCGGCTCTTGGATGGGACTCAGCAGGGGGATCTCCTGCGCAACTACAGGCAGAGAAAGCTCTTGAACAGGGCCTTCACACAACTGGAGCCGGGCCTTCACAGCGGCCTGGGGCTTTTTCCATACACCACTGTCACTTCCCCTGTGAGGCGTTACGCTGATCTGGTGGTCCAGAGGCAGCTTGCTGCCACTTTGCTAGGGGACTCTCCACCCTTTTCCCATAAGGACTTGGAAAGCATAGTGTCTCAGTGCGAGGAAGCAGCGGGCCAGGCCGCTCAGATGGAACAGGTAAGACAGCGCTATTGGTTGCTGCGTTACCTGGAACTTCGAAGGGGAGAAGAAACTCCTGGGGTGATCTTAGGGGTCTTTAACAAGAAGGTTCAGATACTCTTGACAGATTACATGGTGGAAGCCTCGGTTCCGGCCAGGGCAGCAGCATGGGCGGTAGAAGGGCAGGATGTACAGGTGAGAATTCTAAGAGCCCGTCCCCTGGAAGACGAACTGAGGGTTGAGCTCTGTTAGAAACAGCTCAAGAGGTCTTGGCCTGGCCGAGCTTTCTTCTTTCCTCTTCTCTAAGCTCCCTTCTCAAGAGCTTTCCCACCTTGGACTTGGGGAGCATGTCCCTGAATTCTATGTAATGAGGCACCTTGTAAGAGGCCAAGTGCTTGCGGCACCACTGGATGAGATCCGCTGCCCCAACCCCCCTGGCATCCTCTTTAAGCACCACCATGGCCTTGATCCGTTCCCCCAGTTTGGGATCCGGGACCCCCACCACACAGGCCGCTATGACCGTGGGATGGTCCTGCAGGACAGCTTCCACCTCTGAGGCCGAGATCCTGAAGCCCTTGCACTTGATCACATCTGCTGAGCGTTCCACAAAGAAAAGCTCACCGTCTCGAGCCTGAGTAACATAGTCGCCCATGCGATAATAAACATCCTGCCCCAGGGATACGAAGGCCCTGGCAGTCTCCTCTGGTTTGTTCCAATACTGCTTAAGGGTGAAGGGCGAAGTGACCAGTAGCTCCCCTGTGTCGCCAAAAGCAACAGGTTCCAGTGTGTCCGGATCCACAACTTTACAACTTCTTGATTTCAAAGGATAGCCCAATGACATGGGCTTAGGTGGATCTCCCAGACGACTGTAAGATACATGCCCGGCCTCCGTGGAACCGTAGACCTGGTAGAGGTGAATGCCGAAGCGTTCTTGCCACCGCAAGGCCACTTCTCTGGGCAGTACATCCCCCCCGCAGAAACAGTACTTGAGGGAGCTTAGATCATAGCGGTCCAAACGGTCATTCTCCAGAATCATGCGGTAGAGTGTGGGGACCCCCAGGAACCACCTGGCGCGGTGCCTTTCTATGGCCTTCAACACAGCGTCCACCTGCGCCATGGGCATCAAGACCGTGGTATTGGCCGAGTTGAGCCCTACTGCCAGGAAGAACCCCTGGGCCATTATGTGATACAGGGGAGCCACGCACACGAACACATCTTCGCCTCTGTGCAGATGACCCCCCAGTACATCTTCCATGAGGTCCAGGATGTATGACTGCATGCCTATGTGATTCCCTGGCACTCCTTTGGGGAATCCTGTGGTGCCCCCAGTGTAGAGTAAGTATGCCAAGTGCTCCCTTGGATTGATTTCCACCCTAGGGGGCTTGGGAGGGTGTTTTCTGAGAAGGCTCACAAACCTGTATACCTTTTCTCCCACCTGGATCTTTCCCTTGGGTATCTTGTCAAAGAATGCCCCCACGGCCTTCTTCCAAAAGGGCAGCAGATCCCCTAGATTGGTCACGATGACGCGCTGGAGCTGCCCTGCCACCAATAGCTCCCTTACGTATCCAAAGTTGGTGTCCGTGCAGATGACGGTTCCAACCTGTGCATCCTGAACCATGTATCCGATCTCGTGGGTAGTATAGATGGGAGACACAGGTACAGGCACTGCTCCCAGGCGCTGAAGGGCCAGATAGGAGATGACCCATGCCGGACAATTGGGAGTGTAAAGCATGACCCTGTCCTGGAAGCCTACCCCTAAAGAAAAAAGAGCATTGGAGAGGCTGTACACCCATTGGATCAGGCGGCCGTAACTTATCTTGGCCCCAAGGTAAACCAGGGCTGTCTTATCCGGCTGCTGTCCTGCTGTTGCCTCAAAGCCAGAAAACAGATACGTGTTTTCCAGGGTCTTTGGTGATTGGTCCTTTGCGTTCATGGCCCCTCACAGACCGAAGTAAGCCGAGGTGACATCAGGATTATCCATCAGCTCCTGCCTGGTGCCCCCTAATACCACAGAGCCGTGTTCCAAGACATACCCCTCGTCCACTATAGGCAATACAGGCCTGGCATACTGTTCTGTTATCAGTATGGTGATCCTTCTCTCCCTTCGGATCTCCCCCACAGACTCCATCAGCATGGACTGGATGAGGGGACTCAACCCCATGAGAGGCTCATCCAAGAGCAATAACCTGGGTTGGGCCATGAGGGCTCTGCCAATGGCCAACATCTGCTGCTCACCCCCGCTCAAGAAGCCCCCAGGCCTTCGACGGATCTCCTTCAATTTGGGAAAAAGAGTAAAAACAAACTCCATGGTCTCCCTGGCCTGGGCTCTTGCTGCCAGGAACCCTCCTATCTTCAGATTTTCCTGCACGCTGCTCTCTGGGAAGATCCTCCTTCTCTCGGGGCAAAGCACTATACCCATGTGTGCCCGCTTGGCCGGAGGAAGATGCGTTATGGGATCTTTTTGATAGAGGATCTGGCCTGCCACGGTTATTCTCTCTCCTCCTGCCATCTCCTCCTTCTTTTTCATATCCAGGATGACACCTGAGATGGTGTACATGAGGGTTGATTTGCCGGCGCTGTTGGATCCGAAAACCCCCACTATGCGTTCATTTGGCACTCGCAGATCCAGATTGTTAATGGCCAGCATGTTTTCGTAAAAGACCATCAGGCCCGCTACCTGGAGCATGACTACCTCCCTGCACTCAAGCTGCTCCTCCTGGTCCCAGGTAGGCCTCCCGTACCCGAGGATTCTCCATCACCTCTTCAGGGGTCCCATGGCTGATAAGTGTTCCGAAATCCAAGGCCAGCACTCGCTGGGCCAGGCTGAAGAGTTCCCTCAATCGATGCTCCACCATGATGAAGGTCATGCCCGCCATATTGAGTTTCTCCAGGAGGGGAACAAGCGAGGCTATTTCACTCGCGCTCAAGCCCGAGAAGAGTTCGTCAGCTATTATTATTTCCGGCCTGAGAGCTAGGCATCGGGCCAGCTCCAGGCGTTTCAGGTAGCCTGTGGGCAGGGCCGATGCCCTCTTGTAGGGCACGAAGGAGTCCCTCTCGAATCCGATCTCTTCCAGAATGTCCAGGGCCACGGTGTCCCTCTCCCCCCAGCGGCCCAGTCCCATTCTTCGTGCCCTGGGGGAATTAAGAGGAACTATCAAGTTTCGGTACGCCTCCAGGGAGTAATAAGGTCTCATAATTTGAAAGGTGCGCACCAAGCCCAGGTCGGCTATTCTATGGGCAGGCCATCCAGATATTTCCTTGCCCTTGAAACGTATGCTTCCCCGATCAGGTCTTATGAAACCCGTGATGAGGTTCACCAGGGTTGTCTTGCCTGAGCCATTGGGGCCTATCACTCCAAGGATTTCCCCGGACCAGACAGAAAAACTCACCTCTCCAACGGCCTGTAAACCTCCGAAGGCCTTGCTCAAGCCTTCCACCCTGAGGATGGGCTGCTCATCTTTCATATCTTCACCCAACGCTCGAACTGGTGATACTTCCTTTGTGCCCAGACCATGAGTCCTTCGCTTCTGAGAACTATGAATGCCATGAGAATGAGTGCATAGAAGGCTATCCTGAGGGTCCCGAACTCCCGCAGCAACTCCGAGACCGGCACCAGTATGAGGCTACCAATGAGGGGTCCCACAAGGGTACCCCCACCGCCTATGACCGATGCCGCTATGGGCAAGACCGAGAAGTCCATGGCAAAAAGGGAGATGCCAGCCCACATGTACAGATGAACCAAGTAAGCTCCGCCCAAACAGCCCATGGTAGAAGCTATGAAGACCGCCACGGCCTTATACTTGGTAACGTTTATTCCAGAAGCCCTGACCGCCTGGTCATTATCCTTGACTCCCCTGAGAATCAGACCCAAGTCTTCATTGGCCAGCCTTCTAAGACCGAAAAGCCAAACCAACAGCATCACCAGGATGCCGTACGACTCCACCCAAGCATTGCCAAAACCGGCCACTCCTGGGATTCCGTCAGTGCCTCCCAGAATGTTCAGTGCCTCTATGAGCCTTGAAAGCACCAGAGGGTACATGAGGGTGACTATTGCGAAGTAGATTCCCCGCAGGGGAAGGCAGGGCAGCAGCAAGAGGGTGCAAAGCAGGCCTCCAGCCAAAGAAGCCAAAGGAATGGAAGCCAAGGGTGGAAGTCCCAGAAACTTGTTGGCCAGGGCGGAAACATACCCTCCGGCCCCTATGGCGAGGGCCCCTCCCAGAGAGACCAGACCCACAAAATGGGCCAAAAAATCGAAACTCATGGCCAAGAGGCCGTACACTCCCACTACAGTGATCACCCTGTGCCAGTAAGGATTCTGAATCAGCAAAGGCAGCAGAAGAAGTCCAAAGATCAAAATCAGCCGGGGTGCCACCAGGTACGTGGCCTCCTCCCAGGAACTCACTGCATAGATGGACTCAGTCCTTACTTTAATTCCTCTGTCTATTCTCTCTTTGCGGCGCTGTGTATCCACTTCCCCTTTAGCCTGGCTCACACCCTTTCCTCCAGTTGTTTCTGTTTTCCGAACAGCCCCGAGGGCCTGATGATCAGGGTGATTATTATGGCCAGAAGGGCCACCACCACCTGGAAATGGGATTGCACGTAAGCCACGGTCAAGATCTGAGCAAAACCTATGAGAAATGAGGCCACGATTGCTCCACCCCAGCTCCCAAGCCCGCCCACAATGCACACAGCAACTGCAAAGATCAATACCTGATAGCCAGTCTCCACTACTATGTTGCCCAGAGGCAGCAGGACTATGGCGGCCAGGGCAGCCAGTGCGGATCCCAAGCCAGTGGCTATGGTGGCCATGGTATCCGAATCGATTCCCAACATCATGGCAGCCTGTTCGTCCTGGGCTATGCCTCTCAAAGCCAGCCCCACTTTAGTAAACCTGGTAAAGGCCCAAAGCCCTAAAACCACTAAGGATCCGACTACCACCACCAAGAGCCTCTGGTAATCCACCGGCACATCCAATATGTCCACACTTCCAGGAACCACCACCGGCAGTGTAAAGGTCATGCCTTTGAGCCCCTTCCACCTGAGTCCCTCCAGTATGAAGAGCCCCATGGCATAAGAGGCAATTATCTCAGAAATGGGCATGCCCCTTATGCGGATCAAAAAGAATCTGTACATGGCCATTCCAAAGGCAGTTACCACCCCCAAGCTTATAAGCACAGAGATAAAATAGCCCAGGTTAAGAGATCTAATGCTGATCCAGGTCAGATATCCGGCCAAGATGTAAAGGGCCCCATGGGCAAAGTTGGGAAGTCTGCTTATTCCATAAACCAGGGTGAAACCCAGGGCCATCAAGGCCAGAGAAACACTGTTTACAACCCCGTAGATGATGATGTCCATGAGCCCCTTGTACCCCCCTGCTTTTCCCCTCAGATCCGGATCCAAGCCAGCGGGCCCTTGGGATGGAGCCAGAAAACTGCCCAGGGCCCGGGCTGGACCAGCAGGAGCATGCAAACCCTTCCGCAAGCCATCATTTCATCCATGGAGGCAGCTGGATTTGGCCCATTGCTATCTTTTGCGGGAAGACCACCACCCTTTTGCCCGCCTGCCATTGAAAGATGGTTCCCACAGCTCCCTCCTGGGGATCCATGCTGGGGATGATCTGATGGTTCTTGGGATCGAACTTTATCCGGCCATATACTCCCATGAGGTCTGTTTTCTCCAGGGCCGCAACCATCTTGTCGGGATCAAGAGATCCTGCCCTTTCGATGGCGTCCTTTAACACATAGGGAACCATGTAACTGCTGGAGGTGCCGTAGCCCTCAGGCTCCACCCCCCAGCGTTTGGTATAGGCTTCGTAGAACTTCATGGTCCATTGGGTGGCTTGGGAGGGGGCATTGCCGGCATTGACCACATTGGCCAGGCAGAACTCTCCTTTGCCTTCGGTGGCTTTCCAAAAACCTGGCTGCTCGGCGGCTGCTATGATGGAGCCAAAGGGCAGCGCCGGGACCTTCATGTCATACCACTGTTTGAGAAGAATGGAGGTCTCGGGCATGTCCATCCAGATGAGCAGCACCTGGGCCTTGGTCCTACGAGCTGCCAACAGACCCATGGAGTAGTCCGTAGTGCCTGTAGGGTATACTTCTTTTCCCGTCACCTGCCAGCCCTTTTGGCCCGCCAGTTTTTCTATTATGTCCCCCCCGGCCCTGGCGTGGGCCACATCCTGGACCATTATGAACATCCTCTCCAGGTTGAACCTGGACTTGATGTCCATGAGACAGGTTATGATTTCGTTTACAAGCCATTTGGACTCCCCTGAGATTCTGAAACAGTACTTGAACTTATCGTATTCCTCGGCCACCCGCTCGTGGTACTTGGGAGTGAGGGCTCCGGTGCTCAGTATGGAGATCTTCTTGTGTTTGGAGAGCAGATCCATGGCAGCCAGCGCTGCTTCTGATCTGACCGGCCCCCCAACGATGAAGTCGGCCTTTTTTTCCAGGATCAATTTCTCAACCGCCAAGAGTGCTTCGCTCACCGGGACAGCCGGCTCCAAGTCACGAGTGTCTATGACCTCCAGATGAAAAGGACGCTTTTGGCCTGCCACGTTCACCCCACCTGCGGCATTGATCTCCTCCACGGCCAGCCTCAAGGCCCTTTCCGAATCCCATCCGTAAAGAAAGGCCGTAGCCAAGGGGGCTCCGAGCACTATGGGCTGTGCTTGTTGTGCCAGGCCAGCCCATGGAAGAAAAGTGAAGAAAACCGCTGCGGCCGCACCAACAATCCAGCTTGGCAAGCCTCCTGCCCTTTTCATGGTCCACCTCCCTGAAATCTGGGTTGATCTCTCCCCCACAAGGGGAGGTACAGCACACATTTGGATGGGTGAGTGCATCCTCACATGAGTGCATCCTCACAGAGGATCCACCATGAACTCTCAACCCACGGATACAGCCAGCTCATCAGGAGGTCCAATTCAGGGTTCACAACTGGTGGAACAGCGTCAACTCGTGCCGCAGGAGGAAGTGTCCCCAGAAAAATCGCTTGAGGCCAGGCTTTCCGGTTGGTCAAGAATCTACTTGGAAGGCTTGAACCCTGTCAAGTGCAATCAAGATCTTCTTTCAGTTGCCATTTCCCCCTCCATGGGATATAAGCCAAAAGGGCATTTCCCTGGGAGATCATAATGAAAGCGCTCATCCTGGCTGCGGGTTTGGGCACTAGGCTCAGGCCCATTACCAGTTTCATTCCTAAGCCACTCTTGCCCGTATTCGGCGTGCCCATAATAGAGATCAACATCAGGCTGTTGAGGGATCAAGGGATCAAGGAGTTCTTCGTAAATTTACATCACATGCCTTGGCAGATAGTCCAGCACCTCAAAGACGGATCAAATCTTGGAGTTCATGTAAGATACTCCTTGGAGCCCAAGCTTCTGGGTACAGCAGGCGCCATCAAAAAGTTGGAGTCTGACCTGCGGGACTCTCCTTTCTTGGTGGTAAATGCCGATACCTTCAGGCCCTTGCCATTGAGGGAACTTGTGGAGCGCCATGAGCAAAGCGGGGGGCTTGTCACATTGTTGCTCCAGGAAAATCACCAGCTTAGTCCCAAGAGATCTGTGTGTTTGGATCAGAAGGGGGAAGTAGTTGCCTTTCTGGACATGTTTGGCAATGAGCTGAATGATGAAGTCATGAGATGTGATTTCCTGGGAGTCCAGGTCATGGAGCCGGAAATACTTTCCATGATTCCTCCAGACAGGCCTTGGGAGGTCCACAGGCTTTATATAAGGCTTTGGGAATCAGGGAAAAGGATTGTTGGACATTGCCAAGAGGGTTACTGGAAGGACCTGGGCACCCTTGAGGCTTACAGAGAAATCCATTGGGATGGGCTTCAGGGCAGGGCATCCATGGGGATTCCGGGGGAGCAGAAAGGCCCAGGGCTCTGGATAGGCTCTGATGCTCACTTGGCTTCTGATGTGAGGCTGATTGCTCCTGTATTCGTGGATTCCTTGGCAAGGATAGAGTCAGGGGCTTGTGTGGGACCTTTTGCCGTGGTTGGAAGGGGCTGCTGGATCGGCTCGGGTGCCTGGGTAAGAGAATCCATTCTTTGGGAGGAGGCCCGTGTTGAGCCCGGAGCAGTGGTCTGCCGGCGTCTTGTGGCCTCTGGGTTCAACCACAGTTTGTGATCCAGGAGCTGAGCTTGGAAAGGTTTATTGATTGGATTCAGCAACAATGCCTGGCCCGCTGGGGAGCCCGTGTCTTGGGTATCCTACCCCTTGCTTCTGACGGCTCTGACAGGAGTTTTTTCAGGGTGGAACTGGAAGGTGGAAGCCTCATTGCCCTTAGCAACTCCAATCAAAGGGCGGAAAATGACGCTTACTGGAGAATAGGCCGTCATTTGGCAAGCCGCGGGATCCCCGTTCCAGAGCTTTACGAGTATGAAAAACAGATGGGTTGGTTTCTGCTTGAGGATCTGGGGGATGTGAGCCTTCAGGAAGCGGCCCTTAAGGAGAAATGCGGGCATGGGATCTTGGGACTCTACAAGCCAGTTCTGGAAGCCCTTCTCTTACTTCAGCTCCGGGGTAAAAAGGGTTTTGATGAAAGCTGGTGTTACCAGAGCTCGAGATACGACGAAAGTCTTATGATGGAGAAAGAATCGGTCTATTTCCTGGAAGCCTTTTTACAAGGTTACATGTCTTGGAAAGGGCCAAAAGAATTCCTTATGAAGGAATTCCAACTGCTTGCCCGAACCACCGCACAGCTTGCCCCCCCGGCCTTCCTGATGCACCGTGATTTCCAATCCAGGAACGTTCTCATAGACAAAACGGGTAAGGCCAGAATAATAGACTTCCAGGGGGCACGGCTGGGTCCCCTTCAGTATGATGTGGCCTCTTTGCTTTTGGATCCTTACGTTGGTCTGCCCCCTGAGACCAAAGCAATTATCCTTGAGCAGTACCTGGATGCCCTTTCTGATAACATCTCCTTTTCCAGGGAAGATTTTCTGGGAGCATATCCCTTGGTGGAGTTACATCGAAACATGCAGATTCTGGGGGCCTTTGCCTATCTAGGTAAGCTCCGGGGAAAGAGATTCTTCCTGAAATGGATTCCTGCTGCATTGTCCAATCTGGGGCAGTTGCTTGGAGCGCACCCGCAATGGCCCTGCCCTTTGCTCAGGGACACGGTCTTGGAACTGGCCTCTTCCTCTGATGGGGTTCCCCGGGCAGGCTTAAAATAGGAAAAGATCCTTGTGCCTCAGATTTTTTGCCAGTGGCAACCACCCTTACTTTAGAGCTGCACCGGCCAATACTAGATGGGGAAGATCAGGCTGCATGCGAGCATAAATCAGTTAGCAGATTAAAGCCAGCCAGAATTGCTCAATGATCCCGAACAATACTTATTAAGCTTCACTTCTGGGGATGGGCTTGTCCTTTGGTGGGGGATTCAGTTCCAACCAAAGCAGCGTACCTCCTGTTACTGCTCCGGGCATGAGAAAAAGGTTCAAGAGGGGAATCATGAGCAGCACAGAGCAGCCCATACCAAAGCCGATGCTGGCCCACCTGTATTTCCAGACTATGCTCCAGCGTTCTTTAAATCGTATCCAGTGACGGGCCAGGTAGTAATCCCCAAACTCCAAGGCCAGGAAAAGAAAAGTCCAAATTGCCCCAAGGACTGGAGACACAGCAGGTCCTATTGCTGGCAAAAGGCCCAAAAGCAGAATCAAGAGCGATCCCAGCAAGTATACGGCCAGGTATTTTAGAGATTCCAGGGCAGAACGGGCGCTCCTTCGCATTTGTGGCCAGATACCTCCTCCAGTCTTCAGAGGGGCTCCCATCTTGATCTCTTCCACGCGCTCAGAAAGCAGATCGTTGAAGGGGTCTGCAATGACTGTGCCCACAGCAGTGAAGCTCACAAGGAACAAAAGCAGAACCATGACCGATCCCAAGACCCATACCACGGCCCTGACAATGCTAAGGTACCATGTATCCCCCTCGGGAAGGATAAGAGCCACCATGTGGGGAAACAGTACAACGAACAGTATCCCAAGCCCCAGAAAGAGAACCAAGTTGAGCAAGGCCGGAATCCAAACGTACTTCCAAAGCGGAGGGGTTCTCTTCAGAAAGGCCAAACCTCCAAGGGGAGCCCAAAAACCTCTTGCCAAGGCTACCAGGAAAATTGATCTTGCCATATGCTTGAGCACCTCGATCTATCCTTTTTCTGTCAAATAAACCCCGGCCAGGATAAGAAGAGAACCTCCCAGGAGGTTCGAGCCTATTTGTTCCCCTAGGTAAAGGGCAGCAGCCAAATAAGTCATGGGCGGGATGGTGTAAAGGTACACCGCCACCTTTTGGGACTCTGTGTTACGCAGGGCTATGAAGTAAAGCAAGGTGGCCAGAAAAGAGCATGTAATACCCAGAAATCCGATGGCTGCCCAGGCTTTCCACGGAATGGCCAAAGGTGAAAAGCCCAGGGCAGCCATCTCCCAGAGGGACACAGGAATCATCCAGATAGCCCCTATGATGGTTGTAAGTGCTATTACTTCCATGGCACCTCTTTCTTCCATGAGGCTTTTGCCATATACCGTGAATCCAGCCCAAAGCATTATGCTTCCAAAAACCAGTATGTCTCCCAGAATATGCCCTTCCAATCTAAACTCTTTGAGGGACTCCCAGCCCATGACCCAAAGAACTCCTGTCAAGGCAACCAGGATGCCCATGGTCTTGCGTAGGGTCAGTCTTTCTCCCAGAAAGAGAGTTGCTATTACGGTAATGGAAATGGGTCCTGTTACCGCATAGATGGATGCATTGGAAGCTGTGGTATATCTCAATCCAATGGTCTGGATTCCATAGTGCAAACCCGTGCCCAGAAGGCTCAGCACAAAGAGTCTTCTCAGGGCTGCCCTCCCCGGCCATGGAATGTTACGGCCGCGCCCCCAAAACCAAAAGAAAAAACAAGTTGCAGACACCAGGAGTCTGGAGCCAACTAATGTGAGTGGGGGTGCGCCCTCCAAGGCCACCTTGGTGGCTATGAAAGAAATGGCCCATAGAAAGCAGGCAATCCAAAGACCCAGGCTGGCTCTCCAAGACATTTTTCCCCAAAGTCTCCTACTTCAGACCTTTGCAAAGTCTTCAAAGCCCAAGAGGCTTGGGAAAGAATACTCAGAGAAAGGACTGGGGGTCAATGTCCACCCCCAAGAGAATTCTTGGAGGTAGTTTTCTTTTCGCCCTTTCAAGTATTCGAGCAGCTGCCTCATGGAGCTCCACCCTGGAATAAGCTTTGAGCAAGAGCTGCCATCTACACTTACCCTTGAGCCGGGAGATGGGTGCTGGAGACGGCCCGATCCAATCCACGGCTCCGGGCTTAACGCAAACCTCCGTGGCAGCTTGCTTCAGTACTGATGCAGCTTGAGAAGTAGTGTCCTCCCTGGGGCCAGAAATGCGTATCAGGGCCAAATAACGAAAGGGAGGATATCCAGCTTCCTTTCTCAGGGCCAGTTCACGCCAGGCAAAGGATTCGTAGTCCTCTCCCATGGAAAACACCACTGCCGGGTGCTCGGGGTTGTATGTCTGCAGTATCACCCTGCCAGCCCTATCCCCTCTTCCAGCCCTGCCTGCCACTTGAAGCAAGAGCTGGAAGGTGCGCTCCGATGCTCTGAAATCGGGTAGATTGAGGCTGGTGTCGGCCAATACCACTCCCACCAATGTAACATTGGGCACGTGGTGACCCTTGGCCACCATTTGAGTGCCTATGAGTACGTCGGCTTCTCCTTTTCTCCAAGTTCTCAGAATCTCCTGCTGAGCATGTTTTCTGGTGGTGGTGTCCCTGTCCATTCGTACCACTCTGGCTCCGGGGAATTTTCTTCTCACCTCCAGCTCCAGCGCCTCTGTGCCAACCCCCAGGTCAGAGATGTTGGTGTTGTTGCAAACAGGGCAAATGGGAAGGGCTGGTCTTCTCCACCCACAGTAGTGGCACACAAGAGCTTTGTCTGAAAGGTGGTGCACCAAGGCTACGGCACAATTGGCGCAGTTGAAGACGTGTCCACAGTCCGGACAAAGCAGGAAGGTGGCAAAGCCTCGCCTGTTCAGAAAAAGAAGCACCTGCTCGCCCTTTTCCAGGGTCTCCCTCATGGCCTCCTCCAGGGGTTGGGATATGATATTTCCCTTCCCTCCGGCCCTGAAATGCCTCCTGAGATCCACCACCTGTGCATGGGGCAGGGGACGGCCTTCCACCCTCTCGGGCAACCTCAGCAAGTGGAACCTGCCCTGGCGTGCATTGCAATAGGTCTCCATAGAAGGAGTTGCGGAACCCAGCAAGACCGGTGACTGGGAAAGCTTGCCCCGGACCAGGGCCAGATCTCTGGCATTGTACCTGAATCCCTCCTCATGCTTGTAAGAAGGGTCATGTTCTTCATCTACTATTATCAGACCCAGCTTACGGCATGGTGCAAAAACAGCCGAGCGGGCTCCCAAAACCACAGGGAAGCTGCCCTGGCTCACTCCCATCCACATGGCAGCCCTCTCCCCTTTGGAAAGCCTGCTGTGGAGAACAGCAATACATTCCCCGAAGCGGGATCTAAACTCCCGCACCAGCTGGTGAGTCAAAGAGATTTCCGGGACCAAGATCATGGCCTGTTTCCCGCATTCCACAGCGGCCTGGGCTGACCTAAGATAAACCTCTGTCTTACCGCTTCCCGTGACCCCCCAAAGCAAAAACGTCTCAAACCTGCCTTCACGCACAACAGGAATGATCTGTTCCAAAGCCTCTGTCTGATGAATCGTCAGGCTAAAGGCGGGGCCAAGGGTTGGTCCCTTGGCCACCTCGGGAGTCGCTTTTCTGCCTGTCTTAGATCTTGCCAGCCCAGGTAACATGGGTCTCAAAGCAGTGGCCAAGACCCTTCCCAGGGGATGCATATAATATCTGGCCGCCCAGCTGTACCATTGGAGCTCCAAATCAGTGAAGATGGGCTCCTCATGCAATAACTCAATAACCTCCTTGAGCTCTGAGGGAAGCTGTTGGGCTTGGTGCACTTGAATCACTACACCCATGGCCTGCTTGCTCCTCAAAGGGACCCTCACAACACATCCAGGCTTCACATGCCCTAGCAGCTCAGTTGGAATCTTGTAGGTGAGGGTGTTATGGATGGGAAGATCCACAGCCACCTCGGCCAGATTAAAGAGCGCAGAGCACATATTTCAAGAGACCTTGCCTTGGATTCGGGGGTGATTCTTTTTCACAAAAGCCTCATGATTCACCAAATAAACCACTGCAGCTCTCGTTGGATACCACAGTAGGTTGTATGATCCTCCCAGATCGCCTGCTTTGGTGATTCCCCGGCCGGGCTTTGCCTTTCTGAATCATGCTATCAAAGGGGAGTTTCGGGGGCAATTGCGGTTTTGGTTGACTTCAAGGCCTCGGTGCGCTGTACTTTGGCCCATCTTTGCCGGGCCTCTGGAAAAAACCCATCACTTGAATTTTCTGACGGGATACGAAGATGGCCGCCAGACCAAAAAAGTTTTTCCGCTGGACGGGTTTCACCGTGAGCATGGTGATATCTTTGCTCCTGGTGTTTCTTTACCTTAGTAGACCGCCCATTCTAGAGCTTTTCGAACTGAAGGCCTTTGACCAAAGGCTTAGGTGGAGAGGAGAGCTTCCCACCACTGGCAAGGTGGTGATCGTAGCCATAGACGAGAAGAGTCTTGAAGAGATCGGACAATGGCCCTGGTCCAGGATCCTCATGGGGGAGCTCATAGAGGTGCTCACCAGGCAAGGGGCCAGGGTAATAGGCCTAGATATAGCCTGGCCGGAACCGGAGAGACGCTCTGGGGTGCTGGAATGGCTTTATGAGGAGATGGATCTTTGGAATGCTCCGGCCTGGCTGAAGGATCTGAGGCTTGAGCTAGGCAGGCTGGCGCAGAAAAACTCCGAGATGGACGAATTTCTGAGACAGGTGGTCAAGGCGGTCCATCCTGACCAGGTGCTGGCAAAGGCCATAGAGGATTCAGGCAAGGTGGTGGTAGGTGACTTTCTCTTCATGAGACCCGAGGACTCTGGGGCCAACTGGCAGGACAAGGACAGGATCAGGGGATGGCTGGGCAAGATGCTATACCCGGTGGTCAGGAGTCATGGTGCCAAGCTCACGGATGTGCCTGTTCCTAAGCCGGTGGGGATCAAGGGAAACATTCTTCCCATAGCCGAGGCAGCCAAGGCAATAGGTTATTTCAACATGGTTCCTGATCCTGACGGAGTGGTGAGGGCTATTCCTTTGGTAATGGCCCTGGGAGAGGACTTGGTGGCTCCCCTTGCCATCCAAACTCTCAGGCATGCAGGGGCAGATCCATCCTGGTTTGTTCTGGATTTGGAGCCGTACGGGGTTACGGGAATAGAATGGGAAGGAGGCTGGATTCCTACCTCAGAAGAAGGCTTCCTCATCATCAACTACAGGGGCAAGGGCAGAACCTTTCCCTATGTTTCGGCGGTGGATGTGCTAAAAGGCCGCACCAAAGAGGATGAGATTAGGGACAAGATAGTCCTTATCGGGGCAGTGGCCACAGGGATTTTCGATTTGAGAGTTACCCCATTGGATCCCATCTTTCCCGGTGTGGAGGTTCATGCCACCGTCTTGGACAACATCCTTCAAGGAGACTACATTCAGAGACCGGGATGGGTCTCTCTCATAGACATCTCGATGCTGCTTTGCCTGGGAGTAATAATGGGCTTGCTTTTTCCCAGGCTCAGGCCCCTGGCAGGGGCCATGTTCATGCTGGGTTTTTTTCTTCTACATCTTTATCTCAACACCCAATTGCTCATCAAGCACGGATACTGGCTGAATGCCATGTACCCAAGTCTACTGGTGCCCCTGTGTTATCTGGGAGTGACAGTGCACAAGTACGTGCTGGAGGAAAGGGAAAAAAGGAGACTTAAGGGAGCCTTCCAGGTCTATGTGGCTCCAGCTGTGGTCCAAGAAATACTCAAGGACCCCAAGGCCCTCAAACTCGGGGGTGAACAAAGGGTTCTGACCGTGCTGTTCAGCGATATCAGAGGCTTCACCACCATCTCCGAAGGCTTGGCAGCAGAGGAGTTGGTTCTGCTGTTAAACGAATATTTGACAGAGATGACTCAAGTGATATTTCGACACGAAGGCACTTTGGACAAGTACATAGGAGATGCCATAATGGCCATTTACGGAGCTCCCTTGCCCCAGGTGGATCACCCCCTTAGAGCCTGTTTGAGCGCCATGGAGATGCTAGAAGCCCTAAAGGCACTCAGAGAGAGGTGGAGGCCCAAGGGGCTACCGGAACTGGACATTGGAATAGGCATTAACACAGGTGAGATGGTTGTGGGTAATATGGGGTCCCAGAGAAGGTTCGATTATACGGTAATGGGAGACAATGTGAATCTGGCCTCGCGGCTGGAGGGGCTTAACAAGCAATACGGGACCCATATCCTGGTCACCGAATTTACGGCCTCCCATCTGGAAGGCAAAATGCTCTGCAGAGAACTGGACTTGGTCCGGGTCAAAGGGAAAAGCAGGCCAGTGCGTATTTATGAAATCCTGGGACTAAAGGAAAGATGCTCGGGTGATTCCTCTTGGTTGGAGCTTTTCCAGCTCGGATTGGGACTCTACAGGCAAATGCGTTGGGAGGAGGCAGCGGGCTACTTTTCAGAGGTACTGAAGACAGTCCCTCAGGACGGCCCTTCCAGGCTCTACTTGGAACGCTGTAGGGCTTTTAGCACAAAGCCTCCCTCGGGTCCTTGGGAGGGAATCCACAGTTGGGAAACTAAGTGATTTCTGAGTGTGAAGCCCCTGTTGAGCTGTGTGGGGGCCTAAGAAAGGGAGGATAAAAGCATGGTGCAACAAGCCGAGCGGATCATAGATGTTAGAACAGCGCTCCTTAGTGTTTCCGACAAGAGGGGACTCGTGGAATTTGCACGGGAGTTGGCTGCCATGGGTGTGGAGATTATTTCCACGGGTGGGACTGCCCGTAGCCTGAGGGAAGCTTCCTTGAAGGTTCGAGAGGTTGCGGAAATCACGGGTTTTCCCGAGATGCTCGACGGTAGAGTCAAGACCCTTCATCCCCACATCCACGGTGGCATCTTGGCCAGAAGGGAGCTTCCAGAGCACATGGCTCAATTGAAACTCTACAATATCAGGCCCATAGATATGGTGGTAGTGAATCTTTATCCTTTTGAGGCCACGATCCATAAGCCCGGATGTACAGAACAAGAAGCCATAGAACAGATAGATATAGGCGGTCCTTGCTTGATAAGAGCCGCTGCCAAGAACCACACGGGAGTGGCGGTAATAGTGGATCCTCAAGATTATGAGAGGGTCTTGAAGGAAATGAGGGAAAAAGCAGGGGGGATTTCTCTGGAGACATCCAGAGGCTTGGCCACAAAGGCTTTTGCCCTTACAAGTCGCTACGACGGGCTCATTGCTCAGTGGCTGGGAAAGTGACTCTGTGGTTGCGGGCAGCAAGGTGAAGATGAGAGGCTGGGCAAAGGCAAGGTATGGGAGGTGCGCCAGATGAGGGTTCTTGTGGTGGGATCAGGCGGAAGAGAGCACGCCTTGGTTTGGAAGATAGCGCAAAGTCCTCTTGTGAGGGAGATCTATTGCGCTCCCGGAAATGCAGGTATTGCCAGATTGGCCAAGTGTGTGCCCATAGCCTCCGGTGATGTGGAGGGATTGGTGGGACTGGCTCGCCGAGAAAAGATTGACCTGACAGTGGTGGGCCCGGAGGAGCCTCTGGTAAAAGGTATTGTCAACCGTTTCCTTCAGGAGGGACTTGCCATCTTTGGGGTGAGTAAAGAGGCTGCCATGCTCGAGGGAAGCAAGTCTTTTGCAAAGGAGCTCATGAAGCGATATGGGATTCCTACGGCCGAGTTCAGGGTCTTCAGTCAAGCCCAAGAGGCTCGAGAATATGTCAAGCAAAAGGGTGTGCCTTTGGTGCTCAAGGCTGACGGACTTGCCGCAGGCAAAGGGGTTTTTGTTTGTCGTGAGATGGAGGAGGCCTACCGGGCCATAGAGGAGATAATGGTCAAGAAGAGCTTCGGTTCTGCCGGTCAGAAGATGCTGGTAGAGGATTATATCGAGGGGGAGGAGGCCTCTTTCCTTGCCATCACGGATGGTGAAACAGTAGTGCCTTTCCCGGCAGCCCAGGATCACAAGGCGGTTTATGACCATGACCAGGGAGCCAATACAGGGGGTATGGGGGCCTACAGCCCGGCTCCTGTGGTAACAGAGTCCATGGCTGCCCGCATAATGGAGAGCATAATGATTCCTACGGTCAGGGCCATGGCCAAGGAAGGTAGGCCTTACAAAGGGATATTGTACGCAGGCCTGATGATCTCCCACGGAGAGCCAAAGGTCCTGGAGTTCAACGTGAGACTGGGTGATCCCGAGGCTCAGCCCCTTCTGATGCAGCTAAGGAGTGACATCTGTTCTCTGATCATGGCTGTCCTGGAGGGAGGACTGGCTGAGGAAAAACCTGTCTGGGAGGATGGAGCTGCAGTTTGTGTGGTGATGGCATCAGGCGGCTATCCCGGTGAATATCAGAAGGGCAAGATAATAACAGGTCTGCAAGAAGCAGAGGCCATGGAGCATGTGGTAGTATTTCATGCGGGCACAAAATGGGAAAACGGCCTTTTCCTGACCGATGGAGGAAGGGTACTGGGGGTCACGGCTCGGGGTGCCCATGTGGCCGAGGCCATAGACAGGGCGTACAGGGCGGTGGGAATGATTCATTGGGAAGGGGTCCACTACAGAAAAGACATCGGTCAAAAAGCTCTGAGGAGGTCCAGGAATGAGTAAGCCTTTGGTATTAATTGTGATGGGAAGCGACTCTGATATTTCGGTCATGGAAGAAGCCCGTACGGTCCTCTCCAGCCTGGGTATATCCTCCAAGATGACCATAGCTTCGGCTCACAGAACTCCGGCTAGGGCCATCAGATTGGCAGAGCAAGCCCAACAGGAAGGTGTAAAGGTGATAATAGCTGGAGCAGGTGCAGCAGCCCATCTGGCAGGTATTTTGGCTGCCCATAGCATATTGCCGGTCATAGGGGTGCCCATAGACTCCTCCCCCCTCCAAGGGATGGATTCCTTGCTCTCTACGGTACAGATGCCCCCTGGAGTGCCTGTGGCAACGGTCTCCATTGGGAAAGCCGGAGCCAGGAATGCAGGGATTCTGGCCGCCCAGATACTGGGGTTGGCTGATCCAGAGATCCAGAAGAGGTTACAGAGTATGAGAAAAGAGATGGAGTTACTTATCCAAGAGAAGGCGGCCAAATTGGAGGCTATGGATTGAAAGGCAGGCCATTTCTGAGAGATGTCAAGTCAATTGCCAAGAGCATTCTAGGGGGAGGGGTGGTAGTGTATCCAACCGAGACCTACTACGCCCTGGGGGCCCATTTCATGTGTGAGGCGGCCTTGGATCGCATATACAGGATCAAGCTCAGGACCTATGAGGCACCATTGCTGTGTATCGTGGATGGGCTGAGCATGCTGCAGAAGCTCGTGGAGAGGATACCCCCCCCTGCAGAATACCTCATGGAAAGATTCTGGCCTGGGCCCTTGACCTTAGTGCTTCCAGCCAAAAAAGGTTTGCCCGAGGCTCTCATAGGCCCCGGAGGGGGCGTGGGAGTGCGCTGGAGTTCACATGCCCTGGCTCAAGCCCTGGTCAAAGAAGTAGGGTCACCGGTGGTGGGCACCAGCGCCAATCCATCAGGGGGGCCCTCAGCCATTTTAATAGAAGAAATACCCCATACGCTCTTAAATAGCGTGGATGGTGTCCTGGATGGGGGAAGGCTTTCAGGAGGTCCACCCTCCACCGTGCTTGATTGCACGGTGGAACCCTTCAAGATCCTAAGACATGGAGCTGTTAACAGTGAGGAGTTACTGGGCGTGGTACAGTTGGGCTGAGTTGGTGCTTGACAGAGGGGCTTTGATTTTGATACAGGATCTTGCCATTTCTTTTGGGCGGCCAGGCATCCAAGGGGGAACCTCAGACTATGGACATGAAGAGGGATTACTATGAGGATATTCGACTCTTTGACAGCAAGGTACAGGTCTTCTGGACCATAGTGCTTTTTTTTGCCCTGGGGCTTTTCCCATTGCTAGGGGGGCATTACTACGCTTATCTATTTAATCTGATGGCCATTCACGCCATCGTGGCCCTGGGTCTGAACATCCTCATCGGGTATACGGGTCAGATATCATTAGGCCATGCAGGGTTTTTTGCCATCGGGGCGTACAGCTGCGCCATGCTCTATAAGGTTTACAGCGTGTCCTTCCTGGTGGCTTTGCCTGCAGGGGCTTTCATCTCAGCCGGTTTCGGATTCCTGGTAGGACTGCCAGCACTGAGACTGGAGGGTCCTTATCTGACCATAGCCACCATGGGCTTTGGAATGGCTGTGACCCAGTTTGTGGGACACTGGTCCTTCCTGGGCGGCCGCATGGGCTTGGACATTCCCAAACTGAAGATCCTGGGTTTGGAGCTCAGTTCTGATACGGAGCTCTACTACCTGATCATGGGCATTACGGTGGTGATGACCGTAGGGGCGCGCAACCTGGTGAACAGCCGGGTGGGAAGGGCCCTTGTGGCAATTCGAGACAGTGACATAGCTGCTCAGACAATGGGCGTGAATCTGACCTATTACAAGACCCTTGCCTTTGCCATAAGTGCCTTTTACACAGGTGTTGCAGGAGGGCTCATGGCTTTTGTCTTGGGGTTTATTTCCCCAGAGAACTTCAACCTAATGCTCTCCATCGTGTTTTTAGGCATGGTGGTGGTGGGTGGATTGGGATCCATCCCAGGATCCATTGCTGGGGCCATGCTTCTGACGTACCTGCAGATACGGCTCTCCTCGGTCCAGGACATGTGGCTGGTGGGACCATGGATAGTGGAGATATCGGAGCGATGGTTCAACGTAGGAGGAATGGCCAACCTCCAGAACATCATCATTGGCTTGATCATGGTCTTGATAGTGATGTTCGAGCCTCTGGGAATGTACGGTTTTTGGATTAGGACCAAACGTTATTGGCGCACCTGGCCTTTTTGAAAATACCAGACAGGTCATAGCGGAGGCGAGTGAAGATGTTGTCCCAGTTAATAGTTGGCGGACTGGCCATAGGGGCTTGCTACGCACTCATAGCCTTGGCCATGGTCATCATATATAAGACCTCCGAGGTCTTGAACTTTGCCCAGGGGGAGATGGCCATGCTTTCCACCTTTGTGGCCTTCAACCTGCTGACAGAACAAGCTGTGCCCTTTGGGTGGGCAGTGGTGATCACCCTTGGCTTTGCTATGGCGCTGGGCATCGCGGTGGAGTTTTTGTTCCTGAGACCGGCCAAGGACCCCACGGTGTTGGGCCTAATAGTGATAACCTTGGGTTTTGAGATGATTCTTTACGGACTGGCCGGCTGGAAATGGGGGCCTGATCAAAGGGCCCTTCCCTTTCCCATTTCCAACATAGAGGTGTACCAGTTAGGCACAGTGGCTGTGAGCAAAATCAGTGTCTGGATTTTTTTCATAGCCCTGTTGATCATGGGGCTTCTTTTTGTGTTTTTCAGGTATACCAAGCTGGGAGTGGCCATGAAAGCCACACAACAGAATCAGATGGCTGCCAGGATCATGGGGATAAGAACCAAGAGGATACTCTCCTTTACCTGGGCCCTGAGCTCTCTCATAGGCACAGTGGCTGGGATCTTGATTGCTTCCACCTATCCCTTGGACGTAAACATGATGATGGATCCCATGATGAAGGCCTTTGCCGGAGCAGTGATGGGAGGCATGACCAGCCTGCCGGGTGCAGTTCTGGGAGCCGAGATGGTGGGGATAATAGAGAACCTCTTTGGAGGCTACGTGTCATTGGAGTTTAAGTCTGTGGTGGCTTTTGCCATCATCGTTTTGGTGCTGTGTGTGAGGCCAAGCGGTCTTCTGGCCCGTCACTATGTCAAGAAGGTTTGAGCTCTGCGAGGCTGAAAGGAGGTGGAACACTGGCCTAGGTCACCAAAGACAGCTGGAAGCTTTTTGCCTGAGAGGTTTTTGAATCCACAGTGGAAGGGAGGGGCACCGGCATGAGACGCAAAATGATCATGATTTGTGGGATTCTACTGGTAGTTTGCTGGATGGTTGGTTTGGCTGGGGCTGCCGAGAAGGTAAGAGGGGTCACGGACAAGGCAATCAAGATAGGGCAGTGGGGACCCCAGACAGGCCCTGCGGCTGCCTGGGGAGCCGTGGCCAGGGGAACTGATCTTTATTTCAAACTCATCAATGATGAGGGAGGAATACACGGTCGCAAGATAGAGTACTATCTTCGTGACGACGCTTACAATCCGGCCAAAACAAAGGCCATAGGCAAGGAATTTATAAATCAGATCGGGGTCTTTGCAGTGGTGGGGGGCGTGGGAACCGCCCCGGGGATGGCTGTGAGGGACGACCTGAGCGAGAACAAGGTTGTGTGGGTTTCTCCATCTACTGGGAACAAACATTGGTCAAGACCATTTCAGAAGTACATATTTGCTGTCTATCCTCTGTACGTGGACGAAGCTTACTTACTCACACAGTTTGCCGTAGAAAAGATGGGTAAGAAGAAAATTGCTGTTTTTTACCAAAATGACGATTATGGCAAAGACGGCCTGGAAGGCGTTGAAAAATACATGAAGGAAAAAGGCATGGAGCTGGCTGCCAAAGTCTCGGTGGAAGTGCCTGATACTGATCTGAGCTCCCATGCTCTCAAGCTAAAAGAATCTGGGGCTGACACGGTAATAATGTATCTGCTTCCCAAGCATGCTGCCATCATATTGGGAGAGGCTGCCAAGATAGGTTTTGCCCCCCAGTGGATATCCAGCAGTACCCTTTCAGATGCGCCTCTCATGTACGAGGTGACAAAGGGGCTTTGGAAGGGGGTCATAGTCGCAAGCTTTGGTGAACTTCCTGATTCCGATCATCCTCTGATGGTCAAGTACAGACAGGCCTGGCAGAAATACGCTCCCAAAGAGCGTTGGGGTACTTTTTATTACGCCGGAATCATATGGGCAGAGCCGCTGGTGGAAGGTCTCAAGAGGGCTGGCAGGAACTTGACCACGGAAGGTTTGATATCTGCCTTAGAAACCCTCAAGGAGTGGAAGGGCATAGGTCCTCCCCTTACCTATACCTCCACGGATCACCTGGGAGCCAAGAGCATAAAAATAGCCAAGGTGAAAGACGACGGAAACCTGGAGTTGCTCACTGACTGGATCACCATAAGCAAGTAAATCAGAAACTGGTGAGGAGGGCGCCTGGTCCTCCTCACCAGCATGGCGGTAGCGAAATGTCCTATCTGCAAGTAGAAAAGTTGACGCTGTCTTTCGGCGGTGTAAGAGCTCTGGATAGGGTGAGCTTCTCGGTGGAGGAAGGCTCCATATTTTCCATAATAGGCCCCAATGGAGCCGGCAAGACCACGATCTTCAACTGCATCAGCGGCCTTTACAAACCTGATTCCGGAAAGATAACCCTGGCCGCAGAGGACATCACGGGTCTGAGCCCCCATCGGATAGCCAGGCTTGGGATAGCCCGCACTTTTCAAAACATAGAGCTTTTCTCCCATATGTCGACCCTGGACAATCTGATGCTGGGACGTCACGTGCATATGAAAACAGGGGTATGGGCCGGAGCAACCATGCTTTGGAGGGGGTCCAGAGCTGCACGGGAGGAGGTGGCTCACAGGGCCTACGTGGAGAGGATCATAGATTTTCTGGATCTCCAGTCTGCCAGGAACAGGCCTGTAGCCAGCCTGCCCTACGGAATACAGAAACGTGTTGAGCTGGCAAGGGCATTGGCCATGGAGCCCAAGCTCTTGCTGTTGGACGAGCCTTCAGCTGGGATGAATGTGGAGGAGAAAGGGGATCTCATGTTCTGGATCCGGGACGTGAGGGATCTCTATGGGGTCACCATTTTGCTGGTAGAACATGACATGAATCTCATAATGGACATCTCTGACAGGATCCTGGCTTTGAATTACGGCAGGGTCATAGCAGAGGGGAAGCCTGAAGAGATACAAAAAGATCCGGAGGTGCTCAAGGCCTATTTGGGAGAGGAAGAGCCTCATGCTGAAGGTTAAAAACATAGAGACCTATTACGGGCCTATCCTGGCCATACGAGGAGTATCCATGGAGGTGCGGGAGGCCCAAATAGCAGCCATTCTCGGACCCAACGGGGCCGGGAAGACCACGATTCTCAAGACCATCATGGGACTTCTGGAAGACCAACCAGATAAGGGCACCATTGAGTTTGCAGGCAAGCGCATAGACGGCAAGGATGCGGAACGGATAGTGCGCATGGGCATTTCTTATGTGCCAGAGGGAAGAGAGGTGTTCCCTGAACTCTCCGTAGATGAAAACCTGCGCATGGGAGCATACAGCCGCACGGACAGGGCCCAGATCAAGGAAGATTATCAGAGAGTTCTTCATCACTTTCCCATACTGGCCTCAAGGAGAACCCAATGGGCAGGTACCTTGAGCGGAGGGGAACAACAGATGCTGGCCATAGGCAGGGCCCTGATGGCAAGACCCAAACTCCTCATGCTGGATGAACCCTCCTTGGGGCTATCACCCATACTTGTCAGGGAGATCTTTCGCATAATTCAGGAACTGAACCAGGAGGGTATAACCATCCTGCTGGTAGAGCAGAATGCCCGCATGGCCTTACGCATCGCACATTTCGGCTTTGTGCTGGAAAACGGACGAATCGTCTTGGCCAACACCCCTGATGTGCTCATGCAGGACCAAGACGTCAGGGAATTCTACCTCGGGATCCGCTCAGAGCAGTCCGCAAAGGGTTATCAGCGCTGGAAAAGGAAAAAGAGGTGGAGGTAACCCAACTCAGCCTCCCCGATACATGGCTTCGATCAAGTCCTTGAAAGCCTCGTTTATGTATCTTCGTTTTACCTTCATTGTTGGGGTCACCTCCCCGTCCTCCTCGTAAAGCTTTTTGGGCAAGATGGTGAACTTCTTGATTTGTTCCACGCGGGAGAGCCCGTTGTTGACCTTATCCACCTCACCCTGTATGAGATTTATGATCTCCTCGTTGCGGGTCAGACTCTCGTAAGTGGTAAATGGTATCTTGTGGTCTTGTGCATACTTAACGACATTTTCTTCATCTATGACAATGAGACATGTCAGATATTTCCTTCGGTCTCCTATGACCACCGCATCATTTATGTATGGACTGAACTTGAGCTGGTTCTCTATGTATTGAGGCGCTATGTTCTTGCCTCCTGCAGTTATGATCAAGTCTTTTTTCCTATCGGTTATCCTCAGGAAACCGTTCTCGTCTATTTCTCCCACATCGCCCGAGTGGAGCCATCCATCTCTGAGCGTCTCTTCAGTGGCCTCGGGATTCTTATAATAGCCCTTAAAGACCCCCGGGCTTTTCACCAGTATTTCCCCATCAGGAGCCAACTTGACCTCACAGCCGGGCAGTGGCTGCCCCACTGTGCCTAACTTGATCTTGTCGCCATGGGCCACAGTGGTCACCCCTGTGCCCTCGGTCTGACCGTATCCCTCCCTGAGGGGGACTCCCAAGGCGTGGAAAAAGACCAAGATGTCAGGCGAAATGGGAGCAGCTCCACTGAAGGCCACCCGAACCCGATCAAAACCCAGCCTTTCCTTCAACTTCCTGAAAACGGCCAGATAGGCAAGTCTGTAAGCTAGCCTCAGAGACAGGGGTATGTCCTTGTACGAGAGCTTCAAACGGGCATGCTTCAGGCCAATACCCATGGCCGCTTTAAAAGCCTGTCTCTTGAACCAAGTGGCATCAGACATGCGTATCATCACAGTGGAATAATATTTTTCCCAGATTCTGGGAACAGCATAGGCTACTGTGGGGGAAACCTCCCTCATGTTGTCCGTGACGGTATCTGTGTTTTCAATGAAGTTCACCACGGCCCCAAATCTTATATTTCCCAGCACCGTGAAAAGCTGTTCGAAGATGTGGCACAGGGGCAGAAAGGAGAGAAATTCGTCCTTTTCAGAAATGGGATTGGCCGCGGGCATTGCCTGGCTCATCCACACCAAATTACGGTGGGTCAACATGGCCCCTTTGGGTGGGCCTGTGGTGCCTGAAGTATAAATCAGCACAGCTAGGTCATCAGGCTCTATTGATCGCACCCGATTCATGAAAAGCTCTGGATCATCAGCATCTGCCTTTTTTCCCAAATCCAGGAGCTCTTGAAAACTTATGACCATGGGATCCCTGAAGTGGTGAAGCCCTTCCATATCCCAGACGATTATCTTTTTCAGAAAGGGGGTCCTTTCCCTGAAGGAGAGGACCTTGTCCAATTGTTCCTCATTTTCTGCAAAGTAGAATCGTGCCTCGCAATTCTGCACTATGTATTCGCATTGGGCCGCAGCATTGGTGGTGTAGATGCCTACAGTTATCCCACCAGCACAGATTATTCCCAGATCTGAAAACACCCACTCAGGGCAGTTCTCCCCGATGACAGCCGCACATTCCCCCTTCCCCAACCCCAGAGCCGCTAGTCCACATGCCACCTGGCGAACCCGTTGGGCATATTGGTTCCAGGAGATGTCCCTCCACAGGCCCAGCTCTTTCTTGCGGAGGGCCACCCGGTCTCCCCATCTGTCAACAGCCGCAAGAAATAACTCGGGTAAAGTCCTTGGTTCCACTCCACACACCCCCCATACAATGTCTCCGAATGCGCTCTGGTAATACCATAGCCTGTGGCCCCCTGGCAAGCCTTCAGGGTGGCCCCAGTTGGATCCTTGAATGGAATCAAGATCTCTGTTATTCTGTGCCGGTTCCGGAAAGGGTCAAGGCGGGTCATTCCACCCGCAACATCTCATTTGCTCAAAGGAAAGAGAGAATGTTGGATTTCATCTTCGGCCTTTTTTCCAATGACATGGCCATTGACCTTGGCACTGCAAACACCAAGGTCTATGTCAAGGGGAAGGGCATAGTGCTCATCGAACCCTCTGTTGTGGCAGTGCGCAGGGACGTAAGGGGCGTGCGTCGTGTTGTGGCAGTGGGTGAAGAAGCCAAGAAAATGCTCGGTAGGACACCAGAGGAGATAGAAGCAATAAGACCCATGAAGGACGGGGTAATTGCGGACTTTGAGGTCACGGAGATAATGCTCCGGCACTTCATAACCAAGGTTCACAACAGAAGCAGTCTGGTGAGGCCCAGGATAATAATTTGCGTGCCTTCGGGTTGCACACAGGTGGAGAAAAGGGCGGTGAGGGAGTCTGCCCAATCAGCAGGGGCACGTGAAGTCTATGTGATCGAGGAGCCCATTGCTGCGGCCATTGGAGCAGGACTTCCCATAACAGAACCCACCTGTAACATGATTGTGGACATGGGAGGGGGCACAACAGAAGTGGCCGTGATCTCTCTGTCAGGGATCGTCTTTGCCAGATCCGTAAGGGTGGCAGGGGACAAAATGGATCAAGCCATCATACAATATATCAAACGCAAGTACAACCTTTTGATAGGAGAGAGCACTTCCGAGGCCATTAAGATGACCATTGCCTCTGCTTATCCCCTTGAGCAAGAAACCACTATCGAGGTGAAAGGAAGGGATCTGGTAGCCGGAATCCCCAAGACCCTCACCATAGGGTCCGAGGAAATCCGAATGGCCATAGCTGAACCTCTCAACGCCATTGTGGAAACCGTGAAGGTTGTGTTGGAGCAGACGCCTCCAGAGCTGGCTGCAGACATAGTGGACCGAGGCATAGTTCTCACAGGGGGCGGGGCTCAGCTGAAAAATCTGGATGTTTTGTTGAGGGAGGAAACCGAGCTACCGGTTACCGTGGCGGACAATCCCCTCACTACAGTGGTTTTGGGCTCTGGCAAAGCACTGGACGACTTGCGTCTGTATCGGGAAGTTCTCTCGCGTGAATGACCCCTCAGTTCGCCGCAGCCGGCAGGCAACCAGATGTGGTGGAGAAAACACCCTACCCTGTGGGTAACCCTGGCCCTGATGGTGACGGCCTTGGCCATCATCTCTTCTCATCGCCGTGACCCGGGCAGCCTGAGTCTGTTTGAGAGAGCAATATATGCACTGGTTCGGCCCGTTCAGTCTGGGCTGGCACATGTTTTGTCGGGACTGCGCTCCATCTGGGAGGATTATCTGGCGCTGGTGCATGCTCAAAAGGAAAACCGACGCCTTGTGGCCAGGATCCAGGAGCTTGAACAAGAAATGGCCGAATGCCGGGAAATTAGGGCCTCCAAAGAAAGACTGGAGAACCTTCTGAATTTCCAGAGTTCCATGAAATTGCCAAGCGTGGTCTCCAGGGTCATAGGGGAGGATTCCAGTGGGTGGTTCCACACTTTGCTGATTGACAGAGGTACCAAAGATGGTGTGGAGCGGTCAATGCCGGTGGTGGCCAGGGAGGGTCTGGTGGGCCATGTGGTGGAAGCAGCTCATCGCACAGCCAAGGTCTTGCTGATAACAGACAGAAACAGTGCAGTTGACGTGCTCTTGCAGGAGAGTCGCACAAGGGCTGTTCTGGAGGGGGTAGGCCGGCAGGATGTCTGCCTGCTCAAGTATGTGCCCAGAAGCGAAACCGTGCAGAAAGGTGAGAGGGTCATAACTTCAGGGCTGGGGGGAATATATCCCAAGGGATTGTTAGTGGGAAATGTGGCCGAGGTGTGGAAGGAGGGACACGGCCTTTTCCAGAGGGTGGAGGTGTCTCCCAAGGTAGACTTTCAACGTTTGGAGGAGGTAATGGTGATTCTGAAGAAAGAACCCCAGGAGATGCCCAGCGAGGCCGGGGAGAAACCTCAGACAGGACAGGTCAAGAAAGGTGCCCGATGAACGTAGTGGCCCTTTTTCTTGTAGGTCTGATCTTGTTGGCCCTGCAAACTACTGCTTTCAGATACCTGGGCCTTTCTTTCCTCAGAGCCCCTTTGGTGTTACCCTTGGTCTTGTTTGCTTCCTTTCGCCTGGAGCGGATTCAGGGATTGATCCTGGCCTTTTTCCTAGGATACGCCTCTGATCTATATGGTGGAGGCGCCAAGGGAGTCGGTCCTTTGGTAATGCTCCTGCTTTGTCTTGCCGGGCATTGGATGCGTCGGGGCTTGTTGCTGAGAGGATCATGGGCATTGGGTTTGATGGCTGGTCCTTTTGGTTTTTTTCATGGCCTTCTATTGTTGAGCATAGGGGCTTTGGTGGAAGGAGGGCCTTGGTTGGAAGATGTACATCCCACGCAACTGCTGCTCCAGGCAGGTGTACTGGGAACTTTGGGCCCGGGCATAGTTTGGCTGTGCGGTACTACCCATGAGTTTATTAGGACCAGCTTTGGAAAGAACCGACACAGAAGATCTTAGACAAATTCATATTACTCTTTGACGCCTGTGAGGCTGGGGGCTGGCCCCCCAGGCCTGAATTAGGCGATTCTTGGGTTTAAAGCCTGGCGAATCCGAGAGGGAAAACCCAAGTGCATTGGAGCACAGATCAATTGGTCCTCTGATATTGTGTAGTAATCCAGCCCATTGGTTAATCGTGACCAAGGCAAGCTAAACGGGTGCAAGGCCATGAAGAGTCTTAAATGGGAGGAGGATCAGCAAGAAAAACTGCCTCCTTCAAGAAAGCATATACAGTGGGCCACGATCGTGATCATTGGAGTGTTCCTGGTTCTTTTTCTTCGCCTTTGGCAGCTTCAGATCCTGGAAGGGGAGACCTTCGAGAGGCTGTCCGAAAAAAACCGAATCAGGCTCAGAAAAATTCCGTTTCCACGTGGAATAGTGATGGACAAGAACGGCCAGGTAATTGCCGATAACAGGGCTTCTTTTAATCTGATGGTTGTGCCGGCCGAGGTGGAGGATCCCTCTTCCGTCATGGAGAGGCTTGCCAGGGGAGTCCAACTGGACAGCCACAATGCAGTCTCTTTGGTGAAGCAGGCCCGCAAAAAGAACCCCTTTCGCTCTATGGTGCTCAGGGAAGGCCTTCGATGGGAGGAAGTTGCCTGGGTGGAGACAAACAGGCTGGATCTGCCGGGAATCTGGGTGGAGGTGGAACCCAGGCGTCATTACCCTGAAGGCCGAAAAGCGGCCCATGTGTTGGGCTATGTGGGTGAAATACCTGAAGAACTCCTTAAAGCCTGGAGGGGGAAGGGCTATAGGGTAGGAGACCGGGTGGGACGTTCCGGGGTGGAGAAAACCCTGGAGCCTTATCTAAGGGGAAGAGACGGCGGGATTCAGGTAGAGGTGGATGCCAAGGGGCGTCACCTGGGAGTCCTTCAGGAAGTCTCCTTTGAACCAGGAGCGGATGTGGTCTTGACCCTGGACATGCGTCTGCAGGAGGTGGCAGAGGAGGCTTTGGGGGACAGGACGGGTGCTGTGGTGGCAGGAGATCCAAAGACAGGAGCCATTCTTGCGATGGTCTCTCATCCGTCTTTTGATCCCAATCTATTTTCAGAGGGTATCTCTGCTGAAACCTGGAAGAGCCTGACCGAGTCAAGGGATCACCCTTTGACCAACCGAGCTCTCATGGCTCAATATCCTCCAGGGTCCACGTACAAGATCGTTACAGCTGTGGCGGCCTTGGAAGAAGGGATCATAACCAAAGATACTCCCATATATTGTCCGGGCCATTACACAGTGGGCAACCGGGATTACCGGTGTATGAAAAAAGAAGGCCATGGATGGATAAGGTTCAGAGAGGCACTCATTCAATCCTGTGACGTTTATTTTTACCACTTGGGTCACCTCCTGGGGGTGGATCGTCTGGCCAGGTACGCCAAGGGGTTTGGGCTGGGATCCCCCACAGGGTTTGATCCGGATCAGGAAAAACCAGGCCTGATTCCTACAAGCGCCTGGAAGAAAAAAAGATTCGGAACACCATGGCATGCCGGAGAGACCGTTGTGGC
The DNA here is from genome assembly GCA_037481695.1 of bacterium. Classification (NCBI taxonomy): domain Bacteria; species bacterium. Next base: position 5,357 of record JBBFLE010000003.1, on the reverse strand, counting down.
AGCCATTGGACAGGGATATGATCTGGTCACCCCCATTCAACAGTTCGTGATGATCAGCGCAGTGGCAAACGGAGGGGAGGTGATGATCCCCCAGATCGTAGAGAGAGTGGTGGGTCCTGACGGACGAGTTTTGGCTTCTCTGGAACCCCGTTCCCAAGGGCGAGTTCCGGCCAGCTCATCCACACTGCGGCTTCTCAAAGAGGCCCTAAGAGGGGTCGTACAGGACCCCAGGGGAACTGGGCAAAGGGCTAAGGTTCCCGGAGTCGATGTGGCGGGCAAGACCGGAACAGCCCAGGTGGTGCGCATGAGCGAAAGAATGAGGGAGCGAAAGGTGGCTGTGCCCTACAGGCACAGGGATCATGCCTGGTTCGTATGCTTCGCCCCTGTGGAGGAGCCTAAGATCGCGGTTGTGGTTGTGGTCGAACACGGGGGGTTGGGTGGGATGGAGGCAGCACCCATAGCCCAAAGGGTGATTCAGGCGTTCTTGGATATGAAGAGGTCTGGAGATGGGCGGGGAAGTTCTTAGAACTAACAGGTTTCTAAGAGATGCTTGGCCTTTGTTGGTGCTTGTGACCTTCTTGGGTTCAGTGGGGATCGTGAGCCTGTACAGCGCTGCTGCTGGGGCGGAGACCTGGTCCAGATTGCCCATCTACATGAGGCAGGGGATCTTTTTTGGAATTGGCATGGTGCTGGGGGCATTGGTCACTGTGATTGATTACCGCAGGTGGCTGGATTACGCATGGATAATTTATGGGGTTTGTGTGGTTTTGCTTGTGGCGGTCTTGGTGATAGGAAAGGTGACCTCAGGTTCTCAAAGATGGCTTAACTTAGGACCCATAGCAATTCAGCCATCAGAGCTTGCCAAGTGGGCCCTTCTTCTGGCAATAGCTCGCCATTTCCAAGCCAATCAACCTGTTCAAGGCTACTACACCTTGAGAGACGTGATGAAGCCTTCTGCCGCCGTTGCGCTGGTGGCCCTGCTTGTGGTCTTGGAGCCGGACTTGGGCAGCACGATTCTGGTGATGCTCATATCGGTGAGCATGATGATAATGGCAGGGCTAAGAATCAGATCATTGCTTAAGGTGGTGGGTGTGGGTTTACTTTGCCTTCCCATGGGCTGGAGGATGTTGGCAGATTACCAAAAAAAGAGAATTATCATTTACTTAAACCCTCAGCAGGATCCCCTGGGTGCCGGCTACCACGTGACTCAGTCCAAGATAGCTGTGGGCTCGGGTGGGTTGTTGGGGAAGGGCTACCTCCAAGGGACGCAGAGCCAGTTACATTTTTTACCAGAGCATCATACGGATTTTGCCTTTTCGGTCTGGGCAGAAGAGTGGGGGTTTGTGGGTTGCGTACTGTTGCTGGGGGCTTTTCTGCTTTTGATTTTCTACTGTTTGAGCGTGGCCTCCAGGGCAACAGACCCCGTGGCCCGGCTCATAGCCCTGGGAGTGGTGGCCTTCTTTTTCTGGCCAGTGTTCATGAATGTGGCCATGACCCTAGGGTTGCTACCGGTGGTGGGAATAGCCCTTCCATTCATAAGCTATGGGGGTTCCTCCTTGGTTACCTCCATGATGGCTCTGGGGCTCCTGTTGAACGTTCACACGAGAAGATTTCTTTTTTAATCCAAATTGTTTCCCAGGATGGGTGACCCTGGGAGCTACTGCCCAAACCCCTGGTGCCTTTGCCATTTCCGGGCCTAGGATCCCATGGGGAAATCATGATGCATTCCAGAACAAATAGGTGTACTCCAGGATATGCTGAAGTCAGCTGGCATCACTTACTGATCCTGAAGGGCCAGGCCCAAATCCATCCATGATCAAGGTGAGCCAGTTGCAGGGCTGGGAACTTCTTAGTCTTGCCATTGCCTGGGAGGATCATCTTCGAGCCCACATCTGGATGGCAAGAGTGATTTAGGTATGGGTCATTGGTGGTTCAGTAAAGTTCACAAGCCGATTTGCCAAGGGCAAAAGGCGGATCTCTGTCATTGACAGATCCATGGTAGCCGTGTTAAGAACCCAATTTAGGCTCAGTGGGAGGGGAAGATTTCAGGTGAAAGCTCTCTTACACAAGTGCCAAGGGTTGATCTGGGCGATTCTGCTGATCTGTTTGGGGGCTTGGGGAGGCTGTGCGCCCAAGGAGATGGAGTCCCAGACAGCATCTGCTGCCAGGGTGGAAAGCCTCAAGACCATGGGAGACGCGCACCTAAGAGAGGGCCGTTTTAGGGCTGCCATGCAAAGTTATATGGAAGCTGAGAGCTTAGATCCCAACAATGCCGAGCTGAAATTCAGGATTGCTTTGGTGTATGCGGATTACTTTCAGCGATTGGAAGATGGTGCCAAGTATTATCAGGAAGCAATCAGATTGAAAAAGGATTATTCCGAGGCTTACAACAACTTGGGTACTGTTTATATGCGCCAAAAGCGTTGGGACGATGCCATAGCAATGTTTCAAAAGGCCCTGGAGAATCTATACTATGCCACCCCAGAGATGGCTTATTATAATCTGGCCAGAGCGCATGAGGAAAAAGGCGACGAGATCAAGGCCATCGAGTACTATGAGATGGCCATAGAGCTGAAGAGGCAATACCTGGATCCTTATGGACGTTTGGGACTTCTGTACCAAAAGAGAGGTCAGTATGGTTCTGCTTTGGGAGTTTTTCAACAACTAAGAGTGCAACTAGAGAAACAGGAGCCCAAGCCTGGTAAGGCCACTCAGGAGGAGCTAAAGGAGTATCGTACTTCCCTTGCAGGAGCTTACTATCATCAAGGTGTTTGCCTCCAGCATCTGGGCCGCAGTGCAGAGGCCAGGGAGTCTTTTGAGAAGGCCCTGACAATTGCCCCTGATGCTGAGACGCAACGAGCTCTGGAAAGGGCTCTTCGTTCTTTAGCCCCCCGTTGATCATTTGGAAGGATCTGAAACTCCCATGAACGTGTTGGACGTGCTGGAGCAGAGAGGGTTCATCCATCAGTTGACGGCCGAAAGTCCCGAGGAGAAGGATGCTCTGAGGGATCTGTTGGAAAGACCCACCACTTGTTACATAGGTTTTGATCCTACCTCCGCAAGCCTTCATGCTGGCAGCCTAGTGCCCATAATGGCATTGATGCACATGCAAAGATTTGGGCACAGGCCCATTGCTCTTGTGGGAGGGGGCACCGGGCTCATAGGGGATCCCAGCGGCAAAACAGAGATGCGCAAGTTACTGTCTAAGGAAGAGATAGAGATGAATGCCGAGGGTCTCAAGAGGCAGCTGGCCAGATTCCTGAGCTTTGAACAGGACAGGGCCTTGCTGCTCAACAACGCCCAATGGCTGACCAAGTTGAATTATATAGAGTTTTTGAGGGATTTTGGAAGGCACTTCAGCGTCAACAGGATGCTTGCTGCCGAGTCCATTCGTCGAGGGCTGGAAAGGGGGCTATCCTTCATTGAATTCAACTACATGCTGCTTCAGGCATATGATTTCTGGTATCTTTTCGTAAACCACAATTGCACGATACAAATGGGAGGAAGCGATCAGTGGGGAAACATAGTGGCCGGCATTGAGTTGATAAGAAAGATGGAGGGTGGGAAAAAGGCTTACGGGATAACCTTTCCCCTGCTGGAGACAAGTTCAGGCCGCAAGATGGGCAAGACAGAGAAGGGCACGGTGTGGCTGGATTCGCAAAGGACCTCTCCCTATGATTACTATCAGTTTTGGATAAACACAGAAGATGAGGATTTGGTGCGTTTTCTGAAGCTTTTTACCCTGCTTCCTCTGGAGGAGATTTCAGAGGTGGAAGGTCTGCGGGGAAGCGAAATGAATCCGGCCAAATCCATCTTGGCCTATGAGGCCACCAGGTTGGCCCACGGTGAGGAGGCTGCTTTGGAGGCTCACAAGGCCAGCGGGGTCTTTGGGTTGAGGGAGATTCCTTCGGAACTTTTGCCTACAAGCAATGTGCCCAGGAGATCCCAAGAAGCAGACCTCAGTTCCATCCCCACCAGCGAGTTACCTGAGGAAAGATTGGCTTTGGGAATACCGGCCTGTGAACTCCTGGTGGAGGTAGGGCTATGCTCTTCCAAGGGGGAGGCCAGGCGTTTGATAAATCAGGGAGGAGCTTACCGGGGAGAGGAGAGGATCTGCTCTCCCGAAGAGAGACTGGGCCTGGAGCATATGGGGCCCCAGGGTCTGCTGCTAAGGAAGGGCAAGAAAAGATATCACAGGGTTACGGTTGCAGGTAAAAAAAATTTGGTTTGATGTTTTTTTGGGGTTGACAGGGAAAAAAGAGCGTTTATAATTGTCATTGTGAACATCACGGGGGCGGGAAAGAGACCCTCCCCGGCGGGGAGGAAAAAGGATTTTTTTCCCCTTTTTATGGTCTCGGACCATGGATCTTTGAAAACCGAATAGCCGTCAAAATACGCGAGGCATTCCGTGATTCCGTAACGACCTGTTAGCGGGTCGTTTCGAACAGGTTCAACTGGAGAGTTTGATCCTGGCTCAGAACGAACGCTGGCGGCGTGCCTAACACATGCAAGTCGTACGAGAAAGTCCGCTTCGGCGGATGAGTAAAGTGGCGCACGGGTGAGTAACGCGTGGGTAATCTACCTTTGTGACTGGGATAACTCGCCGAAAGGCGGGCTAATACCGGATATTGTCTTGGGGGCCTCGGCTCCCAAGATGAAAGGCGGGGATCTGCTTCGGTGGACCTGCCGCACAGAGATGAGCCCGCGTCCCATTAGCTAGTTGGTGGGGTAATGGCCTACCAAGGCGACGATGGGTAGCTGGTCTGAGAGGATGATCAGCCACACTGGCACTGAAACACGGGCCAGACTCCTACGGGAGGCAGCAGTGAGGAATTTTGCGCAATGGGGGAAACCCTGACGCAGCAACGCCGCGTGAGTGATGAAGGCCTTCGGGTCGTAAAGCTCTGTCGGGTGGGAAGAAACGTCGAAGGGTGAATAGCTCTTCGGCCTGACGGTACCACCAAAGGAAGCACCGGCCAACTCCGTGCCAGCAGCCGCGGTAATACGGAGGGTGCAAGCGTTGTTCGGAATCATTGGGCGTAAAGGGCGCGTAGGCGGTTCGGTAAGTCGGGTGTGAAAGCCCCGGGCTCAACTCGGGAAGTGCATCCGAAACTGCCGGACTTGAGTACGGGAGGGGGAAGTGGAATTCCTGGTGTAGGGGTGAAATCCGTAGATATCAGGAGGAACACCGGTGGCGAAGGCGACTTCCTGGACCGATACTGACGCTGAGGCGCGAAAGCGTGGGGAGCAAACAGGATTAGATACCCTGGTAGTCCACGCTGTAAACGGTGGGCACTAGGTGTGGCGGGTATCCACTCCCGCTGTGCCGTAGCTAACGCATTAAGTGCCCCGCCTGG